>JAJTDE010000041.1 GCA_021298085.1 Rubrivivax sp.
CTGGCGGCCCGAACTCAGGCGGCCAGCGCGGCTTCGGCGTGGCTGCGCAGTTCGCGCGTCAGCTCCACCAGCATGTCGGCCAGACGGCCTTCGGCCTGGGCGGCCTCCAGGGGCTGGCGCGATGTCATCGGCAGCAGGCCGGCCATGTCCAGCGCCTCGGCCAGTCCTTGTCGGCTCTGCACCACGGCCTGGTGCACGGCAGCGATCTCGCGCTGGAAATCAGCGTCACCGCAGATCTCCTGGGTGGCCAGCAGCGTGGCGGCCACCCCCAGGCCCGCGCGCTGGCCGAGCGCCAAGCAGCCGAAGAAGTGGGTCAGCGTGAGCAGCCGGGCCGCCACCGGCGACAGCGGCCTGACCACCCTTACCCGGCTGGCCCAGCGGCGCCAGCCACGCGGGCTGCGCCGCAGGTCCAGCTGCTCTTCGAACTCCAGGTATTGGTAGAGGTCCTTCAGGCCTTCGTACAGCATGCCGCGGCCCTCGGCGGCGCGCAGCAGCGCAGCGGCAAAGCGGTTGAGCAGGCCAGGTTGGGCCTGCAGTGCGTCACACAGGCTGCCCCGTTCGCCCATCAACAGGCTGGCGCGGTGCAGGGCGTCAGACAGCTGTGCATCGGGCGCGGAAGCCCCGGCCACGGCGCAGGCCCGACTGGGCGGCACGCCCTGGCCGATGAGCAGCCGCAGGTGGCTGACCACGCCCATGCGCGACGCGATGCTGACGCGTGACAAGTCCAGCGGGGTGTCGGCAGCCGCACTGGCCATGGCCGGCACGGGCAACACCGCCACGCCACCCAGGGCTTGGCGGCGCAGGGCCAAGTTCGCCTGCCAGGCCGATGGGGCCTCGATCAGGCCTGAACGCAAGGCGCGCCGAGGGTCACGGGCCATCCACGTGAATTGCGGCATGGTGTTGCGCACCGGAGTGCGCCAGAAGTCACGAATGCCTTCAGTCTAGGAACTGCGCCCTGCGCTGATCGTGAGCAATGGTTGCCGGAAGCAACCTTATTGCGGTGTTCACCTCGCGTGCCGGGGGCACTCAGCCCAGGCGCCGACGGTGTGCGGCCAGGGCTTCCCGCACCCGAGCGGGCGCCGTGCCGCCCAGCACCTGCCGGGCATTCAGCGAGCCCTTCAGCGACAACACCTCAAACACGTCGTCACCAATCGACGCATGGAAGCCGCGCAGTGTGTCCAGTGGCAACTGGGAGAGGTCCAGCCCCTGCGCGATGGCCACCTTGACGGCATGGGCGACGGCCTCGTGGGCGTCGCGGAAGGGCAGGCCCTTCTTCACGAGGTAGTCGGCCAGGTCGGTGGCCGTGGCGTAGCCCTTGAGCGCCGCGGCTTCCATCGCGGCGGCCTTGACGCGGATGCCGCCCACCATCTCGGCCATGATGCGCAGCGTGTCGCGCAGCGTGTCCACGGTGTCGAACAGCGGCTCCTTGTCTTCCTGGTTGTCCTTGTTGTAGGTGAGCGGCTGGCCCTTCATCAGCGTCAGCAAGCCCATCAGGTGGCCGATCACGCGGCCGCTCTTGCCGCGGGCCAGCTCGGCCACGTCGGGGTTGCGCTTCTGCGGCATGATCGACGAGCCGGTGCAATAACGGTCAGCCAGGTCGATGAAGCTGAAGTTCTGGCTCATCCACAGCACGATTTCTTCGGCCAGGCGCGACACATGCACCATGCAGATGGACGCGAAGCTGCTGAATTCCAGCGCAAAGTCGCGGTCGCTGACGGCGTCCAGGCTGTTGGTGCACAGCGCCTCAAAGCCCAGCGCGCGGGCCACGGCATGGCGGTCCAGCGGGTAGCTGGTGCCGGCGAGCGCGGCCGCGCCCAGCGGCAGCCGGTTGGTGCGCCGGCGCGCGTCGGCCAGGCGTTCGGCGTCGCGCGCAAACATCTCCACGTAGGCCAGCAGGTGGTGCGCAAAGCTCACCGGCTGGGCCACCTGCAGGTGCGTGAAGCCGGGCATCACCGTGTCGGCGTGGGATTCGGCCAGCGTCAGCAGTGAACGCTGCATCTCGGCCAGCAGCACCGCCAGGCCGTCGATCTCACCGCGCAGCCACAGGCGCACATCGGTGGCGACCTGGTCGTTGCGGCTGCGGCCGGTGTGCAGGCGCTTGCCGGCGTCACCCACCAGCTGCGTCAGGCGGGCCTCGATGTTCAGGTGCACGTCTTCCAGGGCGAGCTGCCACTGGAACTGGCCGGACTCGATCTCGCCCACGATCTGCGTCATGCCGCGTTCGATGGCGGCCACATCCTCTGCGTTGATGATGCCCTGCGCCCCGAGCATGCGGGCGTGGGCCATGCTGCCGTCGATGTCGGCCCGCCACAGGCGCTTGTCGAAGTTGACGCTGGCCGTGTAGCGCTGCACCAGCTCGCTCATGGGTTCGGTGAACAGGGCCGACCAGGCCTGGGCCTTGTTGGCCAGGGGGTCAGCAGAGGGCAGGGTGGGGCTGGGGGAGGTGGACATGGTGCAGGCGTGGGAAGGTGTGCCCGTTGCCAAGGGGCAGGTGACGGCGGCGCTCGCGGGTCTTGGCGTCTTGGGCAGACCTGCGCACGGCAGAGGCTGCCGATTATCCGGTGCGCTGCAGGGTAGGCATTGTCATGCGCGAAAGCCACAGGGCGCCCCCACGCCCGGACATCGGGGATGATCGGGCCCCGCGCGGCCCTCCGAGTGGGGCTGCTCACCGCAGCTGACTGCTGCTTACAGGACCCCTGGCTACGCCATGCTCGACCGTCTGCGCCGACTCATGCCCTCGCATGAGAGCATCGCCAACAACCGCTGGTTGCGTTGGCTGGGCCCTTCGCTGCTGCACCCACGCTTGTTTCACCTGAGCCGGCGCGGCGTGGCCACCGGCGCGGCCATCGGCGTCTTCTTTGCCTTCATCACGCCGATTGCGCAGATTCCGCTGTCGGCCGCCGCCTGTGTGGCATTGCGCGCCAATGTGCCGGTGGCCATCGTGGCCACGCTGGTGAATACGCCGCCGACCTTCGGGCCGGTGTACTACGCCGCGTGGAAGGTGGGCAGCTGGGTGCTGGCGGAACCGGAGAACGCGGCGGCGCCACAGGTGCTGTCAGGCAGCTCCAGCCGGCCTGACAGTGGCTTGCCCTGGTGGCAGCAGGCCGCGCAGACCTTGCGCGATGTCGGCAAACCCCTGTTGCTGGGTGCCTTGCTCTTTGCGGTGGGGTTTTCGGCGCTGGCCTGGCTGCTGTGCAACGGCATCTGGCATTGGCGGGTGCGCAACAAGCGCCGTCGTCGGCTCGCCGCAGCGCGGCGTGCCGCGGGGGCTTGAGGGCTGGGCATGGTCGGCGGGCCGGGTGATGTGTCTGACCGCAGCGGATGGTGGCCCTGGGTGATGGCTCGCGCCGCGAGCGCCGGCCACACCGTGCTGGTGCCGGAAGGCGAAGGCCTGGCCACACAGATCATCGATGTGCGCGACCTGGCGCAGTGGATCGTCCAGGCGGCGGCCGAGCGAGTGTCAGGCGCCGTCAATGCGGTGGGTGAGCGCCGGCCGCTGGCCGTGGTGCTGGCGCTGGCGGCCGAGGTGGCTGCAGCAGCCAACGGCCAACAGGCCCGGTTGCGCCGCATGCCCGACGCCTGGCTGCTGAACCAGGGCGTCAGGCCCTGGGCGGGGCCGCGTTCACTGCCCTTGTGGGTGCCCGGTGATGGCCATGCCGGCTTCGGGCGCTGGGCGCGCACCCGTGCGCTGCAGACGGGGCTGCGCTGCCGGCCCCTGGCCGATACGCTGGCCGATGTGCTGGCCTGGGAACAGCGCAGGCCAGCCGACACGCTGCGGCGTGTGGGCCTGAGCGACACCGACGCGGCCGAACTGCTGGCATTGGCCGACAGCGCCCCGTAACATGGTCCCGACGGGCGCGCCACAAGCCTGCGGGCGCGCTGCCGCCACCGAGAGCCCGCCCATGGCCGAACCCACCCCCAGCCCACCCGCCGTTCATGCGCTGGACATCCCCGAACCCGCGCTGCAGACCCGCTACCCCGAGCCCTTTGCGTCCTGGGTGCGCGGCCGCACCAAGCGGCGCCTGGGTGACCACTTCGGTCTTGAGACGTTCGGGGTCAACCTGGTGCGCATGGCGCCGGGTTCGGTGTCGTCGGTGCGGCACCACCATTCCGGCGAAGACGAGTTTGTCTACGTGCTGGCCGGCACACCGACGTTGGTGCTGGACCATGGCGAGCAGCTGCTGTCGCCCGGCATGTGTGCCGGCTTCAAGGCCGGCTCGGGTCACTCCCACCAGTTGGCCAACCGCAGCGATGCCGAGGTGGTGTTCCTGGAGGTGGGCACCCGTCAGGACGTCGACACCGTGCTCTACCCCTATGACGACCTGGCTATCCATGACGATGGCAAGACCTGGGCGTTTGTCCACAAGGACGGGCGAGCGTTCGAGTAAGGGCGCTCGGCGCCGAAGTGCGGACTGACGGCCCGGCTATGCTTGGGCGCTCGGCCCTGCGCACGCAGGCCCATCCACCGCCCCGCCATGAACAAAGCCTTCACCCGCGAAAGCGACGCCGCTGACGACGATGACGACGGCATCCCCGGCCTGCCGCCCTTGCCACCGGGCAGCAAGAACTACATGACGCCGCAAGGCTACCGGCGCCTGCGCGAAGAGCTGATGCACCTGCTGGACAACGAACGCCCGAAGATGGTGGAAACCGTCTCCTGGGCCGCCAAGAATGGTGACCGCAGCGAAAACGGTGACTACCTCTATGGCAAGAAGCGCTTGCGCGAGATCGACCGCCGCATCCGCTTCCTGACCAAGCGCCTGGACATCGCCGAGGTGGCCGACCCGGCGCTGCACCACGGCAGCGACCAGGTCTACTTTGGCGCCACGGTCACCTACGCCACGGCCCGGGGTGACGAACGCACCATCACCATCAAGGGCATCGACGAAGCCGACAACCTGCAGGGTGAGGTGAGCTGGGTGGCCCCGATTGCCCGGGCCCTGCTGAAGGCGCGCGAGGGCGACGAGGTGCGCCTGCAGACCCCCGGTGGGCTGGAGGTGCTGGAGGTGATCCGCGTCAGCTACCCGGCGCCCGTCAAGGCTTGACGCGCCACACCCGCATCACAAACGCGGCGCGCCGCATTGAGCGCATGACCTCGGCGAGGTGGACGCGGTCGCGCACGGCCACCCGCAGCTTGAGCTCGGCGCTGTCGCTGGCGGCTTCCTCACCCATGTCCAGGTGGGTGATGTCGGCTTCCGCGTGGGCCACGGCCTGGGCCACCTGGGCCAGCACGCCCTTGCCGTTGCGCACCTGCACCACCACGGCCGTCTCAAAGGCCCGAACCGGTGTCTCGGCCCATTCCACGTGCAGCCAGCGTTCGCTGTCGCGGCTGTGCAGCTTGCGGCCGACGCGACATTCCGTGGTGTGCACCAGCAGGCCTTCGCCCTTGCCCAGGTAGCCGGCGATGGCGTCGCCCGGGATCGGGCGGCAGCAGCTGGCCAGGCTGACGGTGGTGTCGTAGCTGCCATCGATGAACACCGCGCCCTGGGTGGGCGTGCTGTCGTCGGTGCCGAAGCGGCTGAGCGTCAGTGCCACGGCGTTGGGCCGGGTGCCGCGGTCCGACATCAGCTGGGCCAGGCGCTTGGCCACGATGACGGCCACCTTGCGGCCCTGGCCGACATCCACCAGCAGTTCCTGGCGGCCGCGGTTGCCGCTGATGCGCGCCAGCTGCTGCCACAGCAGCGCTGCTGCGCTGTCGTTCGGGTCGGCGCTGGGAAGGGTCAGTCCCTCGGCGCGCAGGGCCTGGCTGAGCATCTGCTCGCCCAGCGCGCGCGATTCCTCGGACTCCATGGTCTTCAGGTAGTGGCGTATCTTGCTGCGCGCCCGCCCCGTGCGCACATAGTTAAGCCAGCCCGGGTTGGGCTTGGCCGAGGGTGAAGTGATCACTTCCACCACATCGCCGCTGGCCAGTGGGGTGCGCAGCGGCACGGCGTCGCCGTTGACCTTGGCCGCCACGGTGTGGTCGCCCACGTCGGAGTGGATGGCATAGGCGAAGTCGATGGGTGTGGCCCCCCGCGGCAGCGCGAGGATCTTGCTTTTCGGGGTGAAGACATACACCGCCTCGGGCACGAGGTCGATCTTGACGTGTTCGAGGAACTCGGCGGAATCCCGCGTCTCGTCCTGGATATCCATCAGGCTCTGCAGCCACAGCGCACCCACGGCGGCCGTGTCCATCGGGGCCGGTTCGCCCCCTGACTTGCCGGGTTTGCCGTTGGCGTGGCGCGGCGCCACGCCGGCCGGCGTGGCGTTGGGCTGGGGCGCGGCGCCCAGCTGGCCGGTCGGGTCGACCTTGTAGATCCAGTGGGCGGCAATGCCCTTCTCCGCCACGGCGTGCATCGCCTCGGTGCGCATCTGGAATTCCACCGGGGTGCCCAGGGGGCTGACCAGGGTGGTGTGCAGGCTCTGGTAGCCGTTGGCCTTGGCGATGGCGATGTAGTCCTTGAAGCGGCCGGGCACGGGCTTGTAGAGCTGGTGCAGGATGCCCATGGCCCAGTAGCAATCGCGCAGGTCGCCCACGATGATGCGGAATCCGAAGATGTCGTTCACGCTGGCAAAGCCATCGTGCTTTTCGCGCATCTTGCGGTAGGTGGAGTAGGTGGTCTTTTCGCGCCCGTTGATCTCGGCCTTGAGCTTGTGTTCGGCAAAGGCCTCCTCGACTTCCCGGCGAACGCGGTCGACGATGTCGCGCCGAGTGCCGCGCGCGCGCTCCAGCGCCTTGGCCAGCACCGCGTGGCGCCAGGGGTGCAGCAGCTTGAAGGCCAGCTCCTGCAGCTCGCGGTAGACCTGATTGAGGCCCAGGCGGTGCGCGATGGGGGCGTAGATGTCCAGCGTCTCGCGGGCGATGCGGGTGCGCTTGTGCGCGGCCATCGCCTCCATCGTGCGCATGTTGTGCAGGCGATCAGCCAGCTTGATGAGGATGACGCGCACGTCGCGCGACATGGCCATCAGCATCTTTCGGAAGCTCTCGGCCTGGCTTTCCTCGCGGGTGTTGAACTGCAGCTTGTCCAGCTTGGTCAACCCGTCCACCAGCTCCGCAGTCGGTGCACCGAAGCGCTCGATCAGCTCGATCTTGGTGATGCCGCAGTCTTCCATGGCGTCGTGCATCAGCGCCGCCATGATGGCCTGGACGTCCAGCTTCCAGGCCGCACACAGGCCGGCCACCGCCACCGGGTGCGTGATGTAGGGCTTGCCGCTGGCCCGGAATTGCCCGAGATGCGCACCGTCGGCGAACCGGAAGGCCTCAAGGACGCGTTTTTGGTCGGCCTTGCTCAGGTATTGAAGCGTTTCGCTGAGGCCGGCATACGTCTCTGGGGTCTGCTGGGGCAGCGCGTCGACGCCAAAGCCCCTGGGCCGCAGGTTCAGTGCGGCAGGAAGAAGGTCAGCGGCAAACGATCGAAGGCCCATGGCCTGAATCTAACCCGGAAAAACAAAAGGCGCCCGGAAGGGCGCCTGTCGGGTGCGGGAAATCAGAGGGGCTTGTTCAGACCGGTACCTTGCGCAGCATTTCGATGCCCACCTCACCGGCGGCGATCTCACGCAGGGCGGTGACACCGGGCTTGTTCTTGGTCTCGATCTTGGGGGCATGGCCCTGGCTGAGCATGCGGGCCCGGTAGGTGGCCGCCAGCACCAGCTGGAAGCGGTTGGGAATCTTGGTCAGGCAGTCTTCGACGGTGATGCGGGCCATGGTTCTGTGGGGTGCTTCCAGTGCGGGGGTGAACGGCGGTGAGGGCAGACGGATGCGCGCGAGGGCGCGCCCACTGTGGCTTTCGGCGCGACTTCAGACAAGGTTGAGCGCGTGGAAGACCTGAGAACGGTTGCGCATCTGCGCGGCGTAGCGCAAACGCTGTGAATGAACCACCGCTTTGAGGTCAAACAGCGCCGTCTCGAACAGGGCGTTGATGATAACAAAATCGAAGAAGCGGGCCTGCGCGACTTCATCCCGGGCGTTGAGCATGCGCTTGTCGATGGTTTCCGGGCGGTCTTCACCCCGGCGCAGCAGGCGTTGCCGCAGTTCGTCCCAGCTGGGCGGCAGGATGAAGATCAGCACCGCGTGCGAAAAGATCTGTTTGATCTGCTTGGCGCCTTGCCAGTCGATCTCGAGCACGACGTCTTCACCCCGGGCGAGCCGGTCTTCGATGGCCTTGCGGGAGGTGCCGTACAGGTTGCCGTGCACCTCGGCCCACTCGAAGAATTCGCCGGCGCCGGCCATCTGCCTGAAGGAGGCTTCGTCGGTGAACCAGTACTCGCGGCCGTTCTGTTCCTGGCCGCGGGGCGCCCGTGTGGTGTGCGAGACCGAGACCGCCAGGCGCGAATCCAGTTCCAGCAGCGCCTTGACCAGGCTGGACTTGCCGGCGCCACTGGGTGCTGCCACGCAGAAGAGGTTGCCAGGGGTATCCATGGCGCTCGATTTTACGGACGCGCGCCGCATGGCCACATGACAAATTCGTAATCCACGGCCCAAGCCCTTGGTGGCAACATGCCGTCCATCCTTCAGCGTGCCTTGCTCTGCTGCACCGCCCGAGCCCGCCCCACACCCACCATGCGCCTGTTAGTGATCGAAGACGAAGCCAAACTCGCGCAGTACCTGCACAAGGGCCTGAGCGAGAGTGGCCATGTCGTGGACGTGGCGCGTGACGGCATCGACGGCCGGCGGCTGGCCGTGGGCGGTGAATACGACATCATCCTGCTCGACCTGATGCTGCCCGGCATCGACGGCTTTGGCGTGCTGAAGGCCCTGCGCAGCGAAGGCCGGCGCACCCCGGTGCTGATGCTGACGGCGCGCGACAAGATCGAGGACCGCGTGGCCGGGCTGGAGCAGGGAGCCGATGACTACCTCGTCAAGCCCTTTGCGTTTTCCGAGCTGCTGGCCCGCATCACGGCGCTGGGGCGGCGCGGCACGGCATCCGCCTCAGCGGCAGCGCCGACGCAGCTGGCCCTGGCCGACCTGAGCCTGGACCTCATCGGCCGCAAGGCCACCCGAGGCGCACAGCGCCTGGACCTCACCGCCAAGGAATTCAACCTGCTGGCGCTGCTGCTTCGCCGGCGTGGGCAGATCCTGTCCAGAACCACGCTGGCTGAGCAGGTCTGGGACATGAATTTCGACAGCGACACCAATGTGGTGGAGGTGGCCGTGCGAAGGCTGCGCTCCAAGCTGGACGACCCCTTCGAGCGCAAGCTGCTGCACACCGTGCGGGGCATGGGCTATGTCCTGGAGGACCGCGGCTGATGAACACCGTTGCGCCTGCCCCGCGGGCCACCGCCACGTGCGGCACACCGCTGCTGTGCTCCCACTCCATCAGCACCCGCTTGTCCAAGAAGCTGGCGTTGTTCACCATCGCGGTGCTGGGTGTGCTGTCGTTCATGTCGTGGATGTCGGTGGGCATGCTCATCAAGGAGCGCAACGCCCAGGACCTGGCGCTGCGCTGCCAGCTCATCGTCGACATCCTGCGGGTGGAGGCGGCGCGCGGCGGTGAGGCGGCCGTGGTGCAGCGGCTGGCCAGCGACGCCGTGATGCGCGGCTTCTCCCACCTGGAGTTCCGGCGTGCCGATGGTTCGCTGCTGTACGCCGACAAGCCAGACACCGCGCTGCAGGCCTCCGAGCACCGCCGCACGCATGCCTTTGACGTGGCACTGCCCAGCCTGCCGGGCGGCATGCTGCGCGGCAGCTACACCGTGGACTTCAGCCGCGACGCGGCCATGGGGCGCCGTTGGGCCTGGCTGCTGTCGGTGGTGACGCTCCTGGCGGGCGCGGTGGTGGCGCTCGGCAGCTTCTGGCATGTGCGCCGGGCCCTGCGCCCGCTCAAGCAGCTGGCCGCGCAGACGCAGGCCATCTCCGCGCAGAGCCTGGACCGCCGCCTGGCCCTGGACGACCCGGCCGAGGAACTGCGCCCCTGGATCGACCAGTTCAACGGCCTGATGGAGCGCCTGGAGAAGGCCTATGCGCAGCTGGAAGGCTTCAACGCCGACGTGGCGCACGAGCTGCGCACGCCGCTGGCCAACCTGATGGGTGAGACCGAGCTGGCGCTGTCACGCGAACGCAGCCCGCAGTTGCTGCAGGACACGCTGGCGTCCAACCTGGAAGAGCTGCAGCGGCTGTCGGCGATGGTCAACGACATGCTGTTCCTGGCCAGCGCCGACCGCGGCGCCCAGGCGCGGCGCGGCCAGCCGGTGAGCCTGGCCGCGCTGGCCCGCGACGTGTGTGAATTCCACGAGGCCCCGCTGGAAGAAGCCGGTCTGCATCTGCGGGTGGACGGTGATGCGCAGGTGCCGGTGGACGAGCCGCTGTTCAAGCGTGCGGTCTCCAACCTGGTGGGCAACGCCATGCGCTTTGCCGAGCGGGGCAGCACGGTGGTGGTGCAGATTCGCGCTGAAGCTGTACCGCAGCAGGTGGCGGTGCTGGTGGAAAACCACGGAGACCCGATCGAGCCGCAGCACCTGCCTCGGCTGTTTGACCGCTTTTTCCGCAGCGAAGGCTCTCGCACCTGCCCCAACCAGCAGCACCACGGCCTGGGGTTGGCCATCGTGGCGGCCATTGCCCGCATGCACGCGGGGCGCCCGCTGGCCGAATGTGAAGCCGGCCGCACCCGCGTCGGCTTCACGTTGGCCGCCGGCTGAACGCCCGCTCAGCGCCGGCCGAAGGCCACGGGCTCGCTCAGGCCTGCTGCGTGTGCACCAGGTGCACGGCGTGCGGCATCGGCGCCGGCCAGCCGGCTTCCTTGCACACGCGCACGATGGCTTCGTTGGTGGCGAAGTAGACCGCCCAGTAGTGGTCGGTGTGGCAGTAGGGGCGCACCGAGATCACCGGGCCGTTCAGGTTGATGTCCAGCAGGTTGACTTCCGGCGGCATGGTGGTGCTGATGTTCGGAATCGTCAGCACGGCGGCGCGCAGGCGCTCGATGGCTTGCAGCGGATCGACCGAACCGGCCAGCTGCGCCACCCGCTCCACACGGCGCTCGGGCAGTGACGAGAAGTTCTGGATGGTGTCGCCAAAGATCTTGCCGTTGCCGACCACCGTCAGCACGTTGTCGGGGGTGACGATGGTGGTGCCGAACAGGCCCAGTTCACGCACGGTACCCGTGATGCCGCCGATGGAGACAAAGTCGCCCACCTTGAAGGGCCTGAGCACCAGCATGAAGGCGCCGGCGGCAAAGTTGCCCAGCAGGCCGCTCCAGGCCGCGCCGATGGCCACACCCGCGCCGGCCAGCATGGCGGCAAACGAGGTGGTCTGGATGCCGAAGTAGCCCAGGATGCCCAGCACCAGCGCGATGTTCAGCGCGATGGTGACGATGCTGCCCAGGTATTTGGTGAGGGTCGGGTCGACCTTGTTGTGGTTCATGCCGGCCTGCATCAGGCCCACCACGCGGCCGATCAGCCACCGGCCGATGACCCAGAACGCAATCGCGGCCACCACCTTGATGGCCAATTCAGTGGCCGTGGTGCTGAGAAAGTTATGAATACCTTGCATGTCCATGAGGACCTCCTCGTTGTTGTCGTTGCCGTGCCTGTACAGAGGCGGCCGGAGTCTACCGTCGTGATGTGACCGGTGTCACGCGCCAGGGGCATCCGGTGTGTGCCCGGGGTGCGGGGCTCGCTGGTGTGAAGGCAGACGCGTTCAGCTGCCGAACAGGCGTTCCATCTCGCGGCGCAGTTGGTAGGCCGTGTTCTGGGTGTCGATGCGCACATCGTCCCAGCAGAGCATCTGGCCGGCCGGCACGTCGCGCACCAGGGGCAGGTCGTGGGCCAGGCCCAGCGGCAGGCCACCCAGGCGCAGCGAGGCCTGGGCTGGTTGCAGCTTGCCCCACACGGTGTAGCCACCTTCACCGTCCAGACGCTCACCGGACTTCAGTGTGCGCTTGGCCGTGGCCACGACGTCGGCACGCCAGCCCGTGGCCACCCCTGTGGCCTCGCCCCTCAAGGCGACGCTGGCCACCGAATAGCCCACTTCCAGGCCGATGAGGTGCCAGCGCTTGTAGAGCGTGAAGTAGCGGCCTGAAGGGTCGGTGTGCGCCTTGTATTCCTCGAAGCAGTGACGGATGTAGTCCGTCTCGCCTTCGACCGTCACCCACACGCCCATGCGGATGTCGTAGGGGATCTCCCGACCGTCCGTTTCCAGGCTGCTGATCACCTCGACCATGCCCTTCTGTTCCAGCACGCCGCCTTCGCTGCGCGGGCGTGTCACATAGGGAATGTCGGCCACGCTGGCTGGCGGGTAGAGCAGGCCGGTGGACGGCACCGCCAGCCCGCAGGCATTGGCCACGGCGGTGCTTTCGATGCTGGGCTTGCTGCCGTCCAGGAAGCTGTTGAACATCTTGGGGTTCAGCCCGCCCCGTTCGGCCTGCTCGGGCGTGAGCCCGTAGTGCTGCCAGACGGTCTCGGGCGTGCTCTGCGCAAAGTGCGGCAGCCACTTGTGGCCCCGGCCCGCGGCCACCACCGGGAACCCACAGGTGCGCGCCCAGTCGACCAGGTCGCAGATCAGTGCGGGCTGGTCACCAAAGGCCAGGCTGTAGAGCACGCCGGCTTCAGCTGCCCGACGGGCCAGCAGCGGGCCGCAGAAGGCGTCGGCTTCCACGGTGACGTTGACCACGTGCTTGCCCTGCGCAAAGGCCTGCAGCATGTGCTCGACGGCGGCCACGGGCGCGCCGGTGCTTTCCACCACCACGTCGATGCCGGGGTGTGACACCAGAGCCTGCCAGTTGTCGCCCACGTGGGTGCGGCCTTCGCGCAAGGCGGTGTCCAGGCTGGGCGCCTGGGCGGCCTCGGCCGGCCAGCCCACACGCGCCAGGTTGCGCTGCGCCGCGCTGGGGTTGAGGTCGGCGATGCCCACGACGTGCAGCCCTGGGGTGCGCGGCACCTGGGCCAGGAACATGCTGCCAAATTTGCCGGCGCCGATGACGCCGACGCGGATGGGGCGGCCCTCGGCCGCGCGTTTCAACAGTTGCTGGTGCAAGCTCATCAAGGCCTCCTGGGTGCGCCCGGTGCCTGTGCGTGGGCCTTCCGGGGTATGGCCCGAGGTTAGCCCAAGCCGGGCACAAGCTGACCCAGGTCAACACCTGCAGTGCCTGATCTCCGTAGAGTGAACCGCATCAACGCCTGTCATGTGAAAAGGACTCCCGCGATGTTCAAGCATCTCTTTGTGCCGGTTGACGGTTCCGAGCTTTCCCAGAAGGCCATCGATCAAAGCCTGGCCCTGGCGCAATCGCTGGGCGCGCGCATCACCGGCTTTGTGTGTGAGCCGGCGTTGCCGGTGTCGGTGGTCAATGCCAACCCGCACACCTTTGTGCGCCAGATGGAAGCCTTCGAAGCGCGAACCGAGGCGCACGCGAACAAGGTGTTGACCCACTTTGCCGAACGCGCTGCAGCCGTTGGGGTCAGCTTCGACGGTGAACACGTCAGTACCGATGCCACCGACAGCGCCATCGCCGAGGTGGCTGACCGCGTCAAGGCTGACCTGATCGTGATGATCACCCACGGGCGCGGTGTGTTTGGCGAGTTGCTCTACGGCTCGCACACCAAGAACGTGATGTCCCGCACCCAGGTGCCGCTGCTGGTGCTGCATTGATGGCCAGACTGCGCCGCTCACCGCCGCCCGGGTGACGGCGCGGACGGGCCCTGACGACCAGGGGGGTGCCCTGGCGTTGGGTGTGCTGCCGAACAGACCCTGGCCCGGCCTGCCCGGCAGCATGAGGGCCATGGCCGAGCCTGAAACATGACACCGCAATCCGTCAACGGCCGGGGGTTGATCAGCCGCTACCAAGTGGTCGACCTGAGCATCGACGGCTTCCTGGCCGCGCTGCAGGATGCCGAAGGACGGCTGCATGTGGCTCGCCTGATGGGCTGCCAGCTGTACCGCGGTGATGCGCTGCAGGGCAGCCCGGCCACCCTGGGCACCCACCACCTGCATGTCGACGCCCGCCTGGCGCCGTTGCGCCTGCGCTTCGAACGGGTGGGTTGCACCCAGGACGACGCGCTGGCGCTGCTGCACCCGGGGCGTCCTTCATGACGGCCTGCCGGTCTCAGCGGTGTTCCGACCACGCCTGCGAGGCGGCGTCGCATTCATGGGTCCTGAGGAAGCGCTGCGTGCTGGCGGTCACATCGGCGCGGCTGGGTGCGTCAGCCGCGCGGGCGACGGGCACCCACAGCAGCCACGCGCCCTCCTGCGCATCCCAGTGGCTGGACAACTGCGTGGCGGCCAGTTCGGCCAGCACGGCGTCGCGTGTCAGCCCCGAATCGGCCACTGGGCCTGCGTGACGCGGTATCCAGCGGTCGGTGGCATCGTCCCAGCGGTCGCGTGCCTGGCTGGACCGCAGATCGGCCAGCACGGCCGCCCGGGTTAGGCCGGGAACGGCGGGCCCGGGCATCTGCGCCGAGGCGGCGGTGGCCAGGCACAGGGCTGCCGCGGCGAGTGTGGGCCGGCGAGCCAGCCGGGTGATGGTGAGTGCGCGGTAAGCAGTGATGGTCATGGCATGTCCATTTGTGTGATGGCAGCGCGGAGCGTTGCCGAAGGGGCAGCATGAGGGGCGGTGCGTGGGGTGTCTGTGTGCTGCAGCGCTTAGGGACGACAGGCCTGCTCAGACACGCCCCGCCAGCGCTGTGCCTGACACGCTGGGTGTCGATGGCACCGACACCCGGGTCAGTGTCAACAGGATGTCGGCATACCAGGCGCAGTTCAGCCCCAGCGATTCGTCCTGCGCAGCGTCGCGCCCCCCCATGTCCATGCGGCTGGAATGCACACCCAGCAGGCGCCAGCGGCGCCCTGTGCCGCGGTCAGCGTCGTGCAGCAGCACCGGCGCACCGCTGCTGCCCCGGTGGGTGCGGCAGTCGGTGAGGAAGTAGCCGCGCCCCTGAAACCGCACGCCGTAGGCCGACGCGATGCTGGCCGAACGCACCACCGGCAGGTGGTGCACCGTGTCGTGGAAGCCCAGTGGGTAACCGGGAATGGCCAGGCTGTCGCCGACATCACACAATGGGTGCCCGTTGGCCAGGTCTTCCACGCCAAATGACTGCATGGCATGGGGCTGGGGGATGTGGCTGGGGCTGATCTCCAGCGCGGCCACGTCGATGTCGCCGCCGCTGTCCTCGGCCTGGTGCCAGGTAGCCCGGCCATCGGCATACAGCGGCACCCGGGCGTGGTGCACACGGGTCAAGTCGCGTGGGTGCACGTGGCAGCTGAATGCCACGTGGTCAGGCGCGTGTCCGCTGGGCGCGTCGAACAGCACATGCCGGCTGGTGACGAGGAACAGCCGGCCATTGCGCCGGAAAAAGAAGCCACTGGCGGATGTCAGCGTCCGATCGCCGAGCAGCGTCTGGACGTGGGTGACGGCCAGCAGCATGCCCGGCGTGCCGTCCTGCATGATCAAGCCCACGGGCCCGCCACTCACGGCCGGATGGCGATCTCGTTCTTCACCTGCTTGACGCCACCCACCTTCCAGGTCAGGGATTCGGCGGTGGCACGCTCGGTGGCGTTCTTGGCAAAGCCCGACAGCATCACGGTGCCATTGAGGGTCTCCACGCTGATGCTGGACGCATCGACGAGGCGGTTGTCGATGAAGCGGCCCTTGACGGCGGCGGTGATGGCAGTGTCGTCGACATAGGCACCTACCGATTCCTGACCGCGCGTCACGGCACAGCCGGTGGCGCCCAGGACAGTGAGGGTGATGGCCAAGGCCGATGCCAGGGCGGCAGTGGCGGCCGATGACCGGGGTGCGTGGGTGTGGCAGATGATCATGGACAGACTCCTGGTAGATGGGAGTGGTGCTTTCGCCAAGTGGACTGTGGCCGTGTGCAGCGGGCCGGTCTGTGCGCTGGGCGACACAGCAAGGGCCTGCGCTATGTGCCATGGCGCACAGACGGCCGTGTCACTGCCGCGCAGCATGCGGGCGTGCCCCATACCCCCGTTCGACCGCGGCCGATGCCGCCCTTCCATGCCGCTGAAGCCAGCCGTCAGGGTTCGCCATCCGGCGTGTCGAACGCTTGGCTCACGGCGGTGTTCACCGCGTTGCTGATCGTGCTGGTGGCGCTGGTGGCGGCGCTGGCGCCGCCCGCCTGGGCTCGCCTGCAGGAAGGCGAAGGGCCGGTGGAGCGTATGCCCAGTCCGGCCAGCCCGGCGCAACTGCCCGCGCCGTCAGCCTTGCCGGGCGAGCCTGGCGGGGGCGCATTGCTGCTGGCCGGCTGCTTGGCTGTGGGTGTGTTGGCGCATCGGCGCCGTCAGGAGAAACAGTGATGTTGTACAGGTTCAAGTGTGGTGCTGCGGGTGATGTCGTGATGACCGGTGCCCGGGGTGAACAGCTGCTGACGATCATCGGCAAGACCCCGGCGTCCCGAGGCATCGTGGCGGCCGAAGACCTGCCCGAGGCCATCCAGGCCCTGGAGCATGCGGTGGCTGACGAAGAGGCGGGTACCGCACCCCTGGAGCATGACGAGGTCACGCTGCGGCAACGTGCCTGGCCCTTGCTGGACATGTTCCGGCAGGCCCGAGATGCCCGTGTGGCCGTGGTCTGGGGCGTGTGAGTCGCCGGGCGCGCCGCGGCGTGCGCCTGCCCAGCCGGTGAACGCTGAAGGAGACCATGATGGTCAGGCTTTTTCTGAGGGACGGCGCCGCTGAGCGCCGCGACGCGGCCGCGCTGGCCGCCGAGGCCCGTCTGGAGGCCACGCGGCACACGGCGCGGGATGCGCTGGACAGCCTGTCGGGCTCGTGGCAAGGCCTGAGCCGCTGGGCTGTGCCCGAGCGGGCCTCGCCGCCACGTCCAGCGAACGCGCCGCCTGCCGAGGCTGCCGTGGGCAGCGTGCCGGCGCGGCCCGCCCTCCCTGTCAAGGCCGTGCTGCTGGCCGCAGCAGTGGGCGCCATCGCAGCGGCCTGGGCGTTGCGGGCTGGCGGGCGCCTGCGCCGTGGCTGAGGCGCTGCGCTCCCTGAGGCCGCTGTGGCGGCTGCTGCGATGGATGCGCCTGTTGTCCGTGCCCCCCGGCTGGCTGGCAGAACACGCCCGCGCATACGGGGAACTGGCCGGGCTGGAACTGGCCTCTGAGTGGGCCTGGTGGCGCCGCGGCCTGCTGCTGAACGTGCTGGGCTGGCTGGGCCTGGCCATGGCGCTGGGCCTGACGGGAGTGGCGCTGATGCTGTGGGCGGTGGTGCCGGCCGCGCAGGTGCATGCACCCTGGATGCTGTGGCTGGTTCCGCTGGCCCTGGCCTTGCCGGCGCTGGCCTGCCTGTGGCTGGCGAGCATCGACAGGGACAGACCCTTCCTGAGCAGGCTGCGGCGTCAGGTGCAGGCCGATCTGGCGCTGTGCCGCCCTGCGGGCGAGAGGGCGCAGCCCTGAGGTGCTCAGCGCGTGTGGGTGCTGCCCGTGCTGCCCAGGTGGGCAGCATAGGCCTGCTGGTCCAGCTGATAACAGGCGCAGGAGGCCTTTTCCAGGCCGCTGCGGTCGAGGATGTGGATCTCGCCGCGGTGGTAGCGGATCAAGCCTTGACGCTGCAGCTCACCGGCCGCCACGGTGACACCCACCCGGCGCACACCCAGCATGTAGGCCAGGAAGACGTGCGTGGTGTGGAAGTGGTCCTGGTGGGCACGGTCCTGGCTCATCAGCAGCCAGCGTGCCAGGCGTGCGCTGATCAGGTGGTAACGCAGGCATGCCGCGGAGGTGGCCAGTTGGTCCATCCGTACGTAGAGGTAGCGGCCGAGCACGTTGCGCAAGGCGACGCTCTGAGCCAGTTCGGCCCTGAAGGGTGCTGCCGACAGACGCCATGCGCTGCCAGCACCCTGAACGACGGACTTCAGCGGACAGACCGCCACACCCAGGGCCAGTGCGGCCCCGACCATGCCTTCGCGGCCGACCATGCCGACCTCCAGCCCCGGGTGTTCATCCACCTGCGCCACCAAAGAGACAAACGCGTTCACCGGAAACCAGACATGCCGCGCGGGCGTACCACGTTCGCCAACGACCTGGGCCAGTGACAGCTCCACGGGTTCGCACAGCGCCAGCAGGCGGGTTCTGTCCCGACGCGGCAGCAATTCGATGAGGTGGTTCTGCGGGCTTGGCGTCACGGTGGCTCCTGCGGTGTCTGACAAACGGTGCGGGTGGCAGGCGGTGTGTCTGTCTGCATCGGCAGTCTGTTCTTTCCGTCAGCTGGCGACTGTTCGCCAGCGCACACGCGGGTACTCCTGGCCGTGGGGGTTGCGCGGTTCGTCACCGCACAGACGCGCGGCGCGCGTGGCCCTACAACCCAATGAAGACGCTGCATCGCTGCAGCACACCCCATCACGACAGGAGCGACTCATCATGAACATCTCAACCGCACGTACTCTGCAGGCAGTGGGCCTGGCAGGCTTGGCCGTTCTGGCGGCCCCCCAGGCCTGGGCCCTGGAGGGCGGATTCAACTACGGCGGGGTGTCGCTGGGCCGCTCGCAAGGCAGCTTCGGCAGCGAGGTGCAGGTGGCCGCCGGGCTGGCGCCGGGCGCCAGCGTCAGCAGCTTCGCCAGGGACACCCGCGACACCGGCTTCAAGGTGTTTGGCGGTGTCCAGTTCAACCGCAACCTGGCGCTGGAGGCCGGTTACGTCGACCTGGGCAAGCCGGGCTACACCGCCACTACCACGCCCGCCGGTTCGGTGGATGCCCGCTTCAGGCTGAACGGCGCCAACCTGGACCTGGTGGGCATGCTGCCGCTGGGCACCCAGCTGTCGGCGCTGATGCGCGTGGGTGTGGTGGCCGGCCGTACCCGGGCCACGTTTGTCACCACCGGCCCGGTCGCCCTGGCCGATGTCTCGCAGCGACGTACCAATGGCAAGCTGGGTCTGGGCCTGCAGTACAGCCTGGGGACCTCGCTGCTGCTCAGGGCGGAAGTGGAACGTTATCGTTTCAACGACGGTGTGGTCGGGCATGTCAATGTGAACCACCTCTCGGTGGGCCTGGTCGTGCCTTTTGGCGCCAGCCCCGGCCCGATGGCGCGGGCGCTGGAACCGGCGCCGGCGTACATTCCGCCACCGGCCCCCGTGGTCATGGCACCCGCTCCGGTGATCGTGGTCCAAGCCGCGCCGCCGCCCGTGGTGCAGCCGCCTGCGCCGCCGCCGGTGCAGCGCCGCCGCGTCAGCTTCAGCGCGGAATCATTGTTTGGCTTTGACCGTTCAGACATCTCGCCCGAAGGCCGCAGCGCGCTGGATGGCTTTGTCCGCGAGCTGGACAGCATGCAGTTCGAGCAGGTGGTCGTGGAAGGCCATACCGACCGCCTGGGCACCTCCGACTACAACATGGTGCTCTCACAGCAGCGTGCCGATGCCGTCAAGAGTTACCTCGTCACCTCTGGGCGCGTGGACCCGCTGAAGATCAGCGCCACGGGCAAGGGCGAGTCGGTGCCGCACACCCAGCCGGGTGACTGCACGGGCACCCGTTCCAGCGCGTCGCTGATCGTCTGCCTGCGGCCCGACCGCCGTGTGGATGTCGATGTCGTGGGAACCCGCTGACATGGGCATCCTTCCTGGTGCCGGGCCCAGCTGGAGCACAGCGGCCCTGGGCGGCAGCGGTGGCGGGCAGTCCCACGACCTCGTGGACCTGCACGCCCACCTGCTGCGCTGTCACGGTGCAGCCGGGCGCGGCTTCCTGCTGCGCTGCGGCGTCGAGGCGCTGTATGCCTTCGTGCTGGCGCGTTTTGTGACCACGGTGTTGGCGGTGACGGTGGTGTCGGCCGCGCTGGTGTGGTGGATGGTTTGACGATGGGGCGACGTGTCTGGCGCCACCTCTGGCCGTCGGCTCCTCAGGCGGCACTGGCGATGCTGGGGGGTGATGGTGGGCCGGTGGAGCCCCCGATCCGCGCCGAGATCTTCGGGCCACAGCGCTTTGCGCAGCATGGGCACAGCCTGGCCGCCACCCACGAGGCGGCGCCGGCGGGCTGGCGCTCTGCCGCCTTCTTTCCGCGGCTGGCCGACAACGTCCGCCAGCTGCGAGCGGCCCACCATTACATCGTCGCCCAGGCGGCGGCCGGCTACGACGTCAGCCCGGCGGCCGAGTGGCTGCTGGACAACTTCCACCTGATCGAGACCCAGCTCGAACGCATCCACCTGGAACTGCCGCGGCGCACGGTGCGTGCGCTGCCGGTGCTGCTGTCTCCCCCCTTGGCCGGGCTGCCCCGCATCTACGGCGTGGCCTGGGCCTTTGTGGCCCACACCGATGGGGCCTTTGACGAAGACCTGCTGGTGCACTATCTGGGCGCCTACCAGGAGGTGCGAGACCTGAGCCTGGCCGAGATGTGGGCGCTGCCCACCACCTTGCGTGTGCTGCTGCTGGAGAACCTGCGTCGCCTGGCTGAACGCGAGGCCGCGCAGATGGCTGCACGTGAGGTGGCCAACCTGTGCAGCGACGAGGTGCTGCGCCAGAGCACCCCCGGCGAGGGGCGTACCGCCGCGCCGCCGGGCACCGGAGCGGGTTTTGCGTCGACCTTCCCCGACAGCCTCGAGAGCAGCCTGGACATCACCCCGCCAGCCGACGAGCTGGCTGATGCGGCCATGGTCGACGCCCTGCGCGCGTGGCTGCGCCCGCTGCAGCAACGCGGTGTGGGCACCGTCTTTCTGGCGCGGCTGTCGCAGCGCCTGCTGGAGCAGCCGGTTCCTGCCGCGGTGCGCCACTGGCTGGACCAGGCGCTGCCCGACCCGGCCGTGGTGCAGGCGCAGCAGGGCGCAGACCAGGCCGCCGACAACCTGAGCATGAGCAATGCGGTGAACTCGCTGCGCGCCATCGGTGACGCCGACTGGGCCGACCTGGTTGCGCGGGCCAGTGTGCTCATGCGTCTGATGCTGTCGACTCCGCTGTTCGAGGCCGAGCAGGCGGGCACCCGTGACCAGACATTGCACGCCATCGAAGGCCTGGCCCGGCGCAGTGGGCGCAGTGAACTGGCCGTGGCGCGCGTGCTGCTGGGCTTGATGCAGGCCGCCCAGCCCGCGCGGGACACCGCGGCAGAGACACCACCCGGCACTGAGCCCTCCAAGACACCCGGGCACTGGCTGCACGGCGCCGGCCGCCCCGCGCTGACACAGGCCCTGGGCCTGCACGAACCCCTGGCAGGGCTGTGGCGCCACATCGCGCCGCAGGTCGCCTTGCCGGTCTACCTGGGCGCCCTGGCGCTGGGCACCCTGGCCCTGATGGCGTGGACGGAACACCTGGCGGGCCATGAGCCCACCAGCCGCGGCGCGTGGGGCTGGCTGGGCCTGGCGCTGCTGGCCTGGCCGGCCAGCGAGGCGGTGGTGGCGGTGGTCAACCGGCTGGTCAGTGAATGGGCGCGGCCGGTACGCCTGCCGCGGCTGGCACTGGTGTCGGGCATTCCTGCAGAGCACCGCACCCTGGTGGTGATTCCCACCTTGCTGAGCGACCCCGCCGCGGTGCAGACGCTGCTGCACCGGCTGCACCTGCACTACCTGGCCAACCCCGAAGCCCATGCGCAGTTTGCGTTGCTGTCGGACTTTGTGGACGCCGACACCGCGCAGGCGGCGGGTGACGCATTGCTGCTGGACAAGGCCGCTGTCGGCATCGACACGCTGAATGCGCAGCACCCCAGCGCAGCAGGTGATGCCCCGCGGTTTGTGCTGCTGCACCGGCCGCGCCGCTACTGCCGCACCGAGCGCCGCTGGATGGGCTGGGAACGCAAGCGCGGCAAGCTGGTGGAGCTGCTCGACGCGCTGGTGAACCCAACGTCGAGCAGCGTCTTCCTGGACCTGGGCGCCCGTTCGCGCCTGGCCGCCGGCACCCGCTACCTGCTCACGCTGGACGGCGACACGCAGCTGCCCCCTGGGCGCCTGCGCGCGCTGGTGGGTGTGGCGGCGCACCCGTCCAACCAGCCGCGCCTGTCGGCCAGCGGGCTGCAGGTGGCCAGCGGCTATGGCATCCTGCAGCCCCATGTGGTGACGCCGCTGCCGGCCCGGGCCGAAACCACCGCGTTTCATTGGCTGTTTGCCGGCCACAGCGGCATCGACCCCTACAGCGCGGCGAGCTCCGAGGTCTACCAGGACCTGTTTGGCGAAGGCAGCTTCTGCGGCAAGGGGCTGCTGCAGGTGCAGGCGGTGCATGCCGTGCTGGGCCTGGAGCGCCTGCCCGACGACGCGGTGCTCAGCCACGACCTGCTGGAAGGCTCGCTGGCGCGTTGCGCGGCGGTCACCGACATCAGCGTCATCGAGGAAGCGCCGTTCCAGGCCGATGTGGCCTCGGCCCGTGTCCATCGCTGGACACGCGGTGACTGGCAATTGCTGCCCCTGATGTTCAGCCCTTCGCGCTGGCCGCTGCGCGCCGTCAACCGCTGGAAGATGCTGGACAACCTGCGCCGTTCGCTGGTGGCGCCCGCGTCGCTGGCCTTGCTGCTGCTGGCGCTGATGGGCTTTGTGCTGACACCGCTGGCCGCCTTGTCGGTGGTGCTGGCGGCCTACAGCGCCGGGCCGCTGATGGGGGCGTTGGCGGGCCTGGCGCCCAGCCGCAGCGACGTGGCCTGGCGACACTTCTACCGCCAGGCCGGGCTCGCGTTGCTGCGGGCGCTGTGTGGCGGCCTGTGGGGCGTGTGGCAGCTCGGCGCGCAGGCGCTGCTGGCCAGCGATGCCGTGTGGCGCACGCTGTGGCGCCTGCTGGTGAGCCGCCGCCACCTGCTGCAGTGGACACCGTTTGCCGCCGTGCAGGCCGGCACCCGCGGGCAGCTGGGCCCGCTGCTGCGACGGCACGCCGCCGAGCCTGCACTGGCGCTGGTGCTGCCAGTGCTGCTGACACTGCAGGCCTGGCTGGCCGATGCAGGCCCTGGCGGCGCAGCCGGTGCGCCCGCCGCCGGGGCGCTGGCATGGGCCTGGGGCCTGGGCCTGCTGTGGGCCAGCGCGCCGCTGGGCAACTGGTGGGTCAGCCGCCCACGGCAGGGGGTTGCCGACTCGGCATTGACCGCGCCGCAGCGCGTGGCGCTCACGGGTGTGGCGCGCGACACCTGGCGCTTCTTTGAACGCTGTGTCACCGCGCAGGAGCGGCACCTGCCGCCCGACAACCTGCAGGTGCTGCCGCACGACGCCGTGGCGCACCGCACCTCGCCCACCAACATCGGCCTGTACCTGCTGAGCGCCAGTTGCGCGCGGGCCTTCGGCTGGATCGGCACCCAGGAGCTGCTGGCGCGGCTGGAAGCCACCTTGGGCACCCTGGGCACGCTGCAGCGCTGCCGCGGCCACTTCCTGAACTGGTACGACACCCGCAGCGGTGCCGCCTTGTCGCCGGTCTATGTGTCGACGGTCGACAGCGGCAATCTCAGCGGCCACCTGCTGGCGGTGGCCCAGGCCTGCCGGGCGCTGGCGCTGGCGCCCTACGACATGGACGCGCAGCGGCGCGCGGTGGCCGAATCGCGTGCTCGGCTGGCGAGTGGCCATGCGTTTGCCTCCGGCACCAGCCCATCGGGTGGGTTGTCAGGCGTGGTGACGCCGGGTGTGGGCGGGCCCTGGCTGGCGTCACTGCTGGGCGCAGCCGACCCGCTGTCCGATGGCCAGGCCGAGCCCGCGCAGTGGCTGCACCGGCTGGCGTGTGCCCAGGCCGAGCTCGACAGCCACGAGGCCGCTGGCCTGCTGCGTTCGGCCGGCTTGCCCTGGCCGACCAGCGTGCCGCGCGCCCCGGGGCAACCTGCGCCGGCCGCGCAGGATGAGGCCTGGCTGCTGGCCGACCACCTGGCCACCTTGCGTTCGGCCCTGCTGGACCTCTCAGCGCGGGGCGCACGGGCTGAGCCCGAAGGGCAGGCGGTTGACGCTGCCGACAGTGCGGCGGCGCGCCTTCTCGCGGTGGCCCACACCTGCGAGACGCTGGCCTGGCAGGCCGATTTCCGGTTTCTCTACCACCGCAAGCGGCACCTGTTCCACATCGGCTGGCGGGTGGACGAGCAGCAGCTGGACGGCAGCTTCTACGACCTGCTGGCGTCGGAATCTCGCCTGGCCAGCCTGCTGGCCATCGCCAAGGGTGACGTGCCCGTCAACCACTGGGCCGCGCTCGGCCGCCCGTTCTTCGCGGTGGGCACGCAGGTAGGGCTGCGGTCATGGTCGGGCTCGATGTTCGAGTACCTGATGCCCAGCCTGGTGCTGGACGAACCCCCGAACAGCGTGCTGCGCGAGGCCTGCGCCACGGCGGTGACCCTGCAGCAGGCCTTTGGTGCGCTGCACGGCATGCCCTGGGGGGCGTCGGAATCGGCACACGCCGGGCGTGACCACACGCTGGCCTACCAGTACGCGCCGCACGGCGTGCCCGCGCTGGCCTTGCGCCGCACGCCGCCCGACGAGCGGGTCATCGCGCCCTACGCCAGCCTGCTGGCCGCGCAGATGGCACCGCAGGCCGCGCAGCGCAACCTGATGGTGCTGCAGGCCCGGCATGCGCGGGGACGTTATGGGTTCATCGAGGCGCTGGACTATTCGGTGGTGCCACCCCCGGGCGGGACTCCGGGTGTGCCGGTGGCCACCTACATGGCGCACCACCAGGGCATGAGCATCGTGGCGCTGGCCAATGTGCTGCTGGATGGCGTGGCGCGACGCTGGGGCATGGCCGATGCCCACATCCAGGCCGTGGGTTCGCTGCTGCACGAGCGGGTGCCGCGCGAGGTGGCCCCGCTGCCGCAGCCGCTGGAGCCCACACCGCAGCCCCTGGCGCTGGCCCGCGCAGCCGGTGGCCCGCGCCACCTGGTGCCGGGTGTGGCCGCGCTGTCGCCCACCCAGCTGCTGTCCAACGGCCGCTACCAGGTGGCACTGCGGCCCAACGGCGCGGGCACCAGCCGCTGGTCGGGCCACGGCCTGAGCCGCTGGCGCGACGATGCCCTGGCCGACGACCGCGGCCATTTCTTCTTCCTGCGCCGGGGCGATCAGGTGCGGCCGGTGTCACTGACGCAGCACCCGGCGCCCGACCCGTCGGCCCACTACAGCAGCCAGCTGCATGTCGACCGCATGGTGCTGGACGCCAGCTGGAGCGGCCTGCACAGCCGCATCACTGTCTGGGTGAGCCCGGAGGACGACATCGAATTCCGCCAGGTGGAGCTGCACAACCTGGGCGACAGCGACCTGTCGCTGGAGCTGATCTCGGCCTTCGAACCGACGCTGGCCGAGCCGCGTGCCGACGAGGCGCACCCGGCGTTTTCCAACCTGTTTGTGCAGGCCCGCTGGCACGCCGTGCAGCAGGCGCTGGTCTTCGAGCGCACGCCGCGCCTGGGCAGCGAGCGTGTGCTGTGCCTGGCCCACTTCCTGGCCGAATCCGACCCGCCGGTGACGGCGCTGCGCCTGCAGACCGACCGCCAGGCCTGGCTGGGCCGCAACCGTGCCGTCAACCGGCCGCGTGCCGCCCTGCAGCCATTGCCCAGCGCACACGCGGTGGCGGCGGCGGGTGATGCCGGCGTGCCGCTGGACACCGGGCTGGACCCGATGTGCGCGCTGGCTGCCCACCTGCGCCTGGCGCCGGGCGGCAAGCTGCGCCTGGTCTTTGCGACGGCGGTGGCCGACAACCCGGCCGTGGTGCACGCGGTGGTGGACACCTACCGCCAGCCCAGCCACGTGCAGCGCTCGTCGTTGATGTCGGCCACCATGGCCGCGGTGCGGGCGCGGGTGCTGCGGCTGAGCGCCGAGCAGTGGGCCGATGTGCAGCTGCTGACCACTGCGCTCGAGTTCAGCCTGACGCGGGTGCACCAGGTGGCGGCCGGCGAGATCTGCGACCGCAGCCTGCTGTGGCGCTTTGGGCTGTCCGGTGAGCGGCCGCTGCTGCTGGTCACGGCCAGTGCGCCGCAGGGCCTGGGCCTGCTGCGCACGCTGGTGCAGGCGCTGCGGGTGTGGTCCTGGGGTGGGGTGGCCTGTGACCTGGTGGTGGTCAATGCCGAGGCCTCGTCCTACCTGGCGGGCCTGCAGGGCGAGCTGCTGGGCCTGCGTGAACGCCTGACTGCCGACCTCACGGCCGAGGGGGCTGCTGGCCGGGCCAGCCTGCATGTGCTGCGCGCCGAGGACCTGTCGGCCGACGAGGCCAGCACGCTGCACCACCTGGCCCGGGTGCGGCTGGACGCCGATGGGCGCCCGCTGCAGCACCATGTGCAGGAGTGGCGCGAGCTGCATGAAGCGGCCTTCGAGGCCCGCCTGGCCGTGGCCGGAGTGGCACTGGTGCCCGCGGCGGTGGCCGAACCACCGGCCGCGGCGTCGGGTTCGCCGCACGGCCCGGCGGGCTCACACGGTGACTTCCTGGGTGACCAGGCGGCCTTCCGCTTTGTGGTGGGTGTGCAGCACCGACCGTCACGCCCTTGGGCCAACGTGTTGGCCAACCGGCGCTTCGGCACCCTGCTCACCGAGGCCGGCGGGGGCTTCAGCTGGGCGGGCAACAGCCGCCTGAACCAGCTGACGCCCTGGTCCAACGACCCGGTTCGGGATGCGCCCGGCGAGTGGCTGCTGCTGCAGGATGTGGCCACGCGCGAAACCTGGAGCCTCACCCCTTCGGCCTACGCCGCTGCCGGCGCCGCCTACAGCGTCACCCACGAACAGGGCCAGACGGTGATTCGCCACCGGCACGGCGAGCTGGAGGTCATTGCCGCCTGGTGCGTGGACGCCGAGCAGGCGGTGCGGCAGCTGCGCGTGCGGCTCATCAACCACGGGCCCCGGGCGCGTTCGCTGCGCCTGGTGCACGCGGTGGAGTGGATGATGGGCGCCCAGCGCGCCGACCGCGCCACCGCGGCCACCCGCATGCATGTGCTGCGCGGGGCTGCCGCACGCGGCACGCTGCTGCTGTGCACCCAGCGGGAACGCTCTGGCGGGTTTGGCGGTGGCACGGCGTTCCTGGCGGCCCTGGACACCGACAGCCCTGAGGCGCGCCCTGCAGCGGCACCGGGCCTCGTCAGCGCCCTGGGTGAACGTGCGCCCGGGCCCGACTGGACCTGCGACCGTCGTGAGCTTGTCGATGCCCGTGGCCGCCCGCTGCTGCCCGACCACCTGGGCCAGCGCAGCGGCAGCGGGCTGGACCCCTGCGCCGCCTTGTCGCTGCGGGTGCGGCTGGCCGCAGGCAGCGGCGTCGAACGGGTGACCCTGCTGGGGTATGCCGAAAGCCCGCAGGCCGCGCGCGACCTGGCCACCCGGGCCGCCGCGGTGGACGCCACGCAGCGCCTGGCTGAGGTGCGCACCCGTTGGGACACCCTGCTGGGCGCCACCACGGTGGCCACACCTGACCCCCTGTTCGACGCACTGGTCAACCGCTGGCTGCTCTACCAGGCGGTGTCGTGCCGGCTGTGGGCGAAGGCCGGCTTCTACCAGGCCGGGGGTGCCACGGGTTTTCGTGACCAGCTGCAGGACACCCTGGCGCTGGCCTGGGCGGCGCCGTCGCTGCTGCGCGAGCAGATCCTGCTGTGTGCCAGCCGCCAGTTTGCCGAAGGTGATGTGCAGCACTGGTGGCACGCACCCACCGGTGCGGGGGTGCGCACTCACATCAGCGACGACCTGCTGTGGATGCCGCACGCCGTGCTGCACTACCTGCGCGCCAGCGGCGACACCGGTGTGCTGGACCAGGCCGTGCCCTTCCTGGATGGCGCCGTGGTGCCCCCGGGTGCCGAAGATGTCTACGACACCCCACGCACCAGCGTGCGCCAGGCCACGGTGTACGAACACGCGTCACTGGCCATCGACAAGAGCCTGCGGGTCGGGGCCCATGGGCTGCCGCTGATGGGTGGCGGCGACTGGAACGACGGCATGAACCGGGTCGGCCATGAAGGCCGGGGTGAATCGGTCTGGCTGGGCTGGTTTGCCTGCGCGCTGGTGGCCGGTTTTGCGCCGCTGGCGCGCCAGCGGGGCGATGCCGCCCGCGCCCAGCGCTGGGAAGCCGCCGCGGCCGGTTGGCAGGGTGCGCTGCTGGCCAATGCCTGGGACGGCCACTGGTACCTGCGGGCCTTCTTCGACAACGGCCAGCCGCTGGGTGCCAGCGCCAGCCGGGAGGCCCGCATCGACCTCATCGCCCAGGCCTGGGCGGTGCTGTCGGGGGTGGCGCCGCCGCAGCGCCAGCGCGAAGCCCTGGCCGCGGTGCACAGCCACCTGGCCGACGAGGCCGCCGGGCTGCTGCGCCTGCTCGACCCGCCGCTGCGCACCCAGCAGCCGAGCGCCGGCTACATCCAGTCCTACCCGCCGGGGGTGCGCGAAAACGGCGGCCAGTATTCGCACGGTGCCGTCTGGGCGCTGATGGCCCAGGCCGCCTGGGCCACCGGGCCCGAAGGGTCTGCCGCCGCGCGCGACACCGTCTACCGCTGGTTCACCTGGCTGAGCCCGGCCCACCGGACAGCCCACCCCACCCGCGGCGCCGCGTACGGCCTGGAACCGTATGTGATGGCGGGTGACATCTGCAGCGCACCACCCCATGTGGGGCGCGGTGGCTGGAGCTGGTACACCGGCGCCGCGGCCTGGATGCACCGGGCGGCGCTGGAGGCGGTCTTCGGCCTGCGCCAGGGCTCGCAGAGCCTGCACTTCGAGCCGTGCCTGCCGTCCACCTGGCCGCGCGCCACGCTGACGCTGACGCGCGACGGCCGGCGCATGCACTTCATCTTCCAGCAGGGTGATGCCACCACGCTGGCCGCCGCGGCGGTGCATGAAGGGGCTGTCCTGCTCCAGGCAGGGCAGGCCGTGGAGTGGCGGGCGTTGCCGCCGGAGAGCCGCTTCCTGGTGCCCCTGCCCGTGTGACGGCCCGCTGCGCGCTGGCCACGCGGTGGGTCGGCAGTGCGGAGCACGGGTGTCAGGGTTTCAGGGTCAGCGCCCGTTCGCCCAGCGTCTGCAGGGGCCCCAGCGGGTTGCGCTGCAGTTCCAGCACCTGAACCGTGGGTTGTCCACCCACCAGCTCATAGACCAGCTGGTCGTCCACAAACACCAGCAGTGCGTCGACGCTCCAGCCGGTGATGACGGTCTCGCGCCGGAAGCTGAGCATGTCCAGCCAGAAGTTGCCCACCCGCTTCGAGTGCTTCTTGGTCACCGACACGGCGTAGGCCGTGCAGCGCTGTCCGGCATGCAGGCAGTCGCGGATACCGCGGTCAAGGTGCTCTGGCGGCAGCGAAGCCGCTGCGGCAAAACGTTTGAGCACATCGGCATAGTGAAGCACCGTCACGCCGGGGTGGTGGCGCGGGTCCAGGCCCTGGCGGTGCACGGCCTGGCGGTCGGCCTGGTAAGGCGTGATGGCGGCCAGCGACTGCAGGGCCACCTCGTAGCTGCTCCACGACGACAGCACCTCGGTGCGCGCACTGGGCAGCAGGCTGGCGCAGGCGCCCAGCAGGCACAGGCTGGCGGCGGCGGCGCCCAGGTGCGTGATGGTGCCAGCGCGACGCCAGCGCCCGCCGCGCGCCGCCACCCCGGGCGTGTCAGCGCGCGAGATACCCACCGTCCACCGGGTAGTAGGCACCAGTGACAAACGAGGCCTTGTCCGATGACAGCCACAGCACCAGCTCGGCCACCTCCTCGGGCCGCCCCAGGCGGCCGATGGGGTGTGCCGCCACCAGCATGGCCTGCGTGGCCGGGTCCTGCTCCAGCCGGTTGATCATCGGGGTGCTGATGAAGCCCGGGCCCACCGCATTCACGCGGATGCCCTGGCTGCTGTATTCCAGCGCCGCCACCTGCGTCAGGCCCAGCACGCCGTGCTTGGCCGCGGTATACGCCGAGGCCTGCGCAAAGCCTGTGGCGCCCAGCACCGAGGCCATGTTGATGATGCTGCCGCCACCGTGGCGCAGCATGGCCTTGATCTGCTGCTGCAGGCCGTAGAACACGCCTGAGAGGTTGGTGGCGATCACCTGTGACCAGGCGTCCAGCGGGTAGTCGGCCAGCGGCGCGGTCGCCCCGCCGATGCCCGCGTTGTTGCAGGCGATGTCCAGGCGGCCATAGTGCGCCACGGTGGCTTCCACCAGGGCTTGTGCGTCGGGTGGGTAGGCCACATCGGCGGCCATGAAACGGGCGTCGCCGCCGCGCTGGCGCACCAGGTCCACGGTCTCTTCGCCACCGGCGCGGTTGAGGTCAGAGACCATCACGCGTGCGCCTTCACGCGCCCAGGCCAGCGCAATCGCGCGGCCGATGCCCGATGACGCGCCGGTCACCAGGGCGACCTTGTTGTTCAGCATGTCGGTTCCTTGCGGTTTGCCGGGGCGTGATGCCCGGGCTCGCCGCAACCTTAGGCCAGCCCGCGCGGGCCGTCGGTTCGCTGGAGCACCGTTGCTGTGGTCGATCGCGGTGGCGTGGCGTGGCGCGCCGGGTTCAGTCGGGCTTGATCTTGGCGCGCGCCACCACCTGCTTCCAGCGCTGCTGTTCCTGGGCGATGAACTTGGCAAAGTCAGCGGGGCTGCCCCCCACGCCGATGGCGGCTTCGGTGCTGAACTTGTCGCTGGTGGCCGGCTGCTTGACGGCCGTGGCCGCGGCAGCGGCCAGCTTGTCGGCGGCGGCCTGCGGCAGCGATGCCGGCGCCAGGATGCCGTACCACTGCGTCATCTCAAAACCCGGGTAGCCTTGTTCGGCCACGGTGGGCACGTCCGGCAGCTGCGGAATGCGCTGGGGTGTGCCGGTGGCGATGCAGCGCAGCTTGCCCGTCCGGATGAAGGACAGCACCGCCGGCGCGCCCACCGAGGCCAGATCCAGGCGGCCGGCGAGCAGGTCGGTCAGCTGCGGGCCCGTGCCGCGGTAGGGCACGTGCAGCATGAAGGTCTCGCTGGCCATCTTCAGGTATTCCATGGCCAGGTGGCCGGCGCTGCCGTTGCCGGCCGAGCCGTAGTTCAGCTTGCCGGGGTTCTTCTTGGCAAAGGCGATGAGTTCGCGCAGGTTGTTCACCGGCAGGTCAGGGCGCACCAGGTACAGGCTGGGTACCTTGGCCAGCAGCGAGATGGGCCGGAAATCCTTGACCGGGTCGTAGGGCAGCTTGTCGAAGATGTAGGGGTTCACCGCCAGGGTGCCGATGTGGCCCAGGATGATGGTGTGCTGGTCGTCGGCGCGCGCCACTTCCTGCATGGCCACGTTGCCGGCGGCGCCGGGCTTGTTGTCCACAAACACCGATTGGCCCAGGACCTTGCCCATCTCCAGGCCGGTGGTGCGCGCAACGATCTCGCTGCTGCCGCCCGGCGCAAAGGGCACCACAAAGCGGATGGCCTTGCTGGGCCAGACATCGGCGGCCGAGGCCAGGCCGGGGGCCAGGGTGCTGGCGCCGCCGGCGGCGGCCAGCTGCAGCAGGTGGCGGCGCGTCAGGCCAGGGAGTTGCGGGTGCGTCATGGGGTCTGTCTCCATCGGGGTCTTGTGGTGGGCTGGGACTGTGCCTGCCCCAACCTTTCAATGTGCTCTCAATGCCCGTGCGCGCAGTGCATCAGGCGACACCGGCGCAGCGTCAGCACCACAATGGCGGCATGCGCATCCTGCTGGCCGAAGACGAGCACGCGCTGGGCGAGTGGCTCAGCAAGGCCCTGGAGCAATCGGGCTTCCGGGTGGACTGGCGCGACGACGGCCGGCTGGCCGAGCAGGCCCTGGCACAGGACGACTACGACGCCCTGGTGCTGGACCTGGGCTTGCCGGGCCGCAGCGGCCATGAGGTGTTGCGCCGGCTGCGCGAGCGCCAGAGCGCTGTGCCGGTGCTGGTGCTCACCGCCCGCGATTCCCTGGCCGAACGGGTGTCCACCCTGAACGAAGGCGCCGACGACTTTCTGCCCAAGCCCTTTGCGCTGGCCGAGCTGGAGGCACGCCTGACGGCCTTGATCCGCCGCTCACGCGGCAGCCAGCGCCCGCGGCTGGCCT
>JAJTDE010000178.1 GCA_021298085.1 Rubrivivax sp.
CCGGTGGGTACGGTCTGGCTGGCCTGGGGCCGGGCGGGCGACATCCGCAGCGAACGGCTGCAATGCCAGGGCGACCGGGACGCGGTGCGCGACGAGACGGTGAACCAGGCGCTGCTGCGGCTGTGCGAGGCCACGGCGGTGGCGTCGGGGCAGCCTGCCGTGCCCAGCGCAATGGGTCGCACGTTAGGCAGCACGTTAGGCAGCACGTCCGGCACCCCGGCGCCGCAGGACGCGCCACTGCAGGGCCTCACGGCGCTGCTGACGGGCCGTCTGGATGCTGCCGAGGCCAACACCTGGCGAGAGGCGTTGCGCGAAGCCATGCCCACGGTCCGCTGGTGGACGCTGGACGAAGCCCGACGCGCGCCGGCTGAGGTGGACGTGGCCGTGGTGGCCAACCCCGAGCCCGGCAGCCTGCAGGGCTTCCCCCGCCTGCGCCTGATCCAGTCGCTGTGGGCGGGTGTTGACCGCCTGCTGGCCGACACGAGCCTGCCGGCCGACGTGCCGCTGGCGCGCATGGTCGAGCCCATGATGACCCGCGCCATGACCGAGACCGCCGTCTGGGCGGTACTGTCGCTGCACCGCGGCTTCTTTGCCTATGCCCAGCGCCAGCAGGCCGGCCAGTGGCGCCAGCACAGCCAGACACGCGCCGAGGACACGCCAGTGGCGGTGCTGGGTGCGGGTGTGCTGGGGCACAGTGCCGGCGCCGCCCTGGCCGCGCTGGGTTACCCCGTGAGCCATTGGCAGCGCGACGGCAGCCCGCTGGAGCCGCTGCTGGCCCGCAGCCGCATCGTGGTGAACCTGCTGCCGCTGACGCCGCACACCCGCGGCCTGTTCGACCGCCAGCGCCTGGCGGCCCTGCCGCGCGGCGCATCGCTGGTCAACCTCGCGCGCGGCGCCCATGTGGTGGATGCCGACCTGCTGCAGGCGCTGGACAGCGGGCAGCTGCGCCACGCGGTGCTGGATGTGTTTCACCAGGAGCCACTGCCGCCTGAACACCCTTTCTGGCGCCATCCGAAGGTGACACTGCTGCCGCACGTGGCGGCGCTGACCGATCTGCGCAGCGCTGCGCAGCAGGTGGCGGCCAACTCGCTGCGGTTGCAGCGCGGCGAGCCACTGCAGCACCGGGTGGAACGCAGCCGCGGTTACTGAGGGCTGGCCGGCAGGGCCAGCGGCAGGCGGCGTGCGCCCGGCGCCGCGGCCGTGCGGGGCGCCGCGGCGGGGCGGCTGAAGTGCAGTGCCATCAAGGCCAGCCGGCGCAGCGCTTCCCAGGGCTCGGCGGGCCAGTCCGGGCGCTTGAGGCCCTTGGCCACACCATCACACACGGCGGCGGCCATCAGCAGGCGCTGCAGGGCGGCAGCGCTGAAGCGCGGCACGGCCCGTTCGATGAGCGTCTGGCGCGGGCCCCACAGCCGGGCATCGGCCAGGGCCATCGGCAGGGGCTTGCCGGCGTCCAGGGCCTGGCGCACCGCGGCCATGTCGCGCAGGTCCTGTGCCAGCTGCCAGTGCACGCCGACGGCGGTCTCACCTTCGTCCTGCAGGCCCTGCAGCATGCGCAGCGCGCGGCTGACCTGTCCGTCGAGGACCGCCGCGCAGAACTGGCGGATGTCGTAGCGCGCCACGTCCAGCACCGCGCTCTCGATGGCTTCGGCCGACAGCTCACCGGGCGGGTGCAGCAAGGCGAGTTTCTGCACCTCCTGGTGCGCCGCCAGCAGGTTGCCTTCGACGCGGTCGGCAAAGAAGGCCAGCGCACGCTCGCCCTCGGCGCCTTCGGGAACGGACTGCCCCTGACGCGCCAGGCGCTGCGCGATCCAGGCGGGCAGGGCCGCGCGGCCGACGGGTTCCATGCGAACCTGCAGGCCGGCGGCGTCCAGGGCGGTCAGCCAGGCACTCTTGAGGCCGGAGCTGTCCAGCTTGGGCAGCAGCACCATCAACACCAGGCCGGTACTGCCGGGCTCTGACAGCCACTGCGCCAGACGCTGCAGCGCGTCGGCACCCTCCTTGCCGGGTTTGCCGCCGGGCATGCGCAGCTCCAGCAGCTTGCCGTCGCCAAACAGCCCCATCGATTGCGCGGCGCCCACCACCGCGCTCCAGTCGAAGTGGGCGCCACTGACATTGAACACCTCGCGTTCGGTGCAGCCGGCGGCCCGCGCCGCGGCGCGGATGAGGTCACCGGCTTCCTGCATCTGCAGCGGCTCGTCACCCTGCAGCACCACCACGGGCTTGAGGCCGCCCTTGGCCAGCAGCGCCGGCAGTTGTTCAGCCCTGACCAGCACTGGCGCCTCCGGGCATCACAGCTTCAGCGCCGCCAGGCGCCTGAACACCTGCAGCACGATGTCGGCGCGCATGTCGCGCAGGATCTGCGCTTCCTCGTGTTCCTTGGCCAGGGCTTGCGTCTCGTTGTAGCTGAGGTCTCGTGCGATGAACAGTTCGGCGTCCGGTGCCAGCGGGCGCCCGGCGCCGGTTTCCAGGCCGAAACGCAGCCGCAGGCGCAGCTGGATCTCGCGCACCTGGGACGCCGAGGTGCTGGCCACCACCACGCGCTGCTGCGTGTCCTCGCGCACCCGCATCAGCACATCGGCCTGGGCCGCGCTGGGAACCACCACCACCTGCGCGCGCAGCGCCTCGGTGAGTTCGGCCTTCATCGGTGAGCGCGGCACAAAGCCGGTGAGTGCGATGCGCGAAAACGCCAGCGCCGGCCGGCGCTGCAGCTGGAAGCCGCAGCCTGCCAGGGGCAGGGCCAGAACCAGCCCTGCAGCCCCGCGTGCCCACCCCTGAATGACGTGGCGACGCTGCATGGCAGGGTGCTCAGGCCACCACGTTCACGAGGCGGCCCGGCACGACGATGACCTTGCTCGGAGTTCGGCCTTCGGTGTAGCGGGCCACTTCCTCGGTGGCCAGCGCGCGCTGGATGATGTCGTCCTTGGAGGCCGTGGCGGGCACCCGCAGGCTGCCGCGCAGCTTGCCGTTGACCTGCAGCACCAGCTCGATCTCCTGGCGCTGCAGCGCGCTGTTGTCCACGGCCGGCCAGGGGGCGTCCAGCAGCTCGCCCATCTCGGCGGCATAACCCAGCTCGTTCCACAGCGTGCAGCAGATGTGCGGGCAGGCCGGGTAGAGCACCCGCAGCAGCAGGCCAAACCCTTCACGCAATGGGCCGGCGGGCGCGCCCTTGCTGGTCTCGAGCGCGTTGAGCATCTTCATCGCGCCCGACACCACGGTGTTGTACTGCATGCGCTCGTAGTCGTAGCGCACCTGCTTGAGCACGGTATGCAGCTCGAAGCGCAGCTCGGCCGCGCCGTCCAGGCTGCCGCCCGATTTCAGCGCCTCGGCGTGCTTGGCACCAAAGCCCCAGACGCGTTTGAGGAAGCGGTTGGCACCCTCCACCCCGGCGTCGTTCCACTCGATGGTCTGCTCGGGCGGCGAGGCAAACATCACGAAGAGGCGGGCGGTGTCGGCGCCGTAGCGCTGGATCACGTCCTGCGGGTCCACGCCGTTGTTCTTCGACTTGGACATGGTTGTCCAGCCTTCGTACTGGACGGGCAGGCCATCGCGCTTGGCGGTGGCAGAAGTGACCTTCTGGAACTCATCGCGCTCGATGTCCAGGTCATGGGCCCAGAAATACTCGCGCCCGGTGGCTTCCGTGGTGCGCTGGAAGGCCTCGTTGAGCACCATGCCCTGCGTCAGCAGGCGCGTGAAGGGCTCGCTGACGCTGACCAGTTTCAGGTCACGCATGACCTTGGTCCAGAAGCGAGCGTACAGCAGGTGCAGGATGGCGTGTTCGATGCCGCCGATGTACTGGTCCATCGGCATCCAGTACTGCGCGCCGGCGCCCACCATGGCCGTGTCCAACTGTGCATCGCAGTAGCGCATGAAGTACCACGAGCTGTCCACGAAGGTGTCCAGCGTGTCGGTCTCGCGGCGCGCGGCCTGGCCGCAGAGGGGGCAGGTGACACCGGCATGGAAGCCGGCGTGGTGGTTCAGCGGGTTGCCGCTGCCGTCGGGAATGCAGTCTTCGGGCAGCACCACCGGCAGCTGGTCCTCGGGCACCGGCACGGCGCCATGTTCGGGGCAGTGGATGATGGGGATGGGCGTGCCCCAGTAGCGCTGGCGGCTGACACCCCAGTCGCGCAGGCGCCAGGTGGTCTTCTTCTCGCCCAGGCCCTTGGCGGCCAGGGCCGCCGCCACGGCGTCAACGGCGGCGGCGTGCGTCAGCCCGTCGTAGAGGCCGGAGTGCACGGTATGGCCGCGGGCCTTGTCGGCATACCAGGCCTGCCAATGCTGCGTGTCGTAGGCCGACTCGCCGTCGACCTGGACCACCTGGACGATGGGAATGCCGTACTTCAGCGCAAAGGCAAAGTCGCGCTCGTCGTGCCCGGGCACACCCATGACCGCGCCGTCGCCGTAGTTCATCAGCACGTAGTTGCCGACCCAGACGTCCACCGCCTGGCCCGTCAGCGGGTGCTCGACCTGCAGCGACGTCTTGACGCCCTTCTTTTCCAGCGTGGCCAGTTCGGCCTCGGTGGTGCCGCCGGTGGCGCATTCGGCGATGAAGGCGGCCACGGCCGCGTCGTGGCGGGCCGCGTGCGCCGCCAGCGGGTGCTCGGGTGCCACGGCACAGAAGGTGACACCCATGATGGTGTCGGCGCGTGTGGTGAACACGTGCAGGCGGCCGCCCATCAGCGGCTGCCCGTCATCACCCGCAATCTGGTGCGGGAAGGCAAAGCGCACGCCTTCGCTGCGACCGATCCAGTTTTCCTGCATCAGCTTGACCCGCTCGGGCCAGCCGTCCAGGCCCTGCTGAACCTCTCCCAGCAGCTCCTCGGCGTACTGGGTGATCTTCAGGTAGTAGCCCGGGATCTCGCGCTTTTCAACCAGCGCGCCCGAGCGCCAGCCACGGCCGTCGATGACCTGCTCGTTGGCCAGCACCGTCTGGTCAACCGGGTCCCAGTTGACGATCTGCGTGCGGCGCTCGGCGATGCCGGCTTCCAGCATCTTCAGGAACAGCCACTGGTTCCAGCGGTAGTACTCGGGCGAACAGGTGGCGAGTTCGCGGCTCCAGTCGATGGCCAGGCCCATGGCCTGCATCTGGCCCTTCATGTGGGCGATGTTGGCGTACGTCCACTGCGCGGGCGGCACCTTGTTCTTCATGGCCGCGTTTTCAGCCGGCAGGCCAAAGGCGTCCCAGCCCATGGGCATCAGCACGTTCTTGCCCGCCATGCGCAGTTGGCGCGTGAGCATGTCGTTGATCGTGTAGTTGCGCACGTGCCCCATGTGCAGCTTGCCGCTGGGGTAGGGCAGCATCGAGCAGGCGTAGAACTTCTCGCGCTGTGCGTCTTCGGTGACGCGGTAGACATCACGGGCTTTCCAGTCCGCCTGGATGGCAGCCTCGACCTGGGCGGGGGCGTACTTCTCGTTCATGCGCCCGATTGTAGGGACGCCGCTACCCGGTGCTCTCGGTAGGGAGGCGCGACGCTACCGGGTGCCCTCGGTCACAAAGCCGATGCGTGACAGCCCGCCCTGCTGCACCCGCGCAATCAGTTCCGCCACGCGGCCGTAGGGCACCTTCTGGTCGGCGCGCAGCTGCACCTCGGTGGTCGGGTCGCGGCGGGCGGCTTCCTGCACGCGCTGGCTGACTTCCTCGGGTTGCACCGGTGTGTCGCCCAGGTACAGCTGCCCGGTCTCGTCCAGCGCCAGCAGCAGCACCTCCCGCGCGCCGCTGCTGCCGCTGGCGTCGGTCTTGGGCAAGTCGAGCCGCAGGCTGGAGGCCATCAGCGGGGCGGCGATGATGAAGATCACCAGCAGCACCAGCATCACGTCGATCAACGGCGTCATGTTGATCTCGTGCATGGGCTGCCCGGCGGGGCGTCGTCCGAGGCGGCCGAACGGCATGGCGTGCCTGCCCCGGTCAGTCGCGGTCGCCCGCCGTGCGGGCCCGCGCGCGCGCGGCGCCCGGGCCCTCGTCGGCGTCGAGCCGCCATTCGCGCAGGTCGTGTGCAAAACCTTCCAGCTCGGCCTCGGCCTGGGCCACCCAGCGGCCGAAGAGGTTGTAGGCCAGCACCGCGGGGATCGCCACGGCCAGGCCGGCGGCCGTCATGATGAGGGCCTCGCCCACCGGGGCGGCCACCTTGTCGATGGTGAAGGTCCCGGCTTCGCCCACCGCCAGCAGCGCGTGGTAGATGCCCCAGACGGTGCCGAACAGGCCCACAAACGGTGCCGTGCTGCCGATGGAGGCCAGCACCACCTGGCCGCGCTGCAGCTGGGCCAGGCCCTGGTGCAGCGCATCCCGCAGCCGCCGTGTCAGCTGCGAGGCGGGCTGGGCCTGCGCCTGCAGCGACGGGCCGTGGGGTGAGGCCGTGGCGGCCGCCAGCAGCGGCACCAGCAGCTGTTCGCGGTCGAGCGCCTGCAGCTGCTGCTGCGCGGTGGCGGTATTGGGGGCATCCCAGAAGACCGGGATGGCCCGGGCGATGTCGGCGCTGGCGCGGCGCAACAGCCAGGCTTTCCAGAAGATGATCACCCAGCTGGTGACCGACATGGCCAGCAGCGCCAGGGCCACGGCCACGCCGACGGCGTCGGTGCGCGACAGCAGTTCAGTCAGGCCAGCCATGGTGCCCCTGTGACTCGGCGGCTGCATGGGCCCTCTCCGGGACGCGTGTGGCCACGCCCACGCGCTTCACAGCCCGAGGACCGCGTCCATGCCAAAGAGCCCTCGGCTCTGGCCCGCCAGGAAGCGCGCGGCGCGCAGGCTGCCCTGCGCATAACCGGCGCGGCTGGACGCCTTGTGGGTGATCTCGATGCGCTCGCCAGTGCCGGCAAACAGCACGGTGTGATCGCCGATGATGTCGCCGCCGCGGATGGCGGAAAAGCCGATGGCTGTGCGTGCACGCGCGCCGGTGTGGCCGTCCCGCCCGAAGACGCCGCATTCCTTCAGGTCCCGGCCCAGCGCCTGGGCCACCACTTCGCCCATCTTCAAGGCGGTGCCGCTGGGCGAATCCACCTTGTGGCGGTGGTGCGCTTCGATGACCTCGATGTCGTAGCCGTCGTCCAGCGCCTTGGCTGCCATTTCCAGCAGCTTCAGCACGACGTTGACACCCACCATCATGTTGGGTGCCATCACCACGGCCAGCTGCTGCGCGTGTTCGGCGATGGCGGCTTTCTGGGCGGCGTCAAAGCCGGTGGTGCCGATCACGGCCTTCACGCCGTGTCGGCGGCAGGCCGCCAAGTGGACCATCGTGCCTTCAGGGCGGGTGAAATCGATCAGCACCTGTGCGCCGGAGAGCCCGACGTCCAGGTCGGCCGTGATGGCCACACCCGAGACGCGGCCGAGCGGGGCACCGGCATCCTGGCCCAGCATGCTGGAGCCGGGGGCGTCGAGTGCGCCGGCCAGGCGCATGTCGGGCGCAGCAAGTACCGCGGCCACCAGCATCTGGCCCATGCGGCCACTGGCGCCAGCGATGGCCACTGCCAGCGGCGCTGCCTGCCCGCTGCTGCTCACTGGGGCTCCAGCGGCGGGTAGGTGCGCGCAGGGCCCTGGGGCGCCAGTGCGGCGGCATCTGACTTGCTGGGGCTGGGCTTGGGCAGGGCCTGGCGCTGCTCGGGTGTCAGCTCCAGCGTGGGTGGCGTGAGCTTGCGCTGGGGCACGATCTCGGCCACAAACTGCGCTTCGTTGGGCAGGTCATTGGGCGCCACCAGCTTCTCCAGCGTGCCAGTCTTGCTGAAAAACGCCA
>JAJTDE010000179.1 GCA_021298085.1 Rubrivivax sp.
CCAGACGCCCAGCTCAGCCTCTTGTAGTGGAAACTTTTGAGTGGTTTCTAAGGAAATCAACCACTTGCAGAGGTTCGTGTCGAACTTGGGTGAACTCACCTTTTCGCCACTGGGCTTGGCGGGCCGTGGGTCTTCCATGCCAAAACCCTCCAGCACGGACTGGCGCGTGACGGGCCCGCCGTGCCCAAGGTAGAAGATCTCTGTCGGCCCACGCAGCAGCTCGACGATGTTCGCTCGATTGAGCGCCAAGTTGGCATGGAAATAGTGTTCTCCCGCACGGGTGGCAAACACGGCGCCCCCCAACCAACCGCCCAGCATCATGTCGCCAACGAAGGTCTTGCCGCCCTCGAGCAGGACGACCAGAGACCCCGGGGTGTGCCCTGGCTTCGACCGAGCCACGCCGTTCACGCCAAAGGGTCGCAGGTCGACGTCGCCATCGACAACCACATCCGGCTTGAACGGCGGGTAGCGGGGGTCGATCGCAAACTGCTTCAGCAGGCGTGCCGTGAAGTTGGTGGGCTGCAGGTCGTCGTTGTGGCCGGCCGCCGCCATCGAGACATCGCCCCGGCCGAGCAGAAGCGGTGCGCCGCTGAGCCGCTGCAACTCGGCAGCGAGGCCTGCGTGGTCAGAGTGTGCATGGGTCACGATCACGGCGGACAGGTCCTTCCAGGCCACGCCGTTGGCCGTCATGGCCGCCGACAGCGCCGGGAGGTCTCCCTTGCTGCCTGCGTCGATCAGCAGCGTACGGCTGCCGCGCACCAGGTGGACATTGGACACGCTCAGCTTGATGGTGATGATGTCGGGTGGCGGTGGCTGCGCGGCGGCAGAGCCCATGGCCAGCGCTGCGCAAAGACCAACCCAGAGGCGCCGCAAGAAGGTGTGCTGCATGTCAAATCCTGGAGGAAAGCGGTTTGCCGTGTGGCTGGCGCTGACCTTAGGGGACTGGGGGGAGAAGGTCAACAGGCAGGGGGAGAGCCGTAGGGGAACTCGACCCAATGCCCAGGGCTTTAACCGTGAGGCTGGCCATCTGCCCTACCCCCCAAGACAACAGGTGTCCGGCCACCTGATCGGCCTGCTTCGGGGCACCGCTCTGGTAAAAAGTGCCCACGGGGAGGACAAAAGCATGTCAAGGCGCCATCAACCCAACGCTGGCCAAGGCCTCTTGCGCTTGGTGGCGCTGCTACCTTGGTGGGCAGGTGTGGCCCTGGCGGTCATCAGCTATGTGCTGCTCCACCATGTCGCCACCACAACCAGCATTCCCATGCCACAGCCTGGCCAGGTTGGCGCGACGGTCGCGTTCTCGGTCTGGAAGTCCTTGGCCGGCGTCGCGCAGTACCTGCTACCGACGATTTTCTTGGTCGGTGCGGCGGTCTCGTTCATGACCCGGCGACACCTGCGCCTACTTGTCGATGACGTAGCCAGCAACCCCGCCAGAGACGCGCTGGACGGCATGGGTTGGGAAGACTTTGAACGCCTGGTCGGCGAGGGATTCCGGCAACAGGGCTACCAGGTTGTGGAAACCGGCGGCGGCGGCGCGGACGGGGGCATGGACCTCGTTCTCTCCCGGCCCAGCCAGAACGGCCGCGAGAAGTTCCTGGTGCAGTGCAAGCAGTGGCGTGCGCACCGAGTGGGCGTGGATGTCGTGCGCGAGTTGTACGGCGTGATGGCGGCACGCGGTGCTGCGGGTGGCTTCGTGGTCACCTCGGGCCGCTTCACTGAAGAGGCTGCCAGGTTTGCCGGTGGGCGCAACATCACGCTGCTGGATGGGCCACAGCTGCTGGCGCTGATTCGATCAATAAAAGCCGCGGCCGGCGCCTCACGCCCAACGCCGGCACCGCGAAACGGGGCTCAGCCCGAGACGCCGACCAGTCAGCCCATGGCCTGCCCGCACTGCAGCAAACCCATGGTTCGCCGCGTGGCAAAACGGGGCGCACAGGCCGGCCGAGCGTTCTGGGGCTGCACAGGCTACCCGGAATGCCGGGGCACCCGGCCGATCAACTGAGCCGCTCAGCGGCGAACACCACACTCATCGGCCCACTCCCCGTGTGCGATTCATAGCGCACCGGCCCGTGGTAGGTAAACGGCGCTGCCTTGCCCCCCGCCAGCTTGCCATCGCGCACAAACAGGTGAATGCGGATACCCAGCCGCTCGTGTTCGACGATCTCTTTGCCGCGCTTGCTCTGCGGCGTCGTGGTGTTCTGGCTCTGCCAATGAAAGTGATGGTCGTCGATCCAGTGGTCCAGGTACTGGTGGTCTTCGGCCTTGCCCTGCTTGTTCAGGGTCACCAGCAGCACGTGAACCTTCTTGTCGTTCAAGGCGACATGGCCCACGTTCCAGTTGCCCGGGTTGAGCGCCTCGCCAAAGAGCGCGGCGATCTCTTCGCGCTGAAAGTGCTGGCCCACGGCAAGGTCCAGTGGGTCAATCACCGTGCGCAGGCGCGCCAGCGTGCGCATCTCGTTGGTGGCCGCCATGTCTTCATAAGCTGGGTTGTTGGCCCTGAGCAGGTACTGGCCGTCCCGGTTCTTCGTGACCACACGCAGCAGGTACTGGTTGTCGCCGCTGTCATCTTGCCGCTCGATGGCCACCACACTGCCCGTGATCGACCCGGCGCGTGAGGGGCTGATCAGCTCCAGCAGCAGGTAGTCACCGTCTCGCACGGGGTTCTTGCCGCCGTCCATGGAATTGCCCGTTGCGCGTGCAATGAAGTGCCGGGCGGGGTCCAGCGCGCCGTAGGCGGTGGGCAACGCACGGTGCTCCTCCGCGTCTGTGCGCCCGGTCTTGAAGTGGCCGCAGGCAATCTTGAGGTTGGGAAAGAACGGCAGTTCGACGATCTCACGGCGTTGGGCCGGAAACGGAATGACGTTGCTGACAGCCGGCGCCGGCTCCAGCCGCACTTCGTAGGCCGCCAGGCGGAAGTCCACCAGTTCTTGCAGCATCTCGGCCAGTGGCGGAACCTGTTCTTCTGGAACAGGCTGAGCCAGTGCAAAAGCCTGCCCTTCCAGCTTGAAAGGTGCCTTCACGCCCGGCGGGCGGTTGCCACCCGTCCATGCCTTGATGGGGTTGTCTCGCCAGTAGCGCAACCACGAAGGGTGGTCAGCAGCGATGCTGAGAACATCGGCAGACACGTCAGCCAGCAAGCGGCGCCGCCGCTCCAGCACCGCACGAGACCGCTGCGCGAGCAGTTCCAACGGCACCGGCCGACCAAGGCCATCGAGCTCCAGCCAGGCTTCCAAGAGCACCATCTTGAAGCTCTTGGTCATGCCCGTGACTTCCACTTCACGCAGAAGCGCCTGAAACGCCTCAGCCACCAGCGATTCCTGCTCCGTCAAGTCGCCCATCGTCCCCACCAGCGCAAACCAGTGCCCCGACTGTTGCCGCATGGCAGAGATGCTGGTTCCCGAACGGTAGAACTCGCTGAGGGTCGGGCGCCTTCCCAGCACGTCACGCAGCGCTTCATAGTCCTTCTGCGGCCCCGTGCTGTCCAGCGATTTCAGGAATTCGATGATGGCCAGGTCGTAGTTGACATAGCAGCCAGAAGGCAAACCCAAGGCGTGCTGCTGCGCCTTGCGCGCGAACGCGGCCAGGGCCTGGTAGGTGGAACCAACGCCAAACAGCGCCTGAGGTTTCTGCAGGAAGCTATGGTGGTTGCCGATGAAATCCAGCACCACCAGGTGCTGCTTGCCCGCGCTGCGGCGCAAGCCCCGGCCCAGCTGCTGCAGGAACAGAATCTTCGATTCCGTGGGCCGCAGCATCATGACGGTGTCGATGCTTGGAAGGTCTACCCCTTCGTTGAACAGGTCAACGGAGAAGACAACTTGCAGTTCACCGGCCTGCAGCTTCTCCAGGGCCTGCGTCCGGCCCAGCTTTGAACCCGCATACACCGCGGCGGCGGACACGCCGGCGAGCGTGAATTGATCGGCCATGTAATCAGCATGGCGGGTAGAGACGCAGAACGCCAGCGTGCGCTGCTGCGCTTTGGCGCGCCATTCACGCAGCGCGTGGCGTGCGCGGGCGAGTGTGGCCAACTTGTTGGAGAGTTGCTCCGGGTCAAACCGGCCGTTGCGCCAGGGAACCTCGCGGTAATCGACCGATTCGTCTTGAATGCCGTGGTAGTGAAACGGCGCCAACAGCCCGGCGTGGATGCCAGCAAACAGGTGGCAGCTGTAGACCAGGTTGTCGTCACACAGCGACAAGATGTCGGATTGGTCCGTGCGCTCTGGCGTGGCCGTCAGCCCCAGCAGAAACGACGGCGCGAAGTGCGCGAGCAGCCGGCGATAGGTGCCCGCGGCCGCATGGTGAAACTCGTCGATGACGACGTAGTCGAAGTGCTGCGGCGCAAACCGTTCCAGGTGTTCGGCCTTGGCGAGCGTCTGCACCGACGCGCAGAGCACGTCCACGTCGGCATCCCGGCTGCGGCCGGTGTAGTAGCCCACACGCTTGCGCGGGAGGATGCGAATGAAGGTGGATGCGGCCTGGCCCAGAATCTCCTCGCGGTGTGCCACGAACAGCACGCGCCGGGCGCCCATGCGAACGGCATCAAAGGCTGCGAGCCAGGTCTTGCCCAGGCCCGTGGCCAGCACCACCAAGCCGCGGCGGTAGCCCCCCTCACGGCTGGCCGCCAGCGCGGCCAGCGCGTCGTGCTGCACCGTGGTGGGCTCCGGCGGTGTCTCTTGCTCGTGGCTACCGGGCGCCATCGAGCGCGGAGGCGGCAGCCGCCGCTGTTCGTAGGCCTCGATCCACGCATTGGTCAGCGGCACGGTGTTGCGGTGGGCAAACAGGTCATCGAAGCGGCGACGCGCTTCCAGAAAGCCTGAGTCCCCCGGGTAGACAACCCGGTAGTTCCACTCCAGCCCATCCTGGAGCGCCTGCCGACTGATGTTGCTGGAGCCGATGAAGGCCGTGCCCTCCACCAGCTGCTCGCCTTCCATGGTGGAGAAGATGTAGGCCTTCAGGTGAAAGCTGCTGTCTTGCGTGGTGTAGACACGAACCTCGGCGCCCTGCTCTTGCAGCAGCAGCAACAAACGCAAGGCCTCGGGGTCTGTGATGTCCAGGTAGTCACTGGTGAGCACCCGCAGGCGCCGCGATGCGCTGGCATCGGCCATCAAGGTCAAGTCTGGCCACAGCAGCCGCAGCCCCGTGGTCTTGACAAAGGCGACCGCCAAGTCAGCCCGGGTGGCCGCGCTGAAAGCCTGGGAGAGGTGCGGCAGAAAGTGGTCAGCCCCGCCCGTCACCAGCCGTTGGCTGGGCGTGGGCTCTGCACGCGTGGCCAGCGCGTTGATCCAGCGTTCGCCTCGGTTGGGCCGCTGGTCTTCGGTGACCCAGAACTCCAGACCCAGGACATCGGGGAAAGGGGCCAACCACTCGCGCAGCAGCGCTTCGTCCGCATCGGTGAAACGGCGTTGGCCGTGTACCCGCTCTCCCCTGCCCAGCTTGAAGCTGGCGTACAGGGTGCCACCCGGCTTGAGCGCGCGCCACAGGCGGGCCAAGACATCGGGCATGGTTTCGGGTGCGACGTGCAGCAAGCTGGCGCAGCACCAGATGCCGTCAAACGCCGAGACTTCGTCGACGTCCTCAAAGCGCCGAACCGCCACGGGAAACTGGCAGTGTTCAGAGGCCAGCTGTGCCAACGATGGGGACGCGTCAAAGGCCGATACCTGATGGCCAGCGTCAGCAAAGGACTTGGCGTCCCGCCCTGACCCACAGCCGGCATCCAGCAGGCGGGCGTGAGGTTTCAGCTTGGCCAAGAAACGCTGACGAATCGGCGTCATGTCGACGCCGACGGTGGCGTTGAAAAACTCCTCAGCGCAGTCGACGTAGTACTGGGTGGTTGAGTCCATGCTCGGCGCGGCTGTACGACGTTAGGGCCGGTGGGGCAGCGTACCAGGTTGCGCGGGGTGGACGGGGGGCGGAGGTCTGGTGAGGGGTTCAGAAGCTGAAGTCGGCTCTGATGACGTGGTGCCGGGGCGTGCGGGGGACTGGACAGCCGGGGCGGGAGTCAGCCGATTTGGACCGCGAGCAGTCACTCGGAACAGATCGGCAAGTTGCCGGCAACAGAGTGCCAGGCGCTGCCCCCCGTGGGTGCCGAGTTCAGTGCATCGGCCGTCTGCCACCGCCGTGTGCCCGAAGGCACCGGCAGGCAGCGTGACAGCCCTGGCTGGCGCGACGGGCGAGCCGGCCCGTGCTGATACGTGCCGATCCAGGCGGACAGCGCCGCTGGCGCACCAGAACCCGATTGCGGCATACTGTATGCAACCACAGTACACCATGAGCCACCCGTTCAACGCCTGCCGCATGTGCGGCGCCACCAGCTACCGCCACGTACTGGCGCGCGACGACAGCGGCGCCCTGCGCCCGAACGGGCTGTACCGGTGCTCAGGCTGTTCGGTGGTATTTGCGGACCCTCAGGCCTGGCGTGAGGGTGGGCCGGATCTCGTGCGGACTGACGGGGTGACGCCGTTGACGCCGGTTGCTTCATCGCCGTTGCGACAACCCGAGCTGCTCAACCCTGTCAGTGACCGTACGATCTAGACAGCTAGCTTGATACCGTCCAACCGGGGCCTGAACATGACCACTGTCGGGATCTTCGAAGCCAAGAACCGCCTGTCTGAACTGATTGATCGTGCGGCGCGCGGCGAGGTGATCGTCATCACCCGTCGCGGTGAGCAGGTGGCTCGTCTTCTCCCTCCCGAGACGCCTGATGCAGCACGCTCCGCGCAAACCCTGGCTGAGCGCATCCGCCTCAGCCGCACCCGCGCCACGCTCGGCGAAGGCGTCAGCCTGCGTGAGCTGATCAACGAGGGAAGGCGCTGATGCCACCCGCCACGCGGGCCAGGACACAGGCAGTCGAAGCGGGCTGGGTCATCGACGCTTCGGTCACGATGCCCTGGTTCTTTCCCGATGAGGCCAGTGCCTTCACCGAGCGACTGCTCGACCAACTCGGTGAACAGCCGATCTGGGCACCCGCCCTGTGGGTCCTGGAGTGCACGAATGTGCTGCAACACGCGCAGCGCGGAGGGCTAATCGCCGCAGCGCGCCGCGTGGAGATTGCCAGCGAGCTGAGCGCGCTTCCCGTTCGCATCGATACCGAGCACCTGGATTTCGTGGAACTCGACCGCCTGGCATCGGCCCATGGCCTCAGTGCCTACGACGCCGCGTACCTTGAACTGGCACTGCGGAAATCACTGACGCTGGTGAGCCTGGACCAGCGGCTGCTGGCGGCTGCGCACAGCCTTGGGCACCCATCGCTGAACGCTTGACCGCATCCCGTCCGAGCGATCGCCTCCATGCCAGCCGTGGCATGCTTTCGGATGGTCTGAAGAACCGACATCTGGCGCAGCATGAAGCGCGTAGGCAGTGTGCTGAGTTTGTCGAAGGTCACTTTCCGGCGAACAGCTGGCCCACACGATGCGCGCGTGCTTGTTGGCCAAGGCCACAACGGCCTTTTGCCTGTCCGCGATCGCGGTAGGGATGCCGGTTACCCGGCACCCCCCGCACAGATCCGTACGTGCCCAATTGAGGCATACGGCTCCTACACCGGGTATCTGAAGGCCATCCGCTCTTCGGGCCACGGGTGAATTGCCCTTGATCGCCACGCACAAGGCGTCCAATGCGTTGTGCTGCCCTCGCCCGGGCCGGAACCCGTACGAGAAGCCGAGGAAGTCTTCCTCATAGATCGCATTGAGCACGGTGACGACCGCACGCTGGCGGCACGGCGCTTGAGCGCCAGGAACGCCTCTCGGAGCGCATCGACAGTGACGTGGTGCAGCAACGCCGTGAACGCTTGCCCCTTCCTCTGCCTTGCGGCCTGCCGTACGCGTTCCAGCCCCCGGAACACGCTATCGCGGCTCTGAGTCCGTCGCGTGCGTGGCGGGTCCGCGTTTCCCTTGGTCCCCGCGCTTGGCTCCGCCCACTCCGCCGCCGGTGACCCGGCGTGGTTCGCAGGTTTCATCGCGACTACGGCGAGGTCTGACTTCTCCAGCCCGTGCATCATCGGCGTCGGCTCCTCACCTTCCCGATGCGGGCCGCCGGCCACAACTGGCGCCGGCGGTCAGACTGGAGATCTCCCGGTTCCCGTGCAAGGAGCGTGCGTGCATGCCAGACAGCCATGGTGCCTAACCAGCGAACAGCGCGCATCGGCACATCCGGCAGGCAATGGCAGCCGGCCAGGCCGGTGATCTCCAATCAGATCATGCGGATGATGCCGGCCTCGCCAACCAGTTGCCAGGGCAGGCCCAGCCCCAGGGCATCGAACTGTGGACCCGACAGCTGCAGCGTGCTGACCGCATCGTTGTGCCTGGCGCTTGCACGGCGAGCCATCAGGTGTCGACCCGGATCACCGTAGCAGCTCACGCAGCCACGCCGCACAGTCGGCCGCCGCGGTTGACGGCCAGGCCACCTTGAAGGCGGTGGCACCGCGCTGCAGCTCGATGCGGCTCTCATCGGCAGGCATTGACGCCGCAGGTGCACGAAGTGCCAACGGCAGGAAGGACGGTAGCGGGCTCGGCGTTGGCTTGTCGCCAACCGGTGTTGACCCGCACAGGTCTGGCCTCGGCGTCGATCACCCACTTGCGAACCCTGTTCGCGTCCAGGCCGTTGGCCCATGCGACGGCTGCGATCGATACGCCGGGCTGCCGGCACGCCTGTGCAACCTGCTCGCTGAACCCCGGCGCATGCCGTCGCCGTGTCCGCCTGCTGAGCAACTCAATTTCTGAAGTGTGCGGGTGTCCACGATGAAGTGACGCGGACACGAGCATCCTTTGGCCACATCACTGCCGCAAGATGACTTCGCCGGACGGATAGGCGAGAGCGGCACCGGGTGCAAGCCGAGTGGAAACTCGTGTGCATGGCGCTGAACCTGCCGCGCATGGCGGCGCTCAGCGCAGGCTGAACGGCATGAACGGCTGAAAAGCACTCATCAGGCTGAAAGGAGCCTGCGTCTCAGAGGGAGGCAGCAGGGTACGGCAACATGCTGCAGCCGCCTATTGGCGGGGGCTCGGGGGGAACCGCGCGTACAGCCGCACCCCAGGAGGTTGCGCAGCTTCGGCTACGCGGACTGCCAGCGGCCTTGGGAGACACGGATCTAGGCGTTGGTGGGGTGGCTGATGGGACTCGAACCCACGACGACCAGAATCACAATCTGGGACTCTACCAACTGAGCTACAGCCACCGCAGAGCCGCACATTATAAGCGCTTCAGAGGCCCCGAAGGGCCCTGTATCACTTCCCGGCGGCGGACGCACCCGCGGCGGCCGACGCTGCAGCAGCAGCGGCCTTCACCGCCGGCTTCACCTCGGCCTTGTGGCGCAGCTTCAGCGCGTTGTAGTAAGCCGCGGCTTCGGCCTGGGCCCAGGCGCGTGCGAACTGTTCAGGCACGGTCGGGTCGTTGGCGATGGCCGGGTCGGCCGGCAGCACCTTCAGCACCTTGCCCACCCAGTAGCCCTGCTCGCCCAGGCTGACGCCCACGGGCAAGGGCAGCTTGGTCGAATCGGCACGCAGCACGGCATCCACCACCTCGCGGCCGAGTTCGGCCACGCCGCGAGACACGGTGATCTTCTGCGGCAAGGCGGTGTCGGGCGCCGACTGCAGCTTGGCCAGCAGCGCTTCGCCGTCCTTGCGGGCCAGCTCAGACGCCTGCTTGCGCACCACCGCCTGCAGAACCTTGTCGCGCACATCGGCCAGCGGCGGCACACGGGCCGGCTGGTGCTTCACGATGCGCGCGGAGATCAAGCGGCTCTGGCCCAAGTCCACCGCGTCGGTGTTGCGCTTGCTGTTGATGGAATCGGTGGTGAACAGGGTTTCCAGCAACTTGGCGTTGGTCAAGGGGCCGGTGGCGCCCGGGGCCGGTGTGCGCAAGGCCACGCCAGTGCGCTTCTCGAGCTTGAACTTGTCGATCACCGGCTGCAGGCTGTCGGCCTGTTCATACACGGTATTGGTGAACTGCTCGGCAGACTCCGCATACTTGCGCTGCGCCAGCTGGCGCTTGACCTCGGTCTCGATCTCGGCGCGCACGGCCTCGAAGGGCTTCTTCTCACCACCGCGGACGGCTTCCAGGCGGATGACGTGGTAGCCGAACTCGCTGTCGATGACGGGGCTGATCTCGCCGGGTTTCATGCCGAAGGCGGCGTCCTCAAACGGCTTGACCATCGCGCCGCGAGCGAAGAAGTCCAGGTCGCCACCACGTTCGGCGGAGCCCGGGTCCTGCGAGTGCTTCTTGGCGACATCGGCGAAGCTGGCGGGTGCCTTGCGCACCTCGGCCAGCAGTTCCTCGGCCTTGGCCTTGGCCTTCTGCCGCTCGGCCGCCGGGGCGTCCTTGGACGCGGTGATCAGGATGTGGCGGGCACGCCGCTCTTCCGCTTGCGTGTAACGCGCCGCGTTTTCGGTGTAGTACTTCTTGAGGTCGTCTTCCGTCACGGTGACGCCCTTCTGGAGCGCATCGATGTCGAGGATGACGTACTCGACCTCGGCCTGCTCCGGTACCCGGAACGGGGTCTGGTTGGCGTCGTAGTAGGTCTGCAGGTCAGCGTCGGTGGGCTTGACCTTGGTTTCGTAGTCCTTGGTGTCGAAGCGCTGGGCCAGCACCTCGCGGCGCTGCAGCACGGCGTCCAGCGTGGTGCTGACGGTGGTCTTGGGCGCCAGTGCAGAAGCGGACAGGCCAGCCAGCACCTGGTTCATGCCGATGTCGGTGCGCAACTGCTGCGCAAACATCTCGCTGCTCATGCCCTGGGCGTTGAGGATGTCCTTGTTGACCGTGCCGTCGGCGTTGCGCAGCGTCTGGAACTGCGGGTCGGTCGCAAAGATGCGCTGCAGCCGGGCGTCACCCGGGAAGAAGTGCTGGCTCTGCGCCTCGGACATCAGCACCCGCTGGCGGATGAGCTGGTCCAGCGTCTCGCGCTTGGCCTGCGGGGTGTCCAGCAGCTTCACATCGATGCCGGGCATCTGGCGCCGCATGTTGTCGATGGCGCGCTGGTGCGCGGCGTCCCATTCGGCCTGGGTGATGGACTGGCCATCCACCGTGGCCACCTTGGCATTGCCCGCCTCGCGGAACTGGGTGTAGCCCTCGACGCCAAAGAAGACAAAGGAGGGAATGATCAACAGCAGCACAAAGCCCAGGGCCCAGCGGGTGTGATTGCGGAAAAAATCGAACATGCGGCCTTCGCCTCGTCAAACGGTGCCGGGCCCCAGCGCCCCGCACCTGCCTTGGTGGCGCAGACTGGCCCGCGGGTTCCGCTGCGGGCTGCAGCCTGCGCTTCCTGATGAAGCAACAAAGGCGAACCGGGGTTCGCCTTGTTGGTACCGTGGCCCAGGCCCTCGCCTGACAGCCTGGGTATGTGGTGGGTGCTGACGGGATCGAACCGCCGACCTACGCCTTGTAAGGGCGCCGCTCTGCCAGCTGAGCTAAGCACCCAGTTGGCTGCCCGTGCCGAGGCACAGGCAGCAAACTGTTCAGTTCAGTGCGTCCTTCAAGGCCTTGCCGGGCCGAAACTTCGGCACCTTCGCAGCCTTGATCTTGATGGCCTTGCCTGTCCGCGGGTTGCGGCCCGTACGGGCTGCCCGCTTGGTGACGGCAAAGGTTCCAAAACCCACGATCGACACGCTCCCACTCTTCTTCAACGTGCTCTGCACGCCGCCAATCAGCGCATCCAGGGCGCGCCCGGCGGCGGCCTTGGAAATGTCTGCCTGGGTGGCAATGTGCTCGATCAATTCTGACTTGTTCACAAGAGAAGCCCCCGCTGTTGCCCGGGTTCGGACAGGTTTCGCAGTTTCCGTGCCGTGAACCGCGACCCTCTTCGAGAGCCTCCTCCGTTCCAGCAGCGCAACATTCTATGCCCGTTCCTTCGGGGGTGCCGGCGCGGGGGCTGGCTCGCGCAGCACCAGCCACACGCCCACGGCGGTGAAGGCCATGCCCAGCAGCACCAGCTCGGTCAGCGCCTCGCCAAACAGCAGCCAGCCCAGGCCGGCGGTAGACGGCGGGACGAGGTACATCAGGCTGGTCACCCGGGTGGCGGCACCGCGCTGGATCAGCAGCACCAGCAGCGAGCTGGCCCCCAGTGACAAGGCCAGCACCGACCACGCCATGGCACCGATGAGCTGGGCATTCCAGTGCATGGCCTCGGTTTCCAGCGCCGCCAGCGGGGCCGCACCCACCAGGGCCACGGCCATCTGGATGGCGGTGGCGGTGCGCACATCACCCACCTTCACCCAACGCTTCTGGTAGAGCGTACCGGTGGTGATGGCCAGCAGCGCCGCCACCGCCATCAGCACCGTGGCCGGACTGGCCTCACCCAGGCCCAGCTTGCGCCACACGACCATCGCCAGGCCGGCCAGCCCCAGCGCCAGCCCGGCCCACTGCCGCCAGGACACCTTGGCCGACTGCGCGATCCAGGCCACCCACAGCGCCGTCAGCAGCGGCTGCAGGCCGACGATGAGGGCCGAGACACCGGCGGACATGCCGCCCTTGACCGCCGCCCACACGCCGCCCAGGTAACCCAGCTGCATCAGCAGGCCCGTCACTGCCAGGTGGAACCACTGGGCAGGGTCGCGCGGCCAGCGCGCGCGCACCAGCAGCAGCCAGACACCAAAACACAGGACCGACAGCGCAAAGCGCCAGGCCAGAAAGCCAAACGGTGGCGCGTGGGGCATGCCGTAGCGGGCCACGATGAACCCGGTGCTCCAGATGAGCACAAAGAGCACCGGTGCGGCCCGCACCCAATCGAAGGGGGCCTCGGCGGGTGAAC
>JAJTDE010000180.1 GCA_021298085.1 Rubrivivax sp.
CGTGCATCGGCCTCCAGCGCCATGGAACGGTGCTCGCGTGACTTGCGCAGCATCGCCCAGGCCAGCGCCCCATTGAGTGCGGTACTGATCAACGACAGGGCCAGGCCAATACCCAGGGACTCCAGCGGCTGCGGGTTCATCAGGCGGTCAACAGCGGCCCAGATGATGGCCAGGGCCGCCACGAAGATCAGCACGCCCTCGAAGCCACTGGAGAAGTACTCGGCCTTGTGGTGGCCGTAGGGGTGATCGTCGTCAGGCGGTTGGGCCGCCAAGGTGACCATGGCCAATGCAAACAGGGCGCCCGCCAGGTTGACGAGCGACTCCATCGCGTCGGACAAGAGGCTGACAGACCCCGTCAGCCACCACGCGCCCGCCTTCAACCCGATGGTGGCCATGGCCACCGCGACGGAGAGTTTCAGGTAGGCACTGACTTGCATGGCGCGCCCTGTCCCGTCAACTCAACACGACACGCGCAAACTTGCGCTTGCCTACCTGCAGCACATAGCGCCCAGCGGCCAGCTTCAAGCCGCGGTCCGATACGGTGGCGCCATCCACCCGCACACCTGCCTGGTCGATCAGGCGGTTGGCCTCGCTGCTGGAAGGCACCAGGTTGGCCATCTTGAGCAGCACAGCGATGCCCAATGGTGCGCCCGACAGCTGCACCTCGGGGAGATCTTCGGGCACGCCGCCGGCCGCGCGGTTTCGGAAATCGGACTCGGCCGACTGCGAGGCCACGGCACCATGAAAGCGCGTGGTGATCTCGTGCGCCAGCGCGAGCTTGGCCTCCATGGGGTTGCGGCCTGCGGCCACCTCGGCCTTGAGGGCCGCAATGTCGGCGGCAGACTTCGAGGACAGCAGCGTGTACCAGCGCCACATCAGCTCGTCACTGATGGACAGGACCTTGGCAAACATCGATGGCGCGGGTTCGGTGATACCGATGATGTTGCCCTTGCTCTTGGACATCTTCTCGACACCGTCCAGGCCCTCCAGCAGCGGCATCGTCAGGATGCACTGCGGTTCCTGGCCGTATTCCTGCTGCAGGTGGCGGCCCATCAGCAAGTTGAATTTCTGGTCGGTGCCGCCCAGCTCGAGGTCACTCTTCAGGGCCACGGAGTCGTAGCCTTGCATCAGCGGGTAGAGAAACTCGTGCACGGAGATCGGGGTGCCGTTGGCAAAGCGCTTGGAAAAGTCATCGCGCTCCATCATGCGCGCCACGGTGTAGCGGGCGGCCAGCTGGATCATGCCGCGGGCGCCCAGAGGGTCGCTCCATTCGCTGTTGTAGCGCACCTCGGCCTTGCCGACATCAAGCACCAGCCCAACCTGCTCGAAGTAGGTCTTCGCGTTGGACTCGATCTGCTCTCGCGTCAGCGGCGGACGGGTGTTGTTACGGCCAGACGGGTCACCGATGAGGGACGTGAAATCACCAATCAGGGGAATGACCACATGGCCCAGATCCTGCAACTGCCGCATCTTGTTGAACACCACCGTGTGGCCCAGGTGCAGATCGGGCGCGGTGGGGTCGAGTCCGAACTTGATGCGAAGAGGAACACCCGTGGCCTGTGAGCGCTGCAGCTTGCGCACCCACTCGGCCTGCGGAATGAGCTCTTCGCAGCCCCGAAGCGTGAGGTCCAGCGCCGCCTGGGTGCGGTCATCCAGCGCGGGCTCGGGCGATTCCTCAGAGGCCGATCGCGCAGCGGGGCCAGACAGGTCGGTGGGGACGGGGGTAACCATATGTTTGCCAGAGCCTGACGAAGGCCGGGTCTGTTTCAAATGAGCGGTTGACGATGGCCTACAATGCCGCGTTTTTGCATCGTCTCGGCTTCGTCGCCACGGCAACATCCTGTGGCCGAACGCACCGCATTCTAGGCGAGCCCCTTGCCAGGGCCGCCACACGCTCAGGGCAGCCACCCCCGGTGGCGCCGTCCTCCACGTCTGTCAGCGAGTTGTCTGCGATGGCTGTTCAAACCCCGTTGCAGCAATCCTTCTGGAACCGCGTTCTCGAAAGGGTTGCCCTGTTCAAACGGCATCATGGCGCATGGGTCCTGGCGGGCGTCGCCACCAGTGCCATGAGCCTCAGCGCCATTTCACTGGCCGTCGCGCCCATGCTGCCCAGCCCGGCCGATATCCCCCAGCGCCAGCTGGTCGAAAGTGTCACCACACTGGATGTCGCGCAACAACTGGAGGCGCAGGCCGCGCAGACGCAGTTGTTCCACAAGACACTGACCTTGCGCGGCGCTGAGGGCGCGGCCAGCGTGTTCAGGCGGGCCGGGCTGATCGACCCGCAGGCGCTGGCGGTGGTCACCCGGCATGAACCCTTGACACGCGCACTGCAGCAGCGCGGTGTGCGCCTGATCGAAGTGATCAGCACGCAGAACGGCAGACTGCACAGCCTGGTTCTGCGTTCACCCAGCAGCGACGAGAGCTTGCGCGAGCTGCTGTTCGAACGCCTGACGGTCAGCCTGGATGGCCAAGGTTCGGCACGCTCGGTGGTGGACACCGTCCCGCTGCAACGCTCACCAAGACTCGCCGCAGCCACCGTGCAATCGTCGCTCTTTGCCGCCACCGACGATGCCGCCCTGCCCGACGCTGTCGCCCAGCAGCTGGCCAACATCTTCTCCGTCGACATCGACTTTCACCGCGAGCTGCGCAAGGGCGACAAGTTCTCGGTCGTGTACGAGGCGCTGCTGGCCGAGGGCCAGGCCGTCCCCTGGGACCAGGGTTCGGGCCGCGTCATCGCCGCTGAGTTCCGCAACGCCGGACGGGTGTTCCAGGCGCACTGGTTCCAGGCTCCGGGCGAAAGCGAAGGCCAGTACTACGACGCACAGGGTCGCAGCCGCAAGCGGGCGTTCCTGACCAGCCCCATGGAGTTCTCCCGTGTGACCTCCGGTTTTGCCATGCGGCTGCACCCCATCCTGCGCCAATGGCGCGCGCACCGTGGTGTCGACTACGCTGCACCCATCGGTACGCCCGTACGGACGGTGGGCGACGGTGTCGTGGAATTCGCGGGCTGGCAGCAGGGCTATGGCAACACGATCGAAATCCGCCACTCGCAGGACCGCAGCACCCTGTACGCCCACCTCAGCCGCATCGACGTCAAGGTCGGTCAGCGTGTCACACAGGGCAGCACAGTCGGCGCAGTCGGAAACACCGGCATGTCCACTGGGCCGCATCTGCACTTCGAGTTCAGGGTTGCCGGCGTGCACCAAGACCCCTTGGTGATCGCCAAGCAGGCCGAACAGAAAGTGCTGGGTCAGGCCGCCCTGGCCAGCTTCGGCACGCTGGCCCAGGAACGCAACCGCCTGCTCCACACGGCAGCCAGCCTTGCCCTGAGCTCCGGCGCCGAACGTTTCGAGTGACGGCGCCAGACGCAGCAAGGTCGACCTTCATCGGCCTGATGTCAGGGACATCGGCCGATGGGGTGGATGGGGTGCTCGCCCACTGGCCCGAGCGCGGGCATCCCGAGGTGATCTGCCACCGGCACCGTCCATTCGACGCCCAGCTCCGGCTTGACCTGCTGGCCCTGAACAGCAGCGGGCCCGACGAGCTGCACCGCGCCGCCGAAGCAGCAACGCAGTTGTCGTCGGTCTACGCCAGCGTCGTCAGCGACCTGCTGGATGCCGGTCGAGTGTCTGCGCGCGCAGTGCGCGCCATCGGTGCGCATGGACAGACGGTGCGGCATCAACCCGGCCGTGCACCGGCGATGCAGGCGCCCACTGAAGCCCTGCCACGGCCCGGCTACACCGTACAGCTGCTGAACGGGGCCTGGTTGGCTGAACTGTGCGGTATCGACGTGATCTGCGATTTCCGCAGCGCCGATGTGGCGGCTGGCGGACAAGGCGCGCCGCTGGTTCCGGCAGCCCATGATCATTGGTTTGCCAGGAACGACGAACCCGTTGCCGTATTGAACCTCGGCGGCATGGCTAACCTGAGCCTGCTGCCGCCCAAAGGGCTGGCTGATCGAGCTGCCGTTGTTGGATTCGACACGGGACCTGGCAACGTGCTGATCGACCTCTGGGTGGAGCAGCACCTCGGACAACCTTACGACCACCACGGGTCGTGGGCGGCAAGCGGTCAGATCGTGCCCGAGCTGCTGGCCAGCATGATCCAGGACCCCTATTTCGCCCGATTGCCGCCAAAGAGCACAGGCCGTGATCACTTCGATGCCGCGTGGCTGCGCAAGCACCTCAACCACCCGGACGCTTCACCGGATCCTCTCGGCCGCCCAATGGCGCGCGCCGCCGATATCCAGGCCACCCTTACCGAGTTGACGGCACTGACTGTGGTCCAGGCTCTGCGACAGCACGCCGGTACAACCCGTGTACTGCTGGTGTGCGGAGGGGGAGCACGCAATCTCCATCTGATGTCGAGGTTGGCGCACCACCTGCCTCATTACAAGGTGGAAGGAACTGATGCGCTGGGCTACCCGGTCGACCAAGTCGAGGCGCTCGCCTTTGCCTGGTTGGCCAAGGCCTTTGTCGAGGGACTGTGTGCAAACCTGCCGGCCGTGACAGGTGCACGACGGCCCAAGCGTCTGGGTGCGTACTACCCCGCAAGCTGCGTGGAATTCGGGCTGACCCCGGGGAACTAAATCCCCGTGCGGAAGCCGAACGGCAGCCGTTGACGCCGCCGAGGCCTGGCCCGGTCGACGGCCATCCATTCCACCAAGCAATCGATGAAGGACATCGTATGGGAAGTCTCTTCCACCGCCGGCGTGCACCCGCGACCGATGAGGCCATCACTGGGCACTATCGGCGCATCTTGAGTCAGGAGTCGATGGCCACCCACGACCGCACGGGGGGATGGCTGAGCAGGTACTGCGGGAGCATCGCCGAGGGCCAAGGCCCGGAACGCTACCTGCGCGCCATTCAGAACTGCCTGCAGCTGGAGCGGCACACCGTGCAGGGCCTGAAAGTGCTGGAGCTGGGCAGTGGCTTCGGTCTCACCTGCACCACCCTGGCCCTGTTGGGCGCGGATGAGGTGCACTGCATCGATGCCAATGAGCAGATGGTTGACACCATGCGCAGCTACCTCACAACCATGCCCGAACCTCTACCGGTTCATCCGCAGGTGGCCTTGGCCTACGACCTCCCCTTCGACGACAACAGCTTCGACCTGGTGTTTTCCGTCGAGGCCCTGTCCCACTTCATTCACCCGGAGCGTTGCCTTGCCGAAGCGCACCGTGTGCTGAAGCCCGGCGGCCGCCTGGTGATCGCCGATGACAACAACGCCTTGAACGCCGACGCCGTGCGGGAGACCCAGGAAGTCTGGGATCGCTTCGAGAACGGGCCACCCATCGACAACATCCATGGGCATCGTGTACTCGTGCCGTACGTGCAGCGTCGCCAGAGGATCATTGAGCGCGCGTTTCCGCAGCTGTCGCCCGCCGACGCCGAAGTCCTGGCCAGCGGCACGTGCTATCTCACCGCCCCTGAGATCATCGACCGCGTGCAGCGCTACCTGGACAGCGGCGCCAAACCCGACAGCTTCTTCACCAAGGACCGCTGCCCCGTTGAACCGGAGTCCGGTCAATTCATCGAGAACCTGATCGACCCGCTGTCACTGACCGAAACGCTTGAGGCCATGGGCTTCAAGGCTCGGGCAGAGGCTTATCTGGGGGGTGAGAGTCGCGGGGGCCTGGTGTATGCGGCCAATGCGCTGCTCAATGATTGGGTACCGCAATCGGTCCTGTTTGCGCGCAGCGACGGCTTCCGCATACGTGCCCAGAAACGCCAGTGACCTGAGCGCGTCTGCCCGGGCTGCCTCTAGGGTCGGTCTGGGCATCGCCCCGCACTCGCGGCAAGCCATCTCCAGGAATGCCGCCGTCGCAGCCTCAGGGCGTCTGAGGTATGCAGCCAGCGCTCAACGCGGCGGCGCCGCCTCGAGTGCGCCTCGATCGATGGCGGAACCCACCACCCTGGCACGGCGCGCGGCATCCAGCGTACCGGCGGCGGGATGGGCGGTGCCCGCATCACGGTGGATCGAGCCCGGCGGCAGGCGAGCGTCTATGCCGTTCACGTCAGCGCGGCCAAGCCCATAGGGTGGGGGCACATTGCTGAGGCAACGCATACCGGGATTCCGACAATAGGAACGCTGAGAGCGCACATTGATGACCGTATCAAACTGACGGTCCACGGTCGGCCAGGGCTTGCACTCGCTGGAAGTGTTGTAGCAGTACACATCTGCACTCTGATCCCCTGGGCTGATGAATGCCGGAAGGCCCACCACAATATTGTTCCGCATCGTGACGCGGGAATCAGGTGGGCCGGAGAGAAGAACTGTCACATTGCCGGCCGAGACAATCGTGTTGTTGACGATCACCGCTTCTTCGCCGGCCCGCTCGTTTCCGACAGCCAGCGCATCGCCTGCCGCTCGGCAGTGGTCCACATGGTGTGTGAAGGGCTTGTCCTTGAAGAACCCGCAGTTTCCCAGTATCACGCTGTTCCTGACGGTGACACTGCCGGCGGCTTTGATCTGATTGCCAGCATTGCCCTCAGCATGAACACGCTCAATCAATATGCTGCCGCCGGCACGGTGATACAACAGGTCAAGACCATCTGACGTATTAAAGCGAACGATACTGTCTCGAATGACAAAGTCACCCCCAGTGTGGGCCAGACCCATGCCGTCGCCATACCCACCCGCGCTTTGCCCAAAGCAGCCTTTGGGTTTTTTATCGGGATATCCTTCCGCGCAACCGTTCCACTCCAGGACGAGTTCTTCAAATACGTTATTCCCGGTGTAACCACTGTTCTTGGATTGGCCCCACAAATCACCGTCCCATCCGACCATGGGGTTGGCCGCAATACGTACACGGGTTACCCGGAGGTCTTTCATGCGCCCGGCAACAACACCCGAACCAGCAAGACCGTGGATATCCAGGTCTCGCAGTATCAGTCGTTCTGCATCCTCGGCCCATAGCCCAACCGAGGCCCATGGTCCCCAAGGCTTGCCTTCTGGTCTGGCACAGGCCATGGGATGGTTTCCGTTATTGACACACCCCTCGTGATCAGTGACCTCCAGGCACTCGATCACCACGTCACGCGCTTGGCGAACCACCACCACAGGCATCACGCCGCCACTGCCCCACAACACGGGCTTGTTGACACACTTTCCGTCCTGGAGACGCCCGCGAATACGAGTCGGCTGCTCAGCGCTGCGACCAGAAGGGGGCGAGCCCATCGTGCATGCATACGTCGCGCTGCTGTAGCAGCGCTCGGCACCGGGCACACCAAATCCAATTTGGTATTCGCCGGGCGCAATGTCAAGGGTGTCACCTGGCGCCAAACGGGTACTTCCAGGACCATCTCCGTTCGACGGGAGCGCAATCATTGGATTATTCCATGCACAGCGATCTCTGCTAACGCCCGGGACATACGGTGCATCGACTTGGCCGCTGCATTGCGCAGCGGTACCACCATCGGTACGCACATAGTAAGTACGAGGCTCGGAAGCCTCAACACCCAACGACAGCGCACTTAGCGCAATCATCCAAATCAGAGCACCTGCGGACATTTTCACCTCACATATCCCAACGATACCAAACGACGATACTGAGTGAACCGTCAATCACGTGTCCATGCCCCGCCGACACCCACAAGCGATACCTCACTCAGACCGGCCGTCAGCACGAAAGGGCTGCGACGAGCATCAGCACACCCATGGATCAGCCAACGGCGAGCATCTGCAGGCGCAACGCGGGATCGCCCATCAACCGCTCGATGGCACCGCGCACGGCATCCACGTCATCGCCGTCCACGCGAAAGCCCGATACACCTTCAGAGATGGCATCTGCGGTGCCCCCGTCGGTGCCACCGATCACCGGCGTGCCGCAGGCTGATGCCTCCAGATAGACGATTCCAAAGCCTTCGGTGTCGCCATTGACACGCCGGTTCGCCTGGATGAAGACATCAGCCGCGCCATACATCGCAGGAAGGTCTTCATCGCCCACGTACCCCAGAAACCGGACCCTGTCCTGCAAGCCGAGGTGCGCCACCAGCTGGCGCAAGAAGGGCTCCTGCGGGCCCCGGCCGGCAATCACGAACAACCAATCGGCCGGCAGGTTCCGCGCACAGGCAAGGGCGCGGAGCACCTGGTCAACCGCCTTGCGCTCAATCAGCCGCGACACGGTGAGCAGGACGGAGCGTCTTTCCCATCCCATGCGCGCACGCCATGCCAGGCGCTGGGGCTCGGGCAGTGGCTTGAAACGCTGCACGTCGACGGCGTTGGGCAAGACCTGCAGGCGAGCGGGCGAGGCACCAGACAGCTCCGTCACCAGGTCCGCAGAAAAGCGGCTGACCGCGATGTTCAGGTCGGCGCAGCGAAGTGACTCCAGCTGGGCCTGCTTCAAGCGGCGCGACAACGGACCATACGCCAGGTCCTGGGTCAGTTCCTCGCCATGGATGTAGTTGACCTTGAGATAGCGCCCTCGGGAGGCGTTCCAGAGCCAGCCGCAGTTGTAGGTGTTGCCCGCCACCACGATCTGCGGGCGCACTCGGCGCAGCGCACCCAGCCAGCCCTGGCGCGCACGCCAGCCCCACTGCGCGACCCGCAGCACTCTGTGTGGCAACGCAAGGTCGCCTGGAAACTCGGGCAGCAGCATGGGCCCGCGTTCGATGCGGTAACCCTTGACACCCGCGACCTCAGCGTCAAACGCCGCCAGTTCGTCGCGGGAGCCCTCCTGGTCATCCGCGTAGACCACCGGCTCGAACCGCGAGATGCCGGACACCAGCATCTCAAACAACTTTACCGCACCGCCATAGTACCTAGGACTAAAGTAAGGTGCTGCCAGCAAAAGGACGGGCTTGCCGGAGTTTTCGCGGGCAAACTTATGCTTCATGATTCACCGCTTTGAGCTCGCAGAGAAATTCCCAGCATCAGTAGCCAAACCGATCCAATCTGGCCAACAAACAACCATAACCATCCACACGCGATCCCGAGCAGTTTCGGCGTACCGGACAGCATCAGAAGCGGGTTGGCGATCTTCTGGGCCGATGAATCGGCGGCTGCACGGCGGTTGCCATGCTCGGCTGAGGTGCAGCGAGTAGATCTTCCCTGCTTTGAGGCGACACATGCGGCTTCATCTTCTCCTTGATCGCTGCCTGCTTCATCTGATACGTCCGCGCGACAAGGGCCGCCGTGATCCAGTACATACCCATGACGTCGCCATCAACAAAACGACTGCCGTAGACATTACCCATCATCACTGCGAGCGTTGCCATGGTGAAGCCCACCCCCAGCGTCATGGCTTCCTCATCGCTCTTCAAGCTAGTCAAACGCAGACCCAGGCGCAAGAGACTCACCAAGAGAATGAGAAGAATGACAGGGGCAATCACACCGGCCTCGGTGGTGATCAGCACATAGAAGTTGTGTGCGTCCTTGCCCGCGTGCGAGGGCGGCACATACGGCGTTATCTCTCGCTGAAAACGATTGAGCCCAATGCCGTGAGGCCTCGACTGAATCAATTCCAAGGCGCCAGACCAGATGATGAACCGACTTTCCGTGCTCTCGTCATACTTGCCACTGACAAGTGCATCCGGCGCCAACTGAGGTTGTTTCTCAGCAAAACGAACTCCGGTCGCATTGGGGTCAAAGCCCTGTATCTCCTGCGGACGAGACCGGGCTTCAAAGGGATCAGACTGCGTTGTCTC
>JAJTDE010000181.1 GCA_021298085.1 Rubrivivax sp.
CCTCGTCCAGCGCCATGCGGCGCGCCCAGTCGGCCAGCTGGTCGTCGCCGATGCGGCCGACGTTGAAGTAGCGGGCGTCAGGGTGGGCCAGGTAGAAGCCGCTGACGCTGGCTGCCGGTGTCATGGCCAGGGTCTCGGTGAGCCCCATGCCGATCTCCTCGGCCTTCAGTACCTCGAACATCGCGCGCTTGACGCGGTGGTCGGGGCAGGCCGGGTAGCCCGGCGCCGGGCGGATGCCGCGGTAGGCTTCGTCGATCAGCTGCTCGTTGCTCAGCGCCTCGTCGGGCGCGTAGGCCCACAGCTCGGTGCGCACCCGCTGGTGCAGGCGCTCGGCAAAGGCTTCGGCCAGGCGGTCGGCCAGGGCCTTGAGCATGATGGCCGAGTAGTCGTCGTGGTCGTCGGTGAACTGGCGTTCCTTCTTGTCCACGCCGATGCCGGCGGTCACTGCAAACAAGCCGGCGTAATCGGGCTTGACCCCCTTGGGCGCGATGAAATCAGACAGGCAGCGGTTGGGGCGCTTGACGCCATCCACCACCGGGCGCTCGGTCTGCAGGCGCATCGGGCTCCAGCGCAGCAGCACCTGTTCACGCGTTTCGTCGGCATAGAACTCGATGGTGTCGTCGTCCACCGTGTTGGCCGGCAGCAGCGCCATCACGCCGTTGGCCTGCAGCCAGCGGCCTTCGATCAGCCGCTGCAGCAGGCGCTTGCCGTCGCTGAAGACACGCGTGGCTTCATCACCCACCACCTCGTCGCGCAGGATGTCCGGAAACTTGCCGGCCAGGTCCCAGGTCTGGAAGAAAGGGGCCCAGTCGATGCAGGCCGCCAGTTCCGTCAGGTCGTAGTTCTTGAAGACACGCCGGCCGATGAAGCCGGGCTTCGGCGGCGCATAGCCTGTCCAGTCGACAGGGGTCTTGTTGGCGCGGGCGTGCGCCAGCGTGACCAGCGGGGTCTGCTTGCGGTTGGCGTGCTGCACACGCACCCGCTCGTACTCGGTCTTCAGGCCATCGATGTAGGCGGCGGCGCGCTCATCGCTGAGCAGTTCGCTGCACACACCCACGCTGCGCGAGGCGTCGGGCACATAGACCACCGGGCCTTCGTAGTGCGGCGCGATCTTCACCGCGGTGTGCACCCGGCTGGTGGTGGCGCCCCCGATCAGCAGCGGAATCTTCTTGATGCGGAAGAAGTCGTCGCGCTGCATCTCGGCGGCCACGTGCTGCATCTCTTCCAGGCTGGGCGTGATCAGGCCCGACAAGCCGATGATGTCGGCGCCTTCCACCCGAGCCTTGGCGAGGATGTCCTGGCAGGGCACCATCACGCCCATGTTGACAACCTCGAAGTTGTTGCACTGCAGGACCACGGTGACGATGTTCTTGCCGATGTCGTGCACGTCACCCTTGACGGTGGCGATGACGATCTTGCCCTTGGGCTTCACGTCGCCGCCGGCGTCCACCATCGCCTGTTTTTCGGCCTCGATGTAGGGCAGCAGCCGGGCCACGGCCTGCTTCATCACCCGCGCGCTCTTGACCACCTGCGGCAGGAACATCTTGCCCGCGCCGAACAGGTCTCCCACCACGTTCATGCCGGCCATCAGCGGGCCTTCGATCACGTGCAGCGGGCGGCCGCCGCCGGCGCGGATGGCCTGCCAGGCTTCCTCGGTGTCGTCGTCGATGAATTCGGTGATGCCATGCACCAGCGCGTGCGACAGGCGTTCGTTCACGCCGTTGGCACGCCAGGCGAGCTTGGCGGTGTCGTCCTTGGCGGCGCCCTTGGCGTGTTCTGCCACCTCGATCAGCCGCTCAGCGGCGTCGGCACGGCGGTTGAGCACGACGTCTTCGACGCGTTCACGCAGGTCGGCGTCGATGTCGTCGTAGACACCGATCATGCCGGCGTTGACGATGCCCATGTCCATGCCGGCGCGGATGGCGTGGTACAGGAACACGGTGTGAATGGCCTCGCGCACCGGCTCGTTGCCGCGGAAGCTGAAGCTGACGTTGCTGACCCCGCCGCTGACCTTGGCACCCGGCAGGTGCTGCTTGATCCAGCGCGTGGCCTCGATGAAGTCCACCGCGTAGTTGGCGTGTTCCTCGATGCCGGTGGCAATGGCAAAGATGTTCGGGTCGAAGATGATGTCTTCGGGTGGAAAGCCCACGTCCTCGACCAGCACGCGGTAGGCGCGCGCGCAGATCTCCGTCTTGCGGGCATAGGTGTCGGCCTGGCCCTTTTCGTCGAAGGCCATCACCACCGCGGCGGCGCCATAACGGCGCACCAGCGTGGCCTGGCGCTTGAATTCCGCCTCACCTTCCTTCAGCGAGATGGAGTTGACGATGCCCTTGCCCTGGATGCACTTCAGGCCGGCCTCGATCACTTCCCACTTCGACGAGTCGATCATGATCGGCACCCGCGCGATCTCGGGCTCACCGGCGATCAGGTTCAGGAAGCGCACCATCGCGGCCTTGCTGTCCAGCATGGCCTCGTCCATGTTGATGTCGATGATCTGCGCGCCGTTTTCCACCTGCTGGCGGGCCACCGCCAGCGCGGCTTCGAAGTCACCGTTGAGGATCATCCGCGCAAAGGCCTTGGAACCCGTGACGTTGGTGCGTTCACCGACGTTGACAAACAGGCTGCCGGCGCCAATGGCCATGGGTTCCAGGCCGGACAGGCGCATGGGGGGCGGCTGCAGCGGCGAAGCGCCATCGGGGGACGCGGGCAGGGAAGGGGTCGAAGACGAAGCGGGAATGTCGGCCATCATGCTCATGCACTGTGGAACAGTGAATGAGCGCCGTTGGGGGGAAAGGCGGGGCCAAACCCTGCCGTTTTCGAGCCTGGTGGCGGCCCACATCGGGCAGGCGCCATCGCAACGCTCCTCGAAAACACCCGGGATTCTACGGAGTTGCGCTGCTGAACCGAATCCCTAGAGCCTGTTCACGCCATGGGAGGGCTCACCACGCGCACCGGCCGGCCCTAGCGGCTGTGCGACGTCAGCCGCGCCAGGGGGCTGGCCGTGCTGATGCCCAGCCCCGTGCGCTTGGCACGCTGCGCCGCCTCGGCGTCGGCGCCGGTGGGCGCACCCGCCTGCGGCGACTCGTCGTCGGCCAGGGCGGGCCCGGGCAGGCTGCTGGCGGGCGCATCGGGCAGGGCCGCCACACCGCGCTTCATCGCCACCCCGACCGCGAGGATGTCGATCACCAGCAGGTGCAGGATGCGGCTGACCATCGGCACATGGGTGGCCACGTCCTCGATGTCGTCCAGCACCAAGGCGACATCGGCCTTGCGCGCCAGCGGTGAATGCCCGGCCGTGATGGCCACCACCGCGGCGCCGCGGGCACGCGCGGTTTCGGCCACGTCCAGCAGCTCCTCGATCTTGCCGCTGCTGCTGATGATGACGGCCACGTCACCCGGACGCAGCACCCGCGCCGCCAGGCCCATCAGGCGAGGGTCGGTGTAACACGCGCTGGCCACGCCAAAGCGCAGGAACTTGAACTGGGCATCGTCGGCCACCACGCGGTAGTGGCCCACGGCGTGGAAATCGATGCGCTGCGCGCTGGACAGCAGCTCGATGGCGCGGTCGATCGTCTCGCGGTTGAGGTGGTCGCGCACCTGCAGGATGGCCGCCGCGGTGTTGCCCAGCACCTTCTCGCCCAGCTCCAGCATGGTGTCCTCGCCCGTCACCTGGGTGTGGGTGACGGGGATGGTGCCGGTCAGGCCCGAGGCCAGTCGCAGCTTGAAATCCGACAGGCCTTCACAGCCCAGCGTGCGGCAGAAGCGAATCACCGTGGGCTGGCTCACCTGGGCCGCCTTGGCGATCTGCGCGATGGGCTCGTTCAGCGCCGAGCGCGGGTGGGCCAGCACATAGTCGGCCACGCGGGTTTCGGCCGGCGACAAGCCGGGGCGGGCCCGCTGGATCTGCTGCAGGATGGCCGAGCCGCCCACCGCCTCCAGACCCTTGAGCTGTGCAGCCAGGATGGCCGATACGCCGGTGAAGGTGGCGTTTTCCGCGGTGACCACGTAGGTGGGGATGGCCTGCAGGTAGCGGCTGAAGCGGCCCTTGTCCTCGAAGCGCTGGCGAAAGGGGCTGCGGTCAAAAGCGGCGCCCAGGCGGGGGACGATGCCGCCGCCGATGTAGATGCCGCCCAGCGCGCCCAGCGTCACGGCCAGGTTGGCCGCCGCCGTGCCGAGGATGGCGCAGAAGGCGTCCAGGGTCTCGGCGCAGCGCGCATCGGCACCGGCCAGGCCGCGCCGGGTGATTTCCGGCGCGCTCAGGCTGCTGTCCTTGGCGCCGTCGCGTTCGCTGAAGGCGCGGTAGATCAGCTCCAGCCCGGGGCCTGACAACAGGCGCTCGAACGACACGTGGCCGTACAGCGATTCGGCAAACGCGAGGATCAGGCGTTCCCGGGCGTCGCGCGGTGCAAAGCTGGTGTGGCCGCCCTCGGTGCCCAGCGCCACCCAGCCTTCGCCGGCCGGTATCAGGCCTGACACACCCAGGCCGCTGCCCGCGCCGATCAACCCCACGACGCTGCGTTCGCGTGCGCTGCCGCCCCCCACGGCCCGCCGGGCCGACGGCCCCAGACGCGGCAAGGCCATGGCCAGCGCAGTGAAGTCGTTGACCACCACCAGGGTGTCGAAATCCAGCCGCTGGCGCATCTGTTCGATGGAAAACTGCCAGTGGTAATTGGTCATGCGGACCTGGTCGCCCTCCACCGGGTTGGCGATGGCGATGGCCGCATGGCTGATGCGGCCGACCGGCACGCCATTCAGGTAGGCCCGCACAGCCGCGTGGAAATCGGCGTGGTCGGCGCAGCGCAGGGACGCGATGTGCTCGAACTGGCCGGTGGCGGTTTCCAGCGCAAAACGGGCGTAGGTGCCCCCGATGTCGGCGATCAGGCGGGGGCTGTCAAACGGGGCGTCGAGGAGGCGGGTGTCCGGGTTGGCGCCGGTGCTGGCGCTGCGGCCGCTGGAATGGCCGTTGTGGCGGCTGGAGGGGGGCGTCACGCGGGGGCTCCTGGTGGATTTGAGGGGGCCGCTCTGCGTCAGCCTCCGTAACTTCACTACATGATTCGCCAGTGTTTCCTGGGTTTACCGGCCCATGTGCCGGTACGCTGTTGTAGTATGCATGTAGTTTTGCTACCTTGCCTGACTTTGGCAAGGGGCCTTGCATGGCCCGAATGGGCGAGCCAGCCCGCCCCAGACCCGATGAACAACTCGATGGAAGGCTTTGCTGCTTCTGTTGCCTTGGAGTCACGCTCCTGCGAGCAGCTCGGGCTTCCCTGGCTGCTGGCCGACATCGGCGGCACCAACGCCCGGTTTGGCTGGGTTCACACACCCGGGCAGGGCGTGGAGTACATCCAGACCCTCCCGGTGGCCGACCACGCCGAACCCGCGGACGCCGCCGAGCACTATTTGAGCCTGCTGCAGCAAGCCCTGGGCAAGGGCTTTGCACGCCCCCGCCGGGCCGCCTGGGCGGTGGCCACCGCCATCCAGGGCGACAGCGTGGCCATGACCAACAGCACCTGGCGCTTCTCCCGCCGCCACCTGCAGCAGACGCTGGCCGTGGAGCAGCTGCTGGTGCTGAACGACTTCGAAGCCCTCGCGCTGTCGCTGCCCAAGCTCAGCGCACGACAGTACCGCCCCTGGGCCGCGTCGCCCTCGGCGCAAGGCGTGGTGGCGGTGGTGGGCCCCGGCACCGGGCTGGGCGTGGGTGCGGCGGTGCAGACGGCCCACGGCTGGGCCGCGCTGCCGGGCGAAGGTGGCCACGCCACGCTGGCGCCGATGGACAACCTGGAGAGCGAGCTGCTCTACGTGGTGCGGCGCGAGTACCCGCATGTGTCGGCCGAGCGCCTGCTCTCTGGCATTGGCCTGCCGGTGCTGCACGGGGCCTTGGCCCAGGTGCTGGGGCACGTGGGCAGCCCGTTGAGCGCCGAGCAGGTGGTCGAGCGCGGCGTCTCGCGGGTGGACAACCTCTGCCACACCACGCTGCACACCTTTTGCGCTCTGCTGGGTGGCTTCTGCGGCAACGTGGCGCTCACCTACGGCGCGCGGGGCGGCTTGTACGTGGGGGGCGGCATTGTGCCGCGGCTGGGTGAGCTCTTTTTCGCATCGCGTTTCCGCGAACGCTTCGAGGCCAAGGGCCGGTTCCAGGCCTACCTGCAGGACATCCCCACGGCCTTGATCACCGACACCCTGGCCGCACTCACCGGGGCCGCCTTTGCGCTGGAGCAGCTGGCACCGGCGGCGGTGACGCCAAGCCCGGCCACCTGCGCGGCAGCCCATTCGACCATCAACCCGGATCCACCGGGCTGACCCCCTGCCGCGCCGCGGCCAGGCGCCGCCGGCGCGCCGCCCGCGCGTGCGGCACCCACTTCAGCGACACCCAACGGCGCCACATCAGCAGCCCGCGCAGCCATTCGTCGGCCGCGTAGGCCAGCCACACCCCCACCAGGCCCCAGCCCAGGCCGATGCCCAGCAGCCAGCTGCCCCCGGCCAGCACCACCAGCATCGAGCCCACGCCGGCTACAAATGGGTAGCGCGCGTCACCCGCGGCACGCAGGCCGTTGATCACCACCAGGTTGAAGGTGCGGCCGGGCTCCAGCAGCACCGTCCACCACAGCAGCACGGCGCCCAATGCCACCAGCTGCGCGTCGCCGGAGAACTGCCGCATCAGCCAGGGCCCGGCGAGCGCCGCGCTGCCGGCCAGCAAGAGGCTCAGACACCAGCCCAGCAGCAAGGCCTTCTTCACCAGACGGTGCGCACGCCGCAGCTGGCCCGCCCCCACCAGGTGCCCCACCACAATCTCCACCGACAGCCCCAGCGCCAGCGCGCTCAGCAGGATCAGCATCATGATCTGCAGCACATAGGACTGCACCGCCAACGCCTGGGTACCCAGCTGCGCAGCCACCACCACACTGACCATGAAGGCCAGGCGCCAGGCGATGTTCTCGGCGGCACCCGGCAGCCCGATGCGCAGCACCGGGCGCAGGTGGGCCCAGGAAAAGCGCCAGGCGCCGCCCACCGACAGCGCAATGCCCAGGGAACGGCGCCACAGCCAGGCCAGCAGCGCAGCCGCCAGCACCCGGCTGACCAGCTGCGCCACGGCAAACCCTGCCAGGCCCCACCGCGGCATGGCCCACAACGCCACCGCCAGCGCCAGCAGGTGCATCAGCAAGATGACGCCCAGCGTCTCACGGGTGCGCAGGTGCGCCCGCAGCACGCTGGCGCCGCAGGCTGTCCAGCCGTCCAGCAGCAGGATGGGGGCCATCCACCACAACAAGGGCAAGGCCAGCGCCCGCACATCGGCCGGCGCCTGAAAGACCGCCAGCAGCAGCGGGGCGGTGAGGGCCGTCAGCATGGCGGCCAGCAAGCCCATCCAGCTGCTGGCCCCCAGCACCGAGCGCGCGACCTGCACCGCCTGGGCCCCCCGGCCGGCGCCGAGCTCCTGGGCCACCACCACGCTGACACCCGCCCCCAGGATGCGAAACAGCACAAACAGGGTGGCCACCACCTGCTGCACCAGCGCAAAGGCCGCGGCATGGGTGTCGGATTGCGAAGCAGCCAGCGCCGTGCCCACCAGGCCCACGGCCATGCCCAGCACCAGCTCGGCCAGCAAGGGCCCCGCCAGCGGGCCCAGCCGCGGGGCCGCT
>JAJTDE010000182.1 GCA_021298085.1 Rubrivivax sp.
CGCGCGCTTCGTAGTAGGCCTGGATACGTTCGCCGCAGCGGCCATCGTCTTCGGCGAAGTTGGTGCCCATGGGTGCACCGACGATGCGGTTCTTCAGCTCCAGCGTGCCGATGCGACCGGGTTGCAGCAGGGGCTCGTAGGGGTGCGTGCTCAAGCGGGTGCTTTCGTCTGGCGCCGGGACAGGGCCGGGGCGGCCGCGGCGGGGGGTGCGCGCACATTCTGCGCACAAAGGCCCCTGTGGCATCGTCCGTTTGGACGCGGCCCTGCGCAGCGTGCGCTGGCACAGTGACGGGGTGAGCGGGGCCACGCTGCGGCGGGGCCTCCTCACTCCGCCCACATGCCGGCTGCTGGCGTGCACGGGGCGGCCCCGGCACTTCTTGAGGACACCGCTGAACATGACGGTCATTGCCATCACCGGCTCGGCTTCGGGCATCGGCGCTGCCACGGCGCAGCGGCTGCAGGCACAGGGTCACCGCGTCCTGGGCATCGACATCCGCGGCGCGGACATCACCGCCGACCTGTCCACGCCGGCAGGGCGCGCCGACGCCGTCGCCGAGGTGCTGACACGCAGCGGCGGCACGCTGGACGGCCTGGTGCTGTGTGCCGGCCTGGGGGCCCAGGTGGAGCCTGCGTCCAGGATCGTGGCCGTGAACTACTTCGGTGCGGTGGCGCTGATGGACGCCTTGTTGCCGGCACTGGCACGCGGCACGGCCGCTTCGGCGGTGGTCGTGTCCTCGGTGGCGTCCGCCCAGCTGGCCTGGGAGCAGAATCCGCTGGCCGCCGCCTGCGAGGCGGGTGATGAAGCCCAGGCGGGTCTGGTTGTCGATGCAGCCGGTGCCCGGGGCGGGCATCTGGCCTATGCCGGCTCCAAGAACGCGTTGACCGTCGCCGTGCGCCGCCGCGCCGTCGCGTGGGGCGCTGCAGGCGTTCGCCTGAACACGGTGGCGCCAGGCGCGGTGGAGACACCACTGCTGCAGGCCGGCATGGATGACCCGCGGTTCGGCCAGGCCATCCGCGAGTTCTTCGGCCCGATCAGGCGCCGGGCCCGTCCCGAAGAGATTGCCGGGATGATTGCCTACCTGATGGGGCCGGAGGCTGGTTTCATCCATGGCGCGCAGTTCTTCGTGGACGGCGGCGTGGATGCGCAAGCCCGTCCTACCCGCTTCTGAAGGCACGGCTGCGATGAGCCCGCTGGACCCCCAGGACCGTGAGGCGCCAGCCACCCATCGGCGAAAGCTCAGCGGCCTTCGAAGCGAGGTTTGCGCTTGTCCAGGAAGGCCTGCATGCCTTCCTTCTGGTCATGCGTGGCAAAGAGCAGCTGGTTGGCTTTGCGTTCCAGCATCAGCGCCGTGTCCAGCGAGGCGTCCATTCCGGCCAGCACCACTTCCTTGATCTGCTGCACGGCCAGCGGGGGCATGCTGGCGATGTGGGCCGCCATCTTCACGGCTTCGGGGATGACGTCCTCATCGGCCACCACCTGGCTGACCAGCCCCATGTGGCAAGCCTCCTCGGCGGTCACGGGCTTGCCGGTCAGCAGCATGCGCATGGCGTGAAACTTTCCGACGGCGCGCACCAGCCGCTGGGTGCCGCCGATACCCGGCATGATGCCGATGCGGACTTCCGGCTGCGCAAAGCTGGCACCCCGCCCGGCGATGATGATGTCGCAGTGCATGGCGAGCTCGGCCCCGCCGCCAAACGCGTAGCCGCAGACGGCGGCGATGATGGGTTTGGGGCACGCCTCGATCGGTGCCCATACCCGCTCGGTGTGGCGCTTCAGGATGTCCACCGGACCCGCCTCGAGCATGCTGTGGATGTCGCCGCCGGCCGCGAAGACCTTCTCTCCACCCGTCAGCACGATGCACCGCACGGCGTCGTCCGCGCTGAGGGTGGCGAAGGCCTGCGAGAGTTGCGCCTGCAGCGCCAGGCTCAGGGCATTGGTGACCTGCGGACGGTTCAGGCGGACAAGCGCCACACCCTCGGCGGGTTGGTCGATCAGCACGTCGCGCGCGGTGTCGTCTGGCGTCATGGCTGGCATCGTCCTGCGGCGCACGGGCTTGGGCATCGTCCTTTTGGACGTGTTCCGCCGCGGACGGCAACGACAAGATCGTGGCCATGCAAAGGCCTTCTGAAGCGTTCCACTCCCGTGTCGTGTTGGTGACGGGCGGCACCCGCGGCATCGGCCGTGGCATCGCGGAAGCCTTTCTGGCTGAGGGCGCACAGGTGGTCGTGTGCGGACGCAGGGCGCCCGAGACGCTGCCCTGCAGCGGTGATGCACAGGCGCGGTTTGTGCCCTGTGATGTCCGCGAAGCCGACGCCGTGCGTGAATTGGTGGCGGCGGTGGTGCAGCAGCATGGCCGGCTGGACGTGCTGGTCAACAACGCGGGTGGCAGCCCGATGGTCGACGCCGCGACGGTGTCCCCGCGGTTCCACGAGGGGGTGATCAGGCTGAACCTGTTGTCTGCACTGCATGCGGCGCAGGCAGCCAACGCTCAGATGCAGCAGCAGCCCGATGGCGGTGTCATCGTCTGCATCGGCAGTGTCAGCGGCCTGCGTCCCTCGCCCGGCACGGCAGCCTATGGGGCCGCCAAGGCCGCGGTCGTGAGCCTGGTGGGCTCACTGGCGGTGGAGTGGGCGCCAAAGGTCCGTGTGGTGGCTGTCAGCCCTGGCCTGGTGCGTACCGAGCAATCGCACCTGCACTATGGCGACGACGCCGGCGTCGCTGCGGTCAGCGCCACGATCCCGGCCGGGCGCCTGGCCGAACCGGCCGATGTCGCCCAGGCGTGTCTGTGGGCGGCATCGCCGGCGGCCAGCTACGTGAGCGGAACCAACATCGTGCTGCATGGCGGGGGAGAACGGCCGGCATTCCTGTCGGCGGCCCGGACGCCATCGGCATCACAGGAGAAGGCGGGTGACTGAAGCCCAGAAGGACCCGGCGTGGATGAAGGACATCCGAGCCCTGGTCGGCAAGGAATACGGCCGTGTCTACGGCTGGGACCCTGTCAACCTGCCGATGGCGCGCCAATGGGCGGAGATCATGGGCATCCACAACCCGCGTTATGGCCGCGGCGAGGTGGTGCCCCCCGCCATGCTGCAGGTGTGGTGCATGGAAGGGCCGCAGCTCAACCATTACCCACCGGGCTCGACCACCGAGAACCCCTATGAGGCGCTCAAGCTGATCGAGGCCCATGGCTACCCGTCGGTGGTGGCGGTCAATTCCGAGCTCGAGTTCGACCGCGACCTGGTGCCGGGCGAACGCGTCTACTACACCACCCGGCTCGATGCGATCGGCGAGCAGAAGACCACCGCGCTGGGCACCGGCTTCTTTGTCACCCTGGTGATGACCTACTACGCGCAGCAGCCTGCGGGTGACGAGAAGGTGGGCCAGCTCCTGTTCCGTGTGTTCAAGTTTCGCCCGGCCCATCCCGTCAAGCCGGCCGCGGCCACCGCGCCGGCCGGCCCACCGAAGATCAAGCGCCCGGCCCCCGGCATCAGCGACGACACCCGCTTCTTCTGGGAGGGCGCACGTGAAGGCAGGCTGCTCATCCAGCGCTGCAAGGGTTGTGGCCAGCTTCGCCACCCGCCCGGGCCCAGCTGCCCGAGCTGCCACAGCCTGGAATGGGACACGCTGCAGGCCAGTGGCCGTGGCAAGGTCTACTCCTTTGTGGTCATGCACCATCCTGAAGTGCCGCCTTTTGAACACCCCAACCCGATTGGCCTGATCGAGCTCGAGGAGGGCACCCGCCTGGTGGCTCAGCTGGTGGGCGTCAGGCCTGCCGATGTGGCGATCGGCCAGGCGGTGCAGGTGGAGTTCAACGCCGTGGAGGTGGGCGCACCGGACGGCGATGCCCAGGTGTGGCTGCCGCAGTTTCGCCCAGTGCCAGAGGCGGTGCCCGCACCATGAACTTTGAACTGACCGAAGAGCAGCGTGCGTTCGCCGATTCGGCGCGTGCGCTGTTTGCCGATACCTCGTCCGACGAGCAGTGGCGGGCCCACGACACCTCTGGCCAGCCGTTCATGCAGGCCCTGTGGCGTCCCTGCGTGGACATGGGTCTGCACGGCATCGTCGTGGACGAAGCCCACGGCGGCCTGGGCGTGGGCATGACCGAGCTCATGGCCGTCCTCGAGGCCCAAGGCCGTGCACTGGCGCTGGTGCCCCTGTGGGAACACCAGCTGGTGGCGGCCACCGTGGCCCGATTTGGTTCGGCCGGGTTGGCGTCGCGTGTCCTGGCACCGGCCATGGCCGGTGACGCCCTGCTGACGCTGTCGATGGGTGGCGTGCTCGGCGCCCACGGTCCCAGCCTGAGCCTGCAGCCCGAGGCCGATGGCTGGCGTCTGAGCGGGCGCGTCAGCGCGCTGCCGCTGGCCGCCCAGGCTTCCTGGGCCTTGCTCGGTGCAGCCTGCGGTGACACCACGCGTCTGGTCCTGCTGGACCTGCGGCAGCCGGGTGTGCAGCGCGTCGAGGGCACCAGCCAGCACCACCAGGCCGTGGCCGACCTGCACCTGGCTGACCTTTCCGTGAACGCCGACGCCGTCCTGGATGGCCCCGCGATGCGCTGGTTCGAGCCTCGGGCCATGGCCTGCCTGGCGGCCTTGCAGATGGGCGTCACGGCGGAGCAGCTGCACAGAACCGTGGCCTACGTCAGCGAGCGCCGACAGTTCGGCCGGCCCGTCGGCAGCTTCCAGCTGGTGGCCGGCCAGATGGCCGATGGACACATCGCGCTGGAGGCGCTGCGCAGCGCCCTGTGGCAGTTGGTCTATCGCCTGGATGCCGGGCTCGATGCTCAGCCGCATGCCTTGGCGACCCGCGTGCTGGCGTGTGAGCTGGGCCACCGCACGGGCCACATGGCCCAGCACGTGCATGGCGGCATGGGCGTTGACCTCACCTATCCGATCCACCGGTTCCTGTACTGGAGCCGAGCGCTGGCCAGTGTGCTGGGTGGCGCAGAGCCCAACCTGGCGCGTCTGGGTGACTGGTTGGCCGACAACGATCACCTGGGCTGGAAGTACGACCTGCCAGAACCGGACGAACAGCCATGACGACCCGTGCCTTTGATGCCGTCACCGTGGGTGAGCCCCTGCCTGCACTGGCCATCCCCATCACCGTGCAACTGATCACGGGTGGCGCCATCGCCACCCGGGACTACTTCCCCGGTCACCATGACCTGGAGGCCGCCCGGGCGCTGGGTTCCCCGCACATCTTCATGAACATCCTCACCACCAACGGGCTGGTGCAGCGCTATGTCGAAGGATGGGCGGGGCCACAGTGCCGACTGGGCTCACTCAAGATCAAGCTGGGCGCCCCCAACTACCCTGGCGACACCATGACCTTCTCCGGCAGCGTGACCGGCAAGCAGCCGGACGACCGCAGTGTCGAAGTCACCCTCAAGGGCAGCAATGCGATGGGTTCCCATGTCTCCGGAACGGTGAAGGTCTTCCTGCCATGAGCCACGAGCACCTTCAGCTGTCGGGCCGTGCCGCGATTGTCGGGTTGGGTGCCACCGAGTTCAGCAAGAACTCCGGGCGCACGGAGCTGCGGCTGGCCCTCGAGGCCTCACTGCAGGCCTTGGACGATGCCGGCATCGCGCCCGAGGAGGTGGATGGTTTCTGCTCCTACAGCGTCGACAAGGTCCCCGAGTACGAGGTGGCACGCCTGCTGGGCGCCAAGGACGTCACCTTCTTCTCCCAGATTCCGCACGGCGGAGGCGCCGCGTGTGCGCCGGTGATGCACGCGGCGATGGCCGTGGCCACGGGCATCGCCAAGACGGTGCTGGTCTACCGCGCCATGAACGAGCGCAGCTGGTACCGCTTCGGCAGCGGCAGCTACGGCTTTGCCAGCACCCCCATCTTCGAGAACGTCAACTACGGCTGGTACATGCCGCACGGGTTTCACACCCCGGCGGCCTGGGTGGGCATGTTTGCGCAACGCTACATGCACGAATTCGGCGCCACCAGCGAAGACTTTGGCCGCATCTCGGTGGCGGTTCGCGACTTCGCGGCGACAAACCCGGCGGCCTTTTTCCACGGCAAGCCCATCACGCTGGAAGACCATCAGAAGAGCCGCTGGATCTGCGAACCCCTGCGCCTGCTGGACTGCTGCCAGGAAAGCGATGGCGCCGTGGCGATGGTCATCACCTCGCTGCCCCGAGCGCGTGACCTGAGGGCCGCTCCCGTGGTCATCCGTGCGGCCGCGCAGGGCATCAGCGAAGGCCAGCAGATCATGACGTCCTTCTTCCGCGAACAGATCAGTGGCCTGCCCGAGATGGGCCTGGTTGCGCGCCAGCTGTGGCAGCAGAGCGGCCTCACGCCGGCGGACATCCAGACCGCCGTGATCTACGACCATTTCACGCCCTTCGTGCTGCAGCAGCTCGAGGAGTTCGGCTTCTGCGAGCGCGGCCAGGCCAAGGAATTCGTGCGCGCGGGGCACCATGCCCGCGGGGGAAAGCTGCCGATCAACCCGCATGGTGGTCAGCTCGGTGAGGCCTACATTCATGGGATGAACGGCATTGCCGAGGCCGTGCGCCAGGTGCGCGGAACAGCGGTCAACCAGGTGGATGGTGTCGAGCATGTGCTTGTCACCGCGGGCACGGGCGTGCCCACCAGTGGGCTCATCCTGGGGGCAGCCTGAGCATGTTTGTCGACCTGACACCTGAACAGCACCGTTTGCGCCTCAAGGTGCGCGATTACTTCTGCGGCCTGATGACGCCGGAGCTCAAGCTGCGGCTGCGTGGTTCAGAGGGTGGCGAGGAGTTCCGCAGCGTCGTTCGGCGCATGGGGGCTGATGGCTGGCTGGCAGTGGGGTGGCCCAAGGCCCATGGTGGCCAGGGCTATGCCGCCACCGAACAGTTGATCTTCTTCGAGGAGGCCAACATCGCGGGTGCGCCGCTGCCGTTTGTGACCATCAGCACGGTGGGCCCGGCGCTCATGGAGCACGGCACGGCCGCGCAGAAGGCCCGGTTCCTGCCGGGCATTGCGGCCGGAGAGCTCGTCTTTGCCATCGGCTACTCCGAGCCTGACGCCGGCTCGGACCTCGCGGCGCTGAGGTGCCAGGCCCGGCTGGACGGCGAGCGCTTTGTGGTCAACGGCAACAAGCTGTGGACCTCGGGTGTGGAGTCGGCAGACTTTGTCTGGCTGGCGGCGCGCACCAGCACCGAGCTGGCCCGGCACCGAGGGGTCAGCATCCTCATCGTCGACACGCGCTCGCCGGGCTTCTCGCACACCCTGATCCACACCGTGGGCAACACCACCTCGGCCACCTACTACGACAACGTCGAGGTGCCTGCCGATCATCTGGTGGGCGAACTGCACGGCGGCTGGAAGCTGATCACCGCCCAGCTCAACCACGAGCGGCTCGGCCTGGGTTCGTGGTCTGACAAGGTGTTCGGCCCCTTCAGGCGCGTACTGGATTGGGCCAAGGCCCGTGATGAGCAGGGGCGCCGAGCGATTGACCAGCCCTGGGTGCGCCGTGCCTTTGCCGAGTGCTACACGCGCCTGGAGGCCATGCGCATCATCAATTTCCGCATCGCCGCCGACCTGGAAGCCGGCGGCATGGATGTGGCCTTGGCCTCTGCCACCAAGGTCTACGGCAGCGAAAGCGTGATCGAGATCCTGCGGCGGCTGCAGGACATCGTCGGC
>JAJTDE010000183.1 GCA_021298085.1 Rubrivivax sp.
CGTTGCGCTGCCCCCGCCGGACCATCCGACGGGTAGCAAACTACGTGAGGCAACAGGTCAGCACGAGTAGCATTTCCGATGAGTCAATGCGTCCTGCGCGAAGTAAATCTCGCGTTCGTCGCCATGCTCGGCGCGCCACTGGCTGACGCGGCGCTGCAGCGTGCGCAGCAGCGAGTCGCTGAACTGTTCTGGGTGACGACGCTGCAACTCCTCCAGCAACGTCACCGCCATCAGCGATGGCGCGCCCTCCAACATCGGCACGACCTCCGTCTCCCAGACCGCGGCCAGCGGGTCTGCACGGGTACGCCAATGGCGTGGTGGTCGCTGCGATGGCAGCACAGTGGCCGCCTCCACGCGCCGCGCACTGGCAACGCTGATACCCGTCTTGGCTGCCGCAGCCTCTTGGCTGTGCTCGCTTCTCAAAGTCTTGTACTTGGTCACCTGTAGGTCCGTTATGCGTTTACCGGGCACCGTGGTCACCCTCCTGAAGAAGGCAACCACTGTAGGAACCCGACCGCAGAACGCACCCCGGCGGCGTGCGTCAACCGCTCAAGATAGTTGTCGCTGAGCGATCAAGATAATTGTCGTCCGCCAGGCTCCCGACCCCCTCGCCCTTGAGAATCTGCTCGGCTAGAAGCGAGGCAAAGGCGAACGGGTCGGCTTGCATCACTTCGTCCCTTTGTCCCTCGCCTTGTTGGCAAGCAAAGTGATCAGTTCGTCGGCGAACTTGCGATCTGTGTCCTGCAGAGATTCGTAGTGCCGGTGCAGCTGATCAGCCCCAGCCATCTTCTTGAATTCGGCCACCCGGCCCAGCAAGTAGTCCGTCGTCACATCGAGCGTGTTGGCCAGCAGCAGAAGGTTGTCGAAGGACGGTTTGCGGGTGGCCGTCTCGAAATGAGAGATTGCAGACGGCTGCAGTCCTGCGCGCGCAGCAAGTTCACCTTGGGTCAGCCCGCGGTACTCGCGCGCCGTACGTAGACGATCCGGAAAGATTGCGGAAGGGGGGGTTGACCCTGACATGACTATTACGTATAGTGTGTTATGACTGATTCGTCATGGCCCGCAAGGGTCATCTTTTCAGCCAAGAGCATGACGAATTCGTCTGATCCTAGATGACGCTCGCGGCGCCGGCAAGCAAAAAAGGAATTGCCATGGCTGATGTTCAAGTTACCTGTATTGTCAAACCTCACCCGCAGAGCCCGCATGAGCACATCACGCATCTCGGGAACCCACGCAGCGCGAACGGTGGCTGGATGTGGACCCGCGAGCAAGTCATCGCGAGCATCGACGCGAAAACGAACACGTTCTATGTCACAGACCCGTCGAGCGGCAAGCGCGCCGACATCGGCGTGGTTCGCGAGACGGGCAAGGCCCCGTACCTCAGGACGTACGCGGACGGCAAGTGGAACAACAACCTCCTGTCCCTGAACCAGTGTTCTCTCCAAGGAGCTTGAGATGACGAAGTCCCTGAAACCGGGTCAGAACACGGGCAATCGCGGCGGCATCTTCCAAGAAGTCGGACCTCGCGGCGGCAAGCAGCAGAACTTCGCTGCGGTGGCCGACAACCGACAACTCCCACCTACGACGAAGCCTGGTCACACCTGGGCGCCCGTCAAGGTAACGCCTGACAGCAACCGTTGAGGGAGGGAACATCATGATGAATTCGATCCCGACCAAGCTCACGGACGAAGACGCGCAAGAAATCACCGACCTGCTGAGGGAGGCACGTAAATTCCTACGGGACGCCGTCGGTGGACAGATGCACCAAGCGAACTACTCCAGCACCGTCACTCGGATCGCTTTGGTGCTTCAGCGGTTTGAGATCGAACCAGCCTAGGTCGGCAGCACAACGGCTCTATCCTGTACATGGGGTCAATCAATAGACCACCTTAAACGTCGGACTGTCCTCCGGCCGCGTCTTGCGCCGGTCGTAGATCCTGGTGGTCGCGATGTTCGCGTGTCCCAGCCACTCTTGCACCTTGGCGATGTCGGCCTGATGGTCAAGCGCGTTCGTCGCCGCCGTTGCCCGTAGCGCATGCGCACCAATCTCGAACCCTAACGCGGCCGAGTAGCCGCGAACAATCTTGTAGATCCCGTCCGGCGTTATCGACTTGGCAAGTCCACCAGGCCTACTCTGGTACATCGGCCGGAAAAGGGCGCTGCCGTCTTCAGCACCGTGGCCCGAAGATTCCAGGTACTCGGCCACCCAGCCCCCGGCGGCCGGGTGTAGCGGCACGTACCGCGTCTTGCCGCCCTTACCGGACACCTTCAGGTGCGCCACCCCACGCCGCTCCTGCTTGTAGTCTTTGACCTTCAGCCGGCACAGCTCATCGCGCCGCAGAGCGTGATACAGCAGCGTGGCCAGGATCGCCCGATCGCGCTTGCCTTTGAGAGTGCCGGCATCCGGCGCGTCCAGCAGCTGCCGCGCCTGATGGTCACCCAGCGCCGGGGTCTTTCCTTCGTAGCTCTCCACCGGAGGGCGCTTCACACCCTTGACCGGGTTGTGCGTCACCGCATTGCGGTCACACAGGTACTCGAAGAGCGACGACAGCGCCGCCAGGCGGTGACGGATAGTCTGGCCGCTGAGTGCCCGCTGCACGAGGTCCTCGCGCCAGGCGATGACGTGTGCCCGGGTGACGGTCCGAAACTCCTCGGGCCTGGCGATGCCGGTGAAGCGACGGAAGTCCTGCAGGGCGTTCTCGTAGGCCCGCCGCGTGGCCTTGGTGCCCAGGTTCGCAAACCACTCGATCTCCAGCGGCACGTCGGCCAGGCGCTGGAAGGCGTCGGCGGTCAGCAGCCGGCCGCCTGATGGGGTCAGCACGGGAAGCGCGTTCTCGGCTGTCACGGGATCTGTTCTTCCGGCTGCGGCGGCACGCCGCCAGACGACCGCGCCATGATTTGATCGAAGGCTTCGAAGTCAGCACGGCTGCGCCGCTCGGCGAAGTAGGCTGCCGTGTTCATGGCGGCCAGCTTCTCGGCGACGGCTGTGGCGACGAACTGGTTGAAGCTGATCCCGTCGGCTTTGGCCAGGCGCGCGACTTCCGCCTTCACGGAGGTCGGCAGGCGCAACAGGTAAGTGCTTTGGGGGCGGCGCATGGGTAGATCATGCGGCAAGCGGATCGGCATGTGGCTCGACATTATGCTATCGATAAAATATGTTATCAATAGCTTGTGACACCCGAAGGCCCCAAGGTCGCGCTCCGGCTCGGAAACTCGTTAGTCGTCCGTTTGCGACCTCCGAGCAAACCATCGCTACCGTCGGTCAGTCTGTTCAAAGCGGCCGCTGATCGGGAATGACGGCCAGCGCGTTAAGCAGACTAACGCTCGCGGCCGCCCCATCTTGAACCGCCCGGCGGCGCAACGGACGCTGTCAAGGCCCGGTTTTGAACTGGATTGTCGACTTCCAGGTCGCCGTGATTCCCGTGCGATTGGCTACGAATGACTTCGGAGTGAGCACGACTGAGTAAACACGGGAGCCTCCACCGGGCAACTTGAACACCCCTTCGTTGCCAAGCAGCAGCGGCAGAGAGCCGGATGCGAGCGGGGTCGAAGGAATCGGAAAGTCAAGCGGGTGCCCGATGGTCGGGAGCACACCGCCAAGGTGGATCTGTGCAGTCACGTCAATCTTGTCCGGCTCCGTAATTCGCGCCGTGTATGCAAGAGATCGCCCATCGGGCGCTGGAGCGAACGACAGCCGCATCGCCATCTCTTTCGTCTTGTCGAAGCTCACGCCAATCGACGTACCAACACCTCCTCCGGGAGGGCAAATCCCGCCACCGATGGGCTGGCCCAAAACACGCGGCTGGAGGCGCACCCCCATGAAGTGGACGTGGACCTGCACTCGGCCAGCTACTGTAACGCGAGTGGCCAAATCGATCGCCCCGTCGTCGCGCATGGTTGCGCCGAAGTTGCTCAGCAAGGCGGCAGCCTGCAGACCATCAGCGCTATTGAGTTCGGCGTAGCTGTTGCAGAAAGTCTCGCTGTCCTGCCAGAACCTACCGTTCGCGCCGACTGAGCGCACGAGAATTGTCCGGCCAGGATCAGGTAGGGCGTTGAGGGCCGATATTGCCGAAACGAGGGGTGACAGCGAGAGGAAGACCCGGGCGTCCGCGTCTTTCACCAGGATTCGCGGGGTCAACGCATCGACCTCTGCGCGCAGTCCAGCGACATCCACCTCCTTTGCAGCAACGTCTTCTTTCAGGCCGGCCTGCGCCGCAGCGCAGGCGAGAACCGCGCACAAAAACAGAAGGAGCGACAGCGAATTTTTCATTGACCCACTCCCGCCTGGAGCCTGCCATAAACGTGAAGCCCGTCGGGCAACGTGATGATGCGAGCCAAGCTGGCCGAGCCGACCATCGAAAGAGCCGGGGTGGCAATCGAGCCGTTCACTCCGGGAACGTTGACCGGAAATGTCCGTACCGGCAGTTTGATGGGTAACGAAGTTTCCATCGGAATCTCGATGACACCCGCCGTCCGCGCTGCATCTGACAGCTTGAGTTGCAGCAGGTCCTTCACGAAGCCATTAATCCGAAAATCGAACACACTCCACTTCGCGTTTGGTACCAGACTGTCGACGTGGACGCGCAACTGCAGCTTCTTCGCAGCGCCGCTGTCGATGATGGTCGATTGAATTCGAGCGACCCCTTCTAGGTTGAGCGTGGCGCTCATCCCTTTCTTCCGCGCCGTGGCCTGCACGAGCACTAGAGGGAAGCCGGTCCTGAAGCTAGCACGCAGGGACTTGACGATCACCTCGCCGCCCTCAATACCCGGCAGCGGCACAACGACACCGTCCGCTCCGGCAAGGATTCCATTGATCGCGTCCTGCGACAGGAACAAGCTGACCGTCCCGCTTCCCTCAACCTCCGGGTTGGAAGACAGTTCGGCCTGAAGCTCTCGCAATGCCGCTTCTTCGGCATTAAGCATGTTCAGACGTTGCCGCAGCAGTTCCTCATCCGTGTCACAGCCAGCCAACATGACCGTGACAAGGGCAAGCGCAAGCGTTTTGAAACCACGCATCCGAATCTCCCTAAGCGTTGCATTTTTCCGAGTCAGCCCGTCCAGTAGCGAGCAGTGGCGAAGCAAGAACTTGCGCATGCTGGAGCTGAACAAGATCTGCTTTCCTCGGCATGAGTGTCAAAACTCCCATTTCGTCGTGACCAGAAATCTGTCCTTCAGCACGAAGCCCACCCTGCATGGCCCCCTCCCGTCATCGACCCGAAAGTGGAGCGCGCCGGCACCCAGCACCGTGATCTCGCGCTCCTCAGAAAATCGCAGCTTCTCGCCGCGTGGCTGCCCGAGCAAGCTCACACCCATGCCGACCTGGCAGCGCCTATCCGGCTGGCACGCGATGATGTAGGTGGCCTTGGCGAACACGTAGGTCTCGACCCACTGCCATTTGGGCCCGTCGATCGTCTTGTACGTCACAGCCATGGCGTACTCACCGTGTGACCGTGCAGCCCGACGCGCTCCACCGGACCTTTACTTGCCAGGGCGGCAGCTTCGGGTCCGACAGCGTCCACGCCTCGAACACGCAGTCCGTCAGGCTAGCGGTGTCGACCGCTTTGCCGCCCTCGGCGATCGCGTAGACGTGCAGCGTGGGCTGGTCGAATAGACCAACGGCCAGGCCGAACGATCGCATCTTCCCCACTCCGATAACGAGGCCAGGCGGCGTCCGACGATCGCCCGACATCTCCAGCGTTGCCGTCTCCGTGTTCTCACCGTGGCGGCCCGTGTTATCCAGGTAGGCGAACACTGCGTTCGGCCCCGCGTTCTCTACAGACACGGCAACCGTGTGGCCTCGAATGAGGCCCGGGTTCGTAGACAGCGCCACCGACGCAATCGCAAGTACAACCGCGACCGCGACCAACCACTGCTTGGGCGTCTTCGGTATCAGGGCCGACCAGTTCATCACAGGCTCCCGCGCATTAACGCGCCCGGTCGCTCACCCGATTCTGGGCAAGGCGCTGGTACGGCGGCATCAGCACGCACTCCGGCAATGGCGGTACCTGCGCCTGTCATCGAACGTTCTCCTCCATGCCGCGACAGCGATGATTCTTCGACAAACTTCGGTTCGTTGCAATTGGTTACGTGGCTGCGCCGCAAGATCACAGGGCAAATCCCCCAAACCCGAACTTTCGCTAACTGGACCGGCTGTCGAGGGCGGAACATGGCTGGGTCGAGCCGAAACGCCGTTCAGATCGCTCGCCGAAGACCTGCCAAGTGCTGGTGCCGCGCGACATGATCTTCGAGCGCATCAGGAAGGACGGCTTGTCCCGTGGTGAGTCGCTGGCCAAAGCCCCCCGCGCGCCGCCAAACACACTAAACCGCCTGGAACACCTTCACCCTGCCATCCGGCTCAAAGTACTCAAACCCCACCAGCGTCCACGCCGGCCTGGAGGCGAACTTCAGGTACCCCACCCGATCCGGCAGCGCCTCGATCTCCGAGGCCATAACGGCATCCTCGACCCGGTGCTCTTCCCCGTAGCTGGTGCCCCGATCGACCTCCCGGCCGATGAACTTTCCCTCGATGCCCGTGCTGTGCGTGACCGTTGGCCGGATCACCTCCCGCTGCCCGATCAGCTGCGACGCAAACTTGGCCGTGCCCCCTCCTTCGCTGGCTGAACACCGCAGGATCAGCGTGTTCGAGCAGTTCTCGACGATGGTCCTGGCCGGCCCGTCGCCATAGGTGCTGCTGACCTGCGCGATCGACTGAAAACCCAGCACACACCGCCCGCCAAACTTCCGCAGCCTGGCTAGCGCGTCCTTCAGGCCATCGATGGGCCCCAACGCATCCAGCTCGTCGACCACAAACCAGATCCGGTGATCGCCCTCCCCCAGACCCATCGTCTGGAAGATGGCGAGGCGCACCCAGGTGGCGATCAGCGTCCTCAGCGCCGCGATCTGCTCGGCCTGGTAGGGCAGGTACAGCACCCCTCGCCCGCTGCGCACCCACTGTCGTACCGAGAAGGCCGCATGGCCTTCCTGCGCGTGGACGTACTCCAGCGTCGCGATCGCATTGGCCGCCACCGACCGGATCGATCCGAACATCCGCGCGTTGTCGGCCTCCAGGAAGGGCTGTGCTGCCGTGCCGGCCAGCAGCGTGCGCAGCTCGTCGGTGCTGGCCACGGCGATCAGCCGCCACAGCTCCGCTGAATCCATCTCCCCGTTGGCCATGCACTGCCGCAGCACCGCGCTCACGAAGGTCCGGGCGTAGCCCGACCACTCCCGCGCGCTGTTGCCCGTGCTGCCAGTGTCCGGAATCAATGACCTGGCCATCAGGTCCGCGTCCTGGATGTTGCCGATGTCCGCAAACACGCTCCACTTGCGCGAGCGCGCATCGAACGGATTCAGGATCACGTCGCCGCGGCCTCGGTCGTAGAAACTGGCCAGGTAGCCGCCGTCCGGGTCAGCAATCACCGCCCGGTCGCCCCGCTGCAGCGCCTGGTGCAACAGCTCCCGGATGGCCGTGGACTTGCCGGCCCCGGTGGTGCCGATCAGCTTGAAGTGTTTTGTCTCATCCGCCGGCGGCACCCACACCCCGGCCAGCGTCAGGAGGTTTTCAC
>JAJTDE010000184.1 GCA_021298085.1 Rubrivivax sp.
AGGGGCGATAGCTTCCAGCCATGCCTCATCAACGCACTCGCCCTGCCACGCGACATCAGGAACTACCCGGTTCTGCCGCGCAGACTCCTAGAGGTGCCAGGCGCTGAACGCCCTGTGCGCCCTCGTAGAAGGCCTGGGTGCCGGTGATCAAGAGGTACAAGCCTGGGAAGTGGCCGGCGTCGATCTCGTCGATCCATTGCCGCAGCGCGTTCAGGCCCTTTTCGCGGGTGTCGGCACGCATGCGCTGTAAGGTCTCGACTTCGTCCAGCACCAACAGCAGGCCGCCGTACCCGGAATCGCGCAGCATGGTCAGCAGCCCGGACAGGAAGTTGGTCGCACCGAAGTGGTCGATGTCACCTTTCACGCCAGCAGCACGCTTGATCGAAGCCGACACGTTGGGCTGGCCGCTCAGCCAAGCCATCAAGCCGTCGGCTGTCGCGTTGTCACCGGCCTGCAGCGCGCGCCGGTAGGCCCGCAGCGTGGCGGAGAAAGCCGGCGCCACCTTGGTCACACTGGCGAGCCGGGCCTCCATCAGCGCCTCGGTCTTGGCAAGCAGGGTCGCTTCGTCGTTCGGGTCCAGGCTGGCATCCTCCAGCACATCGCGTTCCAGAGCGTAGAACCAGCCGTCCACGATCCCGCGGAAGGCGCCTTCGCCACTGTCTGCCGTGGCGATGCGCTCCACCAGGCGGCGGTAGACGGTTTCTAATCGATGCAGCGGTGTCTCGGTCTCGGAGATCTGCACTTCGCTGGTGGCCAGGCCCCGCGCTCGCGCCCGCTCCTGCAGCCAGCGGCCGAAGAAGGTCTTGCCTGAGCCGTACTCACCTCGAATGGCTTTGAACGCGCCCCTACCTGACGACACTGCGTCCAGTTCCTCATCGAGCGTGCCTTGGAGCCGGCCGTAGCCGACGGCCAGCGCATCCAGTCCGGCTTTGGGCACCGTGCCGCGCCTCAAGGCCTCAACGACCTCGGCTCTGCGTTGTGGGCTGATCATGGTGCGGCCCTCATCGCACCGTCACCCGGAACTGCCGCGACAACAGGTCCCGGTTCAGTTCCACCGTGCCGGCGGTCTCGTCGAGCACCAGCACTGCTGCCTGATCGACGTTCAGCACGCGCTTCGCTGCGTTCACGAAGCCGCTGATGCGCATGGCGGGCATGCCCAGGCGCTGGGCAAGGGCCGCTTTCGAGAGCTTGCCCCCGCGGGCCGCCAGCGCGTCCAGCAGCGATCGCACATCGGCATCTGCAGGGGCCACGCGCGCGGCCAGGGCTTTCTGCGCCAGATAGGCGGGCGACGCCTGCAGCGCGTCGATCCAGTGCACGCCGGGCGCCGGCGCCACCACGGCAGCGGCTCCACCGAACAGGTCCGGCTGCGGCAACGGCACCGGCTTGGGCTTCGGGGGCTTACGAGCCAATGCCGGTGCTTCGGGTGCGAGCGCCAGTGCAACAGCTTCCAGGGGCGCCCACCAGTCCGGTTGCGGCGCTGCCGCCACCTGCCAGCCTTTCAGCGCCATGTTTCTCGGCGTGAACACACTCAAGGGCACCACCACCTCCTGCGCCGAAACACCACCGTGGTACCCGTTCTTCTTGGCGCCGTGCCGCACGCCTTCCGACCAGGAGCAGAGCACCGTGTTGCCGGAAGCGGTCTTCACGCGGCCACCTTCATAGACCAGTTCGCTCTCATCCGGCGCGCCTGCAGGCAACCGCCAGCGGTCACCATCCCCTTGGCCGCGCTGTACCGTGCCATCGTCGATCACATGGCCATGGTCGGCGGTGACGATCACCACGCGTCGTGCCCGCCGGGCTTCGCTCAGCAACGGCCCGAGCAGCCTCAGATCGTCAATCGTCCAGCGCACATGAATCTGGTTCGAGCCGCTCAGGTGGTCGTCGACAGCGTTGTAGACCACGGCCACCACCTGCCGCTGCATCGAGGCAATGGCATCGCGCACCGTCGACGACAGGCCCTCTGAATCGGCGAGGTCCCCCTTGTGGAATACCACCGGTGCGATGCCTGCCCGAGACGCCGCCACCAAGGCCGCGTGGGTGGCGAACGCAGACTTCTCCTGCGACGCCGCCCCGACGACCAACCGGCCCGAGAGCAGGCTGGTGCGGCTCACCTCAGTGATGGTCGGCAGGGCCGCAACACCCACCGCCAGGGTCGCCGGAGGCCCGGCCACTTGCTCGTCCCACCCCAGCACTTCCAGGTCCTCACAAAGCTCGCGGAAGATGCTGTAGCTCAGGCCATCGGCCACCAGCAACAGCACCGGTGTTTGTTGCGCCAGCGGTGCCACCAACCGCTCCAGGACCGCCTCCACCGGCATGCAGGCGGCCTCGGCCCGGGGCTCGCGGTTCCACACCTGAAGCGCCTGCGCGAAGGTCTGGTTGAAGGTGTCGGCCTTCTTCCGTGCCGCGTCGCGAAGCGCGACGTAGGCCGACGAAAGGCCAGGCAGGTCGTCCCCGCCGATCAGCTTGAAGCGCGCCCAATCGACGTAGGCACCTTCACGCGCGTACGTCTGCGCCAGATCCTGAAATCCGGTTGCCGTCCGCCCGCTGCGGCCCTTGCCCTCTGGCCGGTCTGCCACCATCCAGCGGCACAGGCGCACCGCCATCTTCACGCGCAGCATGCGTGTGCTGGCCGCGTCGGTGTGGGCATGCCTCGCAGCTGAATCTGCAGCGCGTTCGGCGGCCTGCAGCAGCATCGTCGACGGCTCGGCGATGAAGGCTTTCAGCGCCTCCGCCAGCAGCCCGAGCCGCTGTTCCAGGCCCATCGGCAACACGTCGCTCAGGTGCGCGTAGGTCTCGACGTGCAGCTCACGCAGCAGTGCCTCGGCGCGCTCGTTCACGGCGTGGCGCATGGCCGGTGCCATGGGGGGCAGTGCAGTCGCGCTCAACAGCCTCGCCGCATCGCTGGCCAAGGCCCGGCCATCGGCGATGCCGATCCGCTTGTCGCCCATGAAGCGCTCCAGGCGAATCGCCGCCGCCGCGAGTTCATGGACGCCTTCACCTTGCGGCGACAACACCACGCCGCACACCAGGCCCAGCGGCACCGCGTCCTGCGTGTTGCCGGCCAGAACGCACTGCATCACCAGCGTGCCCACGGCCCCGGCGGAGTCGCCAAGCCAGGCCGCAATCTGCGGTTTGGCGGTGTCAGGCAGGTCGTCAAACAGTGCGGCCGATTCGGCACCCAATGACCAGTTCAGCAGCATCGCCGCGTCTGGCTTCGAGGCATCCAGCCTCAGGCATCGGCCCAGAACATGACGCCATGCCGTGTCCATGTCCAGGAAGCCGTTGGGCACCGGCGGGTAGGCACCCATGCCGGCGCGCTCCACCAGCATCTGGGCCATCCACCGGAAGCGGCTGAGCCGTGCGTCGATCTCCCGCGCCTTGAAGAGCTGCTGCACCATGCCCCAGGCGTCGGGCTGGAACACTTGGGCTCGCGCCAGCCTGGCCAGCACATCGCCACCCAGTTCGCGTGCCGCCAGCGGCGTCAGCAGGATGAGCCCAGGTGCCGCCTGCCCATGACCCGCGTCGTCCAGCGTGGACAGTGCTTCCCGAGCCATCAAGGGGCTCTCGCACCAGCGCAGCTGGAAGGGTCTGCCCGACAGCGTGATCGCATCGGGCCACAGCGCCTTGGTCTTGGCCTGGATGGCGATGACCTTGGCATCGCTCGCGCGGTCCAGCACCGCGAGTGCCTGGGCCTCGATCTGCGGCAACGACAAGGGCACAGCCGCTGCGGTCACTTGGCGGTCCCCGGCTTCTCCAGCCGCCACGAGATCGAAAGCCGCAGGTCCGCGTCGCCGTCCAGCTTGGCGTGCAGGTCATCCAACAGGGCCAGCGCCTGCGCGCTTTCCAGATCAGCCGCGGTGGACTCTTGAACGACGACGGCCGGCTTCGCACCTTTGTCGCCTGGCTCCGTGGGGGGCAACGGTGGGGCAGGCGGCGCCGGCGGCTGCGGATTCGGCGCCGGCGGCGGCAGAGGTGGTGGGGGCGGAGGAGGCGGCGGCGCCACAGTCAACAGCCGCACCGCCTTGCTTCGCTGGTCGTCCAGCGCGGCCTTCAGCCCGATGGCATGCTCATCGGCCGCCAAGGTCTCGCTCACCTTGGCCACGATGGCCTTCGCCGCCGTCTGCCGCGCGTCGGTCAGCGCCTTCATCGCCTCGAAGATTTCCCAGGCGCCGGTGCGGACGGCTTCATCCAGCTCGCGCGCCTTGGCCAGCGTCTGGCGCATCGCGACCTCGGACGTCTCGACCGCTGCTCGAGCGAGCGTCGTCACCACGGCAGCGCCCTCCGCGCTCAGCAAGCCAGCCAGCAAGGCCAGCGCCGAGCGCGCCGTCTGCAGTCGATGGTTGTCAGCGCCCGAGGGAAACAGCGCCGACTTCTCGTCCAGCGTCCTGACCAGGCTGCCCATCGCCTCCCGCGTCTCGCGCGCCTTGGCCTGAACGTCTTCCACCAGCTTGGCCACGTTGTTCGCGTTGCGCGACGTCGGGATCGTCAGACCGAACAAGGCCGCAGCGCGCTTGCAGGCCGTCTCCCAGTCGCCCGCCTCCGGCAAGGTCTGCTCACGCAGTTCCAAGTCGTCGGCCATCTGGTCGATGCTGGCCGGGTAGGGCGCGTTGCCCTTCACGAAGCTGCGGTTGGTTTGCCCGGCGAACGTCAGGATGATCAGGTTCTGCGCCTCCACGGGCAGCCCCATCGCCAGCGGCTCGTTCATCCAGCGGCGCAGGTTGCCCACCGTGAACGGCTCGCTCTTCTTCGCCTGCTCGCGCAGGAAGTGCGACCGCCAGTGGTCGCCCAACACAAAGTGCGTCTCACCGGTCTTGCCCAGCTGCACCGGGTCGGCGATCGAGCGGATCAGCTGCCGTACCACGCGGTCACCCACCGGCGCTCGTCCGTCGGCGGTGCCGATGGCCCGCTCCAGCTCCGGCCACACCTTCTTCACCGCCGCCGGTTTCACCTCGGCATCGAAGACCGGGTGCGCCGGGTACTGGTGCCTGAACAACTGGTCCAGCAGCGCCTCAAAGGCCGACTTCAGGTTCGCCCCCACCGGCGGCAGCGGCATCAGCGTCTGGTCCAGCGAGCGGAACTGGTCTTCGGGCGACAACGGGTTCACCACCGCATCGCGCGAGTCGCCGGCAATGCCGTAGGCCACTTCCAGGTACTGCCGAACCCGCTGCACCAGCTGGTCACGCTGGTTGCGCAGCAGCGCCTGTGCCGGGCCCCGGTCCACCAGGGCCAGGTGGGCGGCCAATTCGTTGAAACGCTCGCCGGTCAGGATGTAGTCCAGCACGACCAGGCGGCCCAGGTCGTGTTGCGCCTTGGCGCTGAAGAACGATGGCATCCACACCAGCGTCTGCGTGTCTTCACCTCGGTAGGCCGCAAGGCGCGCCAGGTCGTCAGCGGGCGTGAACTTCTGGTCATCGAACGGGAAGTCGATCACCACCGTCCAGGTGCCCGCGCGCCCGCGCAGCTTTTCGTCCGACATCTCGCGGACGTTCTCGTACAGCACCTCCACCTCGCGCCGGGTGCCACGCCACAGCACTGGGTAGGTGGCGAACATGTCGTTGGTGTCGGTCACGCCCAGCTGCTCGAACAGCATCTCGCGGATGCGGCGCCGCCGGTTGCCCGGGTTGTCGCTGGACGCCGCCGGCCCGCGCACGATGGGTTCGATGTCCACGCCGGTGACCTGGATCGAGATCAACGAGTTGGTGTCGTCCGTGACCTTGATCTCGCCGATGTCGGCCGCCCACTCCTTGCACTTGCGCAGCACGTCCTGCGTCTCACGGCCGGGGATGGGTGAGCGGATCGTGCCGTGGTTCAGCGCGGCCAGGCGCTGCGCCGTCAGGGCCTTCAGTGACTCCACCTCGGGCACCAGCGCGCTCAGCAGCAGTGTCTTGATCAGCCGCGCATCGTTGCGCAGCAGCTTGGCCTTGGCCGGGTCGGCATTGCCGATGCGGATGTTCTCCCAGGTCACGCCATGCTGCCGTTCCAGGTGGGGCAGCAGCTTCTGCTTGTAGAGCCGCTTGGCGTTGTCGAAGTGGATGCGCATCGCCTCCGAAAACGGCTCGTCGCCGTCGGCGATCACGTCGAACAGGTCGCCCACCGGGATGATCTGGCCCAGTTCCAAGTCGTCGCGCCGGTCCACCAGCAACTGCAGCATCAGCTTCAAGGCCGTGCGCTCGCGCTGCAGCGCGGCCGAGACGGCAATCAAGGTCTGCACCAGCGCCGGGCTGAACGGGTAGACCTTGCGGAACATCTCCTTGTCCGCGGTCTCGGTCAGCAGCGTGTTCCAGACCTCGGGCCTGACCTTTTGGAACTCGTCGAAGGCGTTGCCCAGGGTCTGCCGCGCGGCCTCGGACACGGGCTTGAGCACACGCTTCTCGACGATGGCCGGCAGGTTCCGGTCTTCGAGCTTGATGGTGTGGAACCGCGCCTCCCAGTGCCGCAGCGAATCGCTGAACTGCAGCTGCAGCGAGCCGGCCAGGTTCTCACCCACCAGCTCCCGCAGGTCACGTTGGCGCGCCACGAAGCTCACCAGCGGAATGGGACGGTCGGCGTTGCTGGCTTCCACCAGCTTGACGAGCTTGGTGCCTTCGCTGCTGACAAAGCTGGCATCGGCCGCACGGCTGGCAAGCCACAGGATCAGCTCGTCCAGGAACAGGATCACCGCGTCGTAGCCCAGCGCCTTGGCATGGCGGCTCATGATGCTGAGCCCGTCGTCCAGCGGCACGAAGGCCTCACCGCGGCTTTCGGCCACGTCGGCAATGGCGGTGAAGAAGTGGCTGATCAGGTCGCCGACCAGGCGCACGCGGTCGTCACCCGCGGGTGGCTCCAGCATCGCGGCCTCGAAGCTGCTGGCATCCCAGCCGCCGCTCAGTTCACCCCAGCCGCTGCTCTCGCCGCCGGCTTCTGAGCCGGCGTTCAGGTCACGGAAGAAGGACTCGTCGCCGCTGCGCTTCCGCATGCGCACGGCATCCTCGAAGAGCCGCTCCGACAGGTAGAAGCCCGGCACCGGCGCGTCCGGGTGCCGCTTGCGCACGAACTCGGCATAGCCGCCCAGGATGGCCGACTCCATGCTGCGCGCGCCGATCATGTGGTACGGCACAAGCAGGAATTTGCGGCCCTGCGTCCACCCGTTGTGCTGGGCCACGACGCTCGCCAGTTCGGGGATCGAGCGTGCTGTGACGTTGTTGTCAAGCAGCAGGTTCAGCACCGCCATGAAGTGGCTCTTGCCGGCGCCGAAGCTGCCATGCAGGTAGGCCGCCTTGCTGGTGCCGCCCTGCACCGACTGCTTGATGAAGGTCAGCGCGTCGTTGAAGCAGGCGTTGAGCTGGGGCGTCACCACGTAGTCGCGCAGCGTTGCTTCGGCGTGCGTCACGCCGTCGGCCAGTTTCAGGACGAAGTCGCCCTGGTGCACCTGTTCCGGGATCGCGATCAGTTCTCTGATCAGTGTCA
>JAJTDE010000042.1 GCA_021298085.1 Rubrivivax sp.
CGTGCACCGCATCGGCCGCACCGGGCGTGCCGGCGCCAATGGGGAAGCTGTCTCGCTGGTGTGCATGGATGAAGAGTCCTTCCTGCGCGACATCGAAAAGCTGATCAAGCGGCCGCTCCCCCGTGAGCGTCTGGCCGGCTTTGAGGCGCCACCCGACGAAAGGCCCGAAGCCATCGTGCTGGGCCGGCGCAGCATTGGTGGCGGGCCCAGCCGCCGCGGCCCGGGCGGTAACGCTGGCAGCGCGCAGGGCAACGGCGGCCGTTCCGCGCCATCCCAGGGCAACCGCCGTCCTGCGGGCGCGGCCCAGGCCCCGGCGGGCCGGTCGGCGTCCGCGCCGCGGCCAGCGGGTCAACGCACCGGCACCGGCATGTCCGCCAGCCGCGGCGAACCCAGCCGCGGTTCTCGGCCGGTGGGCAGCAAGCCCCCCCCGCGGCGCAAGCCCTGAGGCGCGTCCTGGCTGGGGGTGATCCCCCCAAGCCTTGGGACGAGGGGGGGGTTTACGGGGCTCACTCCGGCAAAACCCGCATACGGGCTGACTACACTCGCGGTATCGGGCAGACAAGCCCTCGTGCCGACCTCGCCGCTGCCCCCATGCTGACTGACGCCCTGAGCCTGCCCGACGCCCACGTGGTCGAGACCGATGTCTGCATCATCGGCGCTGGCCCGGGGGGCATCACTGCAGCGCGGGAGTTCCTCGGTCACCGTCTCACCGTGGCGGTGCTGGAGGCCGGGCGCTTCGAGCACAACGACCCCATCCAGGACGTCGCTGGCGATTGCGCGCCTCCCCAAGGGGATCTCTACCCCGGTGCACAGTGGATGCGGTCACGCCAGTACGCGGGTACGGCGCAGCAGTGGGGTATCGACATGAGCGGGCGCCAGCCGGTCAGGAAGACGCCGGTGACATCCGCCATGGTGGCCCATGCTCCCAAGGGCACCGAGACGCAGGACCAGCAAGGCGTGCGCTATGTGCCGCTCGACCCCATCGACTTTGAACGCCGTGACTGGCTGCCCCACAGCGGCTGGCCCATCACCAAGGCCGACCTGGACCCGTACTACGAACGTGCCCATGCCACCGGCCAGAGTGGCCGCTATGACTACAACCCTGACCACTGGGCCGACGCCCAGGCCAAGCCCTGGGCGTTTGCCGGCGGCCGGCTCACCAGCCACATGTTCCACTTTGGGCTGCGCGATGTCTTTGTGCACGACTACCGTCAGCAGATCGAAGCCTCAGCCAACGTCACGCTGTACCTGAATGCGTCCGTGGTGGCGCTGGAAACCGATGCCACCGGCCAACATGTCACCCACGCCCGGGTGCGCCAGTTCGACGGGCGTGAGCAGCACTTCCGGGCCAAGCGCTTCATCCTGGCCGTCGGTGGCCTGGAAACGCCCCGGCTGCTGCTGCTGTCCAACCGCGTGCACGCCAACGGCCTGGGCAACCAGCACGACATGGTGGGCCGCTTCCTGATGGACCACCCCCTGGTGCGTTCAGGCTACTTCGTCACCGAAGACCGCAGCGTGCTGCGCAAGCTGGGCTTCTACGACACCCGCTGGATCGACGGCAAGATGGTGATTGCCAAGCCGGTCATCAGCGAAGACGTGATGCGGCGCGAGCAGCTCATGAACACCACCGCGGTGCTGTTTCCGCGGGTCGGCAACAAGGGCTCTGACCCGCTGCGCTGGTTCTTCAAGCGGGGGCCGCGGTTCCGCTCTCCGGCAGTGGCCTCGGCGCGTGAACTCTCGATGTCGCTGAAGCAGGGCAAGCTGCCGCCGGGCCTGCTGGGCCATGTGGGCAACCTGCTGGGCGGGCTGGACGACATGCTCTTCTACTGGTGGCGCAAGAACCAGGCCATCGTTCACCACCACTGCCCTTGCGCCCACTGGAAGAACCGGGGCGTGCTGCACCAGTACGGCCTGGATCACGGCGGCTGGTCCCGCCTGCCTGACCTGGAACAACAGTTCGGCTGCATCGAGATGCTGCACATGACCGAGCAGGCCCCAGACCCCGACAACCGCGTGGTGCTGGGCGACAGGCTGGACGCCCTCGGCAGCCGCCGCATCCAGCTGCACTGGCGCTGGACGGACCTGGACATCCGCAGCGCGCGCCGGGCTCAGGAAATCTACGCCGAAGACCTCAGCCGCTCCGGCCTGGGCCGCTTCGTGATGCAGCGTGACCGTGACGTGCCCACCATCCTGCTGCCCAGCGTGCACCACCACATGGGCACGGCGCGCATGCACAGCGACCCTCGCCAGGGCGTGGTGGACGCCGACAACCGCATCCATGGCGTCAGCAACACCTTCATCGCCAGCAGTGCCACCTTCACCACAGGCGGTTTTGCCAACAGCACCTTGACGATCATGGCCTTTGCGATCCGCGTCGCCGACAAGGTCAAGGCCGAGCTGGCCACGGCCTGAGCGCCGGGCAGGGGCCGACGATGATCGGCCGGGCGCTGCCGCTCAGCGCGACAGGCAAGCCTGCAGAAAGGCCTCGACGTCGCGCACTTCTTCCAGGCACACCGAGTGCTCCATCGGGTAGTCGTGCCAGCGCACCGGCTGGCCCAGCGCGGCCAGGTGCTGGCGTGCCGCCTGGCCACGCGCCAGGCTGACCACCGGGTCACGGGTGCCGTGGGCGATGAGCACGGGTGTCGCGGCCTGGTCGTGGTGGCGTTCGGCCGCCGTGCTGTCGGCCAGCGGCAGGTAACCTGACATCCCGACGAGACCTGCCAGGCGGTGGGCATAGCGCAACCCGGCCCCCAGCGTCACGGCGCAGCCCTGCGAGAAACCCGCCAGCACGATGCGGTGGGCGGGTATGCCACGCGCCACTTCACGGTCGATCAGCGCATGCACCTGGGCGAAGGTCATTCGTAAACCGGGCTCGTCCTCGGCCGCTGCACCGCCAAAGGCCAGGATGTCGTACCAGGCGCGCATGCGGTGCCCGCCGTTGGCGGTCACCGGGCGCTCTGGCGCACGCGGAAAGACATACCGTACGGCGCCGACCGCCGAGAGGTCCATGGCATCGGCAAGACCCAGGAAATCCGTGCCATCGGCACCCAGGCCGTGCAGGATGATGACCGTGGCGTCGGCCGCTTGGCCGGGATGCAGTTCCAGTGTCTGGGGCAAATTCATGGGCGCAGCTCTGAAGCCATCAAAGCGCCATTGTCGGTGCCTGAACCGTCAGGCTTGGCGCGGGCCGGTGGCCCTGAACCCGCCTCAAGGCGTCACGCAAGGCATCCACCGCCACGGGCTTGGTGAGGAAATCGTCCATACCGCTGGCGAGGCAGCGTTGGCGCGTCTCGGCAAAGCCGTCGGCGGTGAGGGCGATGATGGGGACATTGGCCGCCAGGCTGTCCGGCAGGGCACGTATGGCCGCCGCAGCCGCATAGCCATCCTGCTGCGGCATGTGCAGGTCCATCAAGACCGCATCAAAGCGCCGCCCCGCGGCTTCGTTCACCACTTGCTTGCCGTCATGGACGATCACTGTCCGGTGGCCGAGCTGCTCCAGCATGGCCTGCAGCACCATGCAGTTCACCGGATTGTCTTCGGCAATCAGTACACGCAGCGCCGTGGCGTTGTCTGGCGGTGCGGCGGTCGGGCGAGGATGGGACGCCTCCTCGGCATCGGGCAGCGCAGTACAAGGCAGCGTCAACACAAAGCGGCTGCCCTGCCCCAGCACACTGCTGACGGCAATGTCACCGCCCATGAGCCGGGCCAGCCGCCTGGATATCTCAAGGCCCAGCCCGGTGCCTCCGAAGCGCCGTGACCGCGAGGCATCACCCTGGCCATAACGCGTGAACAGGCGCTGCAACGTGGCGGCGTCCATGCCGATGCCGGTGTCGCTGACCTCGAAGACCAGCTGCCGGGTGCCATCATCCAATGACGCGTGGAGCCGTACCTGCCCGCTCTCGGTGAACTTCACGGCGTTCGACAGGAGATTGAACAGCACCTGGCGCAGGCGCATCGCATCCATGCTGACGCGGCCAGGCAGCTCGAGATCCAGCTGCACGTCCAGGGTCAGCCCCTTGTGCTGGGCCTGCGGCGCCATCAACGTAGCCACGGCCTGCAGCAGGGCCTGCAGCGAGGTGGGCTGGGCGTCGATGCTGACGCAGTCGGATTCCAGTCGGGACAGGTCCAGGATGTCGTTGAGCAACGCCAGGAGATGATCCACAGAGCCGCTGGCGGTGGTCAGCTGCGACCGCTGCTCCTGCGTCAGCGGCCCCTGTCCGATGAGCGTCAGCATGCCAACAATGCCTTGGAAGGGGGTGCGGATCTCGTGGCTCATGTTGGCCAGGAAGTCGGTCTTGGCCTGGCTGGCCCGCTCAGCCTCGCCACGGGCCTGTTCCAGGGCCATGGCCAAGTCCTCGAGCTCGCGCGCGCGGCGCGCCGCCAGCTGCAGCTGCCGAGCAGCCAATCCACCAAGGATCAGCACCAGTGCCCCGAGGACGGCCGTGCCGGCGATCGCCAACCGGTTGTAGCCCGTGGCCGCCGCCGTGCGTGCCGCGTAGGTCTCGCCCATCAGCGCCACACCGCGCATGGACAGCTGACGCAGGCTGGGTGCGGCGCTGTCCAGCACCACGCCGAGCGCTGCCCACTCGGCAGAACTCAAGGAAGCCGCATCGGCCTGCACGAGCCTGCGGTCAGCCTCCCCGATGAACGACTCGGGGAACGCCAGCAGCGCATCCAGTTCTTTGGGCTCGACCAGCGAGGCCAGTGCAGCACTGTGGCGCAACAGGCGGATGCGGCTGACAAACAGTTCGTAGCGCATGCCCAGCTCGTTAAGGTCCTCGGGGCGCTCCCCAGGGTGCGGCCAGGCGGCGCGCAGGCGCAGGTACTCGACCTCGGCCTGAAAGACCGTGAAGCTGGTGTTGTCGCCGTGGGACAACGCGGCGTCGGACATCAGCCCCTTCTGGCGCCACTGAAGCAGCAGTGCCGACACCAGCAGCATCAGCACCAGCACGGCCAGCGCAACCATGCGCCAAGCCAACATGCCGGACTTGGCTACTGCCAGCGGGCTCGCAGCGCTCACAGGGCTGCTCAGGGCAGAACGTCGAGGCTGCGCAACTGCCAGATGCAGCGTGCGAAGTGCACCGGGGTGCGCAGTGCCGGCTTGTCGTCAAAGGGGTAGATCACGAACAGCGGGCCTCGGTCCCGCACGGGCATCGGCTGGTCATCCAGGAGCCGGGCCAGCACGACGCCATGGTCGGTGATGTCGGCCATTGGAATCTCGACGCTGTAGTCGTTCAGTGCGGTTGCCTTCACCACACGACCCTGTGCACCAGCGGCCTGCAGGACCTGAGACACCAACGGGCCGGTGAAGCGGCGCGCACGCTCGTACCACGGTGTCCGCGTCATGATGGCGGTCTGCGGCATGGCTGACAGCTGCGCGTCGGTGAACAGGGTCAGCTCAGGCGCACCGCCCGTGGCCGAGGGGCGCCCCACGCGCAGCACCGGCCGGCCAGCCGGCGGCGCATTGGCCCACGCTGGGACACCCAAGCCCATCATGGTGCCGCCCACGGCCAATCGCACACAGCTGCGACGATCCATCTGAAACTTCCACATCATGCTCACCCTGCCCCACAGCAAAGCCATGCGGGCCGCCAGCAAGACCGCATGCCGACATCCCCTCAGGCTGGCGCCATTGCCTCCTACTGTGGCATCAAGCCAGGCGCCATGAGGGCGAGAAATGGCCCGTGGAGGCAGCGTTGTTAGCGGGTGAGAAGGCAGCTGCCCGGGCCCTCAAGCGTGTGCAGACGAACACCCACCCATCCCCCTCACCGCTTCCCGCCAGCGGGAAGGCGGCCCCGACAACGTCACAAGCGGCGCTGGCTGGCAGGCGTTCTGAAGAGATGGCACCTACGCGCCACGAGCCTGCGCCAAGGACACGGGCCACCATAAACCCCGTGTCCTTGCCTGGGGGAGTTTGGGGTGGCGATCGGGGCGGTACGAACTAGATTCCCGACAACAGCGCGTCCAAGGCTGAAACCAGCGCGCTGGCTTGCGAAGCCACGTTGTCCACAGGTCGCCGCAAGGCCTTCGCGGGCAAAGGTGCTGCGTAGTGCGCCAGCGCATGCAGCCGCTGGCCCTTCACCATGATGACCGGACATAACGCGGTCGGCACCTTCGTCGCGGCATCGAGCACAGCCAGCGGCATGCTCAGCCGCGTGGCCAAGGCATCCAGCAGATCGCTTTGGACCACCACCACGTAGGGGATGCCCTCCGCCGCGCTGCCGCTGGGGTTGGTGAAGACGTCGTACTGGGCCATCGGCCGCTCACCACGGGCGCAGGTCGGCGCCAGGAATGCCGTGCGTCTCGAAACGAGCGTTCTGGACGGCGATCCAATCACCGTACTCGGCTTCGAACGCCTTCTTGCGCGCGGCTCGGCTCGCCTTGTCGTGGTTGGCCTTCAGGGCCTGGTAGTGCTCGGCCGAGAGAATCACAGTGTCGAGTTGGCCGGCTTTTTCCACGAACACCGGTTCGCGCTTGGCTTGGGCACAGAGGCTGCCAAAGCGGTTCTTGGCTTCTGTGGCGGTGACGCGCATGGTGATCTTTCGTTATGCTTAGCCATTTTAGCCATTTACGACCGCGTGCGCAAAGCGGTCCGGCATGCGCGTCGGCCCGTGCTGGAGAAGCCATTCATCAAGGTCGGTCCCTGTCCGCGAGCAGCCTGCGCTACAGAGCGTCGCAAATGGTCCTCCATCGCGCCAGACAGCCTCAATTGCACACAACCTTCAGTCAGCCGAGTTTCTGAACTTGTCCAGGGGAGGATACAAACTAGCCCCTCTCGCATGAGTCGGCTGTCGACCCAATCCAGGCAACCGAAGACCGGAACTCGCAGCGCCGAACCGGCTGGCAGGTCCTTGCTGAGAGTGCCGAATGTGGGCAAGCCCCATGAGCATCGGACGTCGCCTCGCCCTCCCGCGTTGACCATCGCGCTTGGTACAGCCCGTCCCCAAGGCGGCGATCCGTGGCTCACCCTGGGTCTACCGGGAGGAGCGCGAAGCAATGGCCGGCAGGCTGAAGGTCAGTGCCGCCAGCTGAGCAATCACGGGGCCACCGATGATGCCGGGCGCCATGCGGTTCATCATGTAGGCCAGGGTCACACGCCGATCCGCATCGTTGATGACCATCGAGCCACCCCACCCGCCCCAGAAGCACACGCGGCCCGCAGGCACATAGGGCACCACCTCGGGCGCAGGCAATGCCCATCCCAGGCCCATGTTCAGCGGCACACCCAGGACCAGGTCAACGCCCTGGTGCCGCAGATCAAACACCCGGTCGACGGTTCGCGGGCGCAGCAGTTGCACGCCGCCGCTTCGCCCGCCATTGGAGATGACCGACTGAATCTGTGCCACCGAGCGTGCGTTGCCGTGGCCGCCGGCGGCACCGATGCCGGCCCGGCGCCATGCATCCGTGTTGGCCGCGGCCGCATCGGGCAGCGGACCGGTGAAGGTCTTGTAGACCACGCTGTTGGGGTCAAGCGCGCTCAAGTCGAAAGGCAGTGGCGGCGGCACCACCACCGGGCTCACGCGCCGGAAGTCGGCGTCCGCCAGGCCGATGTGGAAGTCGGCCTCCAGTCGGGCGGCAATCTCCTGAGCGAAGAACCTCCCCAGGCTCTGACCCGTGCAGCGGCGCACGAGTTCGCCGATCAAGTGGCCGTAGTTGAGCGCGTGATACCCGGTGGCGGAACCGGGCGGCCACCAGGGCGCTTGCGCGGCCAGACGCGCCGCGGCAGTCTCCTGGTCGTACAACTGCTCCATGGTGATGGGCGCGTTCCAACCCGAGACGCCAGAGGAATGGCTCATCACCTGGCCGAGCGTGACACCGCCCTTGCCCGACGCGGCGAACTCCGGCCACCAGTGGGCGACCGGCTTGTCGGGGTCCAGAACGCCACGGTCGATCAGCAGCAACGCGGCCAACGAGGTCATGGTCTTGGTCGTGGACCATACGTTGACCAATGTGTTGCTGGCCCACGGCTGGGTCCGGGCCTCGTCGCTCCAGCCGCCCCAGAGGTCCAGCACCGGCTCGCCGTCAACAAACACCGCCAGCGACGCGCCGAGGTCCTGGTCCGGCCCCTTCGCCAAGCGTTCGGCGAAGAGGTCACGCAGCGGCTCGAAGCCAGGGTCGCACCGCCCTTGAATGGGCGACGCCGCGCTGCTCTCGAACGGCGTGCTCACAGGTCGACGCTCACGCCCAGACCGACGTGCCGCGGCGGTGTGTAGCTGACCTGACGCGCAGAACCCAATACCGGCGAAGAGATGTTCATGCTGGTCAGCGCGGCTTTGTCTCCCATGTTCCGCACATAGCCGTAGACCTTCCAGCTGCCGCCGGTGGGGCGCAAGGAAGCCGACAGGTTGAGCAGTCCGTAGGCCGACTGCATGGCGTCGGGGGTGTTGAACTCGGTGAAGTAGAACTTGTCGCGCCAGACGTAGTCGGTGCGCAGCGACAGCGTGTACGCGCCCACGGATCGGGTCCACTCCACGTTCAGCGCGGCCTGGGCTCGCGAGACCTGGGCCAGCTGCTTTCCCGACACATTGACGCGCACGCCCGGCGCATTGCGCAGGTCCACGTTCTCGAAGTTGGTGTAGGTCGGGTCCAGCAGGCCCAGATTCAGCCCCAGCGTCAACTCGCGCACAGGCCGCAGCGCCAACTCGACTTCGGCACCGTTGATCTTCGCCGCCGAGGCGTTGGTCAGGATGGCGGAGGCCAGCCCCACTTGCGAGACCTGCATATCCTTGTAGCGGCTGCTGAAGAGCGCGCCGCTGAACACGCCGCGCTGCCCAAGGAAGGCTGTCTTGAAGCCCAGCTCCAGGCTCGTCACGGTCTCGGGGCGCACAGGGTCGCCCTGCAGGCCACCGACGTTGATCGCACCCGACTTGAAGCCGCGCGAGGCACGTGTATAGAGCAGTGTGTCCTTCGCCAGTTGGTACTCCAGGCCCATGCTGCCCGGTGTGCTGGACCAGCTGCCTGCCGGACGTGCGACGCCGTTCAGGCCAAAGGCGGCCACGGTCTGGTACTCGTCAGCCGACTTCGTGTCGCGGCTGGTGCGCAGGCCGGCCAGCAAGGCCAGCTGTTTGGTCAGCCGCCAGCGCACATCGCCGTAGATGGCGGTGGAGCGCGTGCGCACATCTCCGCCCAGCAGGAACTCCGCGCCGCCGGGCAGCGGCACGTTGACCGGCTGGCCGGGCACCAGGAAGCCCAGCGGGATCTGCGTCTGCACGCGGATATCCTGGCGCTGGTCGAACTGCAGCCAGGTGGCGCCCACGAGCCACTGCAGGGTGCCTTCGCCGGAGCCCAGGTGCACGTCGATGCTCTTGTCGGTGCTATGGGTCTTGAAGAGCGTGCTGGCGGTCAGTGCCTCGGTGGTGTCGCCGTCCCAGAACATCTCGGCCTTGCTCCGGCGCGTGCCGACGACGACGCTGAGCGTGTTCTCGCCCAGTGGCAAGTCGTAAAGAAGTTGCAGGCCGTCCACATCAACGCGGTTGCTGGAACCCTGGCTCTTGACGGTGCGCGGGTCGGTGCTGGGTGTGGCGCTGTACAGCAACTGCGAAATCATCACCGGGTCCACGAGCAACTTGTTGGACGGGCCATCGTCCTGCTGGCGGTAGGCATTGCCGATGAGCCGAAAACTGCCTCCGGGGCCCAGATCGGCACCCACTTGCAGGCGAACCGCCCGGGAGCTCAGGTCGTCCAGCGCCTTCGCGCCCACGGTGTTGGGCCCGCCAGGTAGCACGGGGCCCGAAGCCTGCCCGGACTCGGTGTTGCGCGTGAAGCCATCCAGGTTCTTGATCTGGTAGGACAGGCGCGCACTCAGGCCACCGCCGCCCAGTGGGCCGGAGAGAAAGCCTTCGCTCTCGCGCCGGCCGTAGTTGCCGACGACTGCGCCGAACTGCGCCTTGAACTCCGCGGTGGGCGCGGCAGAAACCAGGTTGACCGCGCCGCCGGTGGCGTTGCGCCCGTAGAGCGCACCCTGTGGCCCGCGCAGCACTTCCATGCGCTGCAAGTCGAACAGGGCGATGTTGGTGCTGGTGGCGTCGGAAAGATAGCTGCCGTCGGCATACATGGCCACGCCAGGGTCGCCGCCGGCCGTGAAGAACACGTTGCCGATGCCTCGGATGAAGACCTGCGACGCACCGGCATAGCCCGTGGTGAAGCTCATGTTGGGCACCAGCGTCACGGCATCGGCCAAGCCGGTCACGCCTTGCTCGGCCAGGCGCTGGCCGCTCAGCGCTGTGACGGCCGCGGGCGTGGTGTCCAGCGTGGACAAGCGTTTCTCAGCGGTGATCTCCACGCGCGCGATGGTGTCGGATGGCGCAGCGGTCTGGGCCCAGACCGCGCTGCTGCAGACCCATGAGCAGATGGCGAGCGTCACGCGCGAAAGCGCAAAGGTGCGGTTCTTCATGACTGTCTCCTGATGCGGTAGTGCGTCGTTGACTGGAGACAGTTTTGGCGCGCGAACGGACAGCGTCTATCGCGCCGCGGAACCCTTCAATCAAAAGGCGGAACCCCCAAGGGAAAACCACGAGGCTACACGCAGGGGCGTTTGCGTCGGACTTCAGCGGCGCTTGAAGGTGAAGGACGGCTGCACCCCGAAGCGCTCGCGATAGGCGGCGGCAAAGCTGCCCATGTGCCCGAATCCCCACCGCATGGCCACCTCAGTGACGCTGCGGGCCTCGGCCTGCTGCAGATCCATGTGGACGCGGTCGAGACGCAGCCGGTTCATGTAGCGCATGGGAGAGACGCCGACGTGACGTTCAAAGCTTCGGGTCAGTGCCCGCACGCTGACACCGGCCACGCGTGCCAGCTCCGACAAGGTCGGCTGGTCGGCCAGATACGCGTGCATGTAGTCGCGCGCTCGGCGCGCGCTGAGTGGAAGGGCTTCGCCATCGGCCAGACTTGTGCTCCAACTGTTGGGCCAGGCCACCAGCAATTCGAAGAGCACGCACTCCTTCAATGAGCGTTCCAGACGTGCGGCACCGGGACCGTAGCGGGGCAGTTCGGCCAGTGCGCGCACTGCCCGGCACAGCGCCAGGCCCGCGGCGTGGCCACTTGGCACGGCGTCGGCGAACCGGAAATCCGCCATGCGCTCACCTCCGGCCAGGTCTGTGCACGCCTTGCGCATGTCGGCATCGCTCACACGCAAGTTCAGCAAATGCATGTCAGCCGACATCTCCAGTTCGTGAAGTCGGTCGGGCGCCAACACCGAAGCCTCTCCCGGCCCAAACACACGGCCACCTGCCAGACGCGCCACTCGGCCAGATTCCAGGAACGAGAACACCCAGCCGGGATGCGACTGGGTCATGCTGGCAAAAGCAGGGGCGCCATAGCTCAACCGCGCGACATGAAGCCCTGCGAGTTGAAAGCCCTTCATGCGCATGTCGAGTGTTGCGCTCTCGCGCAAGCTCAGCGCGTGCTCGCCGTACAACTGGGCCATGAATTGCTCGGCTCTCGCTGGCACCTTCGTCTGAATGAGATCGACAAACCGCGAAGACGGCGCCGTCGATACCCAAGCGTCGTCGATGTGGGGCGTTGGGCGATGCGATTCCATGGCGATGTCCCCTACAGGTATGCCGGCTCAGCGAGTGCGCTGCATGGAAGTCGTCTAGCGAGCTTGCGCAAGAGTGGGTTGGCCGGCAGCGGCAGACGTCAAGGCGGCCATGACGGCAGTCGACCCGATCCCCGACCAACCGCCATGGCGAGGCCAACACCAAGCCGCTCCGGGTGGAGATTGAACGGCCATCACGGCGCGATGATGCCCCATTTTTCGTGGCCCCAGGATTGGGTGTCCAGGGGGCTGGACTGTGCTTCTGGACTGCGGCTTGAGAGACTTCATGCGGCCGTCCGGCACCTTGCCACCTGTGCAACGTCCAGAAGGCTCGCATCTCGTGCCGCATTGCTGTTGTCGGTGAGCGACGGCTCCTGGCCGCGAGCGGCCTGCGCTACAGAGCGCCGCAAATGGTCATCGATCGCGCCAGACAGCCTCAGTCAGATGAACCAGGGGACGAAGTCAGGTACATCGCCTTCGGTGGCGGATTGAGCGTGGAGTCCGGCGGCCTGCCGGTCTGAGAAAAACGCCGAGGCCGCCGGTATGAACCTACATGGAAAGCCCAAACGCAGGCACCATGGAGCAAGTTCATGCCCTCTGACCTCACGCCCTCTCCTCCTCTTCACCCTGAAAGCACGCGCGACGTGCTGGATGTGCTCGGGGGCGGTCTAGCCAAACTGGCAACCCGAGAGGAAAGGCCGGAACCCGAACACCGCAATACGGAGACCGCAGTTGACATCGCCCGACAACTCCTGACGGAGAAGATGCTCGCCGATCGCTGGATGTGCTCAGTTGCGCGACTTCAGCGCTGGCGCACCGTCGGCGAAGGACCGCCGTACTTGAAAATCGTTGGCAAGGTCCTATACCGGGTCAAAGACATCGAGGTCTATGAAGAAGCCTGCTTGATCCGCAAGGTGCTGTAGGCGAGCACCATGGAAGCCCAGATCGGATTGGACGGTGTTCGAAGGGCTTGGAACCAGTTCGAAACAATCTTGGCGGAGTCGGAGGGATTCGAACCCTCGATGCAGGTTTTGCCCACATACTCCCTTAGCAGGGGAGCACCTTCGGCCACTCGGTCACGACTCCAGCGCGAAGAAGCACGTATTCTAGCCTGCACAAGACGGGGCTTGCCGCGTGCGGCCAGAAACGAAGTGTCAGCGCAGGTTCAGGCAGCCTGCCCGTCGAGTTCAAACGCGCGGTGCAATGCCCGAACGGCCAGCTCCATGTACTTCTCGTCGATCACGACGCTGGTCTTGATCTCGCTGGTGGAGATCATCTGGATGTTGATGCCTTCCTCGCTGAGTGCGCGGAACATGCGCGCGGCGACGCCCACATGGCTCTTCATGCCGATGCCCACGATGGAGACCTTGCAGATGCGTGGGTCACCGATGACGCGGGACGCACCGAGCTTGGGCACCACCTCAGTCTCCAGCAGTTCCGTCACCCGCTTGAAATCGTTGCGGTGCACGGTGAAGCTGAAGTCGGTGCGGCCATCGTGCGAGACGTTCTGGATGATCACGTCGATGTCAATGTTGGCGTCAGCCACCGCACCCAAGATCTGGTAGGCGATGCCGGGCTTGTCCGGCACACCCAGCACGGTCAGCTTGGCCTCGTCGCGGTTGAAGGCAATGCCGGAAACAACGGCCTTTTCCATCTTCTCGTCCTCTTCAAACGTGATCAGCGTGCCCGAGCGGGCCTCTTCGTTCAGGTCAATGTCCCAGGGGGTGAAGCTGGACAGCACGCGCAGCGGCACCCGGTACTTGCCGGCAAACTCCACCGAGCGGATCTGCAGCACCTTCGAGCCCAGGCTGGCCATCTCCAGCATCTCTTCGAAGCTGATGGTGGACAAGCGGCGCGCCTCGGGCACCACGCGGGGGTCCGTCGTGTAGACGCCGTCCACGTCGGTGTAGATCAGGCATTCATCGGCCCTGATGGCCGCGGCCACCGCCACGGCTGACGTGTCACTGCCGCCGCGGCCCAGGGTGGTGATGCTGCCGTCCGGGTCGATGCCCTGGAACCCGGTGATGACCACCACCCGGCCGGCGTCCAGGTCGGCCTGGATGCGCTTGTCGTCGATCGACTGGATGCGGGCCTTGGTGTAGCTGTCGTCGGTGCGGATGCCGACTTGCCAGCCGGTATAGCTCACGGCCTGCATGCCCTCGGCCTGCAGCGCCAGCGCGAGCAGGCCAACGGAGACCTGCTCGCCAGTGCTGGCGATCATGTCAAGTTCGCGCTGCGCCTGCGCGGAGTGTGCATCGGGCATGAGGTCCTTGGCCAGACCGAGCAGGCGGTTGGTCTCGCCGCTCATCGCAGAGGGCACCACCACCATCCGATGACCGGCGCGCGCCCACTTGGCGACGCGCTTGGCAACGTTGCGGATACGCTCGGTGGAGCCCATCGAGGTGCCACCGTACTTGTGAACAATCAAGGCCATGACAGGTGCTTGCAGCGCAGGTTGTGTCAGCCGGCCAGGGCACACGAGTGGGCCCCGCTGCGCGCTGCTGGGCCTGGCATTTCCCACCGGACAAAACCCAGGATTCTAGACGGCGGCCATTGACGCAGGCTGACAGCTGCCAACGGCTCAGCCCTGGCGCAGGCACAACACACCCCGCTGGCGTATCACCCAGCCTCCGGGAAGCGGCCAGCGGGCACCGCTGCGGCTGGCGGGCAGCTCGTCGCAGAGGCGGTGGACCAGGCTCTCTGGAATGCCCGCTGGCCAGGCGGCTTGCAGCCAGGAGCGCAGCAGGTGCTGCCGACGCGGCGCAGACAGCAACTGCCATGCCGCCAGCTTCAGATGCCCATCCGTGTCGACACAGACACGCAGGTCGGTCTCAGCCAGCTCGCGCAGGCAGGCTGCCGCTTCCTGCTGACGCTGTGCGGCCGCCGCCAGCTGCCGCAGCGCCCCCGGAAAGGCGTCTTCCAGCATGGGCAGCACCTGCAGGCGCAACCGGTTGCGGGCGAAGCGGGTCTCGGCATTGCTGCTGTCGTCGACAAACGCCAGACGGTGCCGCTGCACGTAGGCATTGATGGCAGCGCGCTGCACGTTCAACCACGGACGCGCCCAGGTGAGCCCTGCCCTTTCCACCACGGCCGGCATGGCCGACAGGCCTGCCGGCGAGCCGATGCGCAGGGCCTGCAGCAGGAAGGTCTCGGCCTGGTCGGCCTCATGGTGCGCCAGCAGCAGCAGCGACGCCCCGGCCATATGGGCCATTTGGGTGAGCGCGTCGTAGCGGCCGCGGCGCGCCCAGGCCTCGACACTGTCGCCGGGCGCAGGTTGTCCCTCCAGGCGCGTGACGTGCAGGGACACCGGAAGCCCGGCACGGGCCCAACGCTGTGTCTGACGCCGAAGGTGCCGAACCCAATCGTCGGCCTGGCTCACCAGGCCGTGGTGCACATGCAGGGCCGCCACCTGCAGCCCCTGCGCAGCCGCCATCCTGGCCGTGACATGCAGCAACGCGGTGGAGTCTCGCCCCCCGCTGGTGGCCACGGCCACCACCCGGGAAACGGCCCGCGTCACATCAACGTTCCTTGGTGTCGGTGAAGCGGCCGTAGGACTGCAGACGCTCGTAGCGCTGCTGCAGCAGTTCCTTGGGCTTCAGGTCAGCCACCTGGCGCATCGCGTCGTTCAGTGCCCGCTTGAGCGTGGCGCAGGCCTGCTTGTGGTCGCGGTGGGCGCCGCCCACCGGCTCGTTGACGATCTTGTCGATCACGCCGAGGGCCTTCAGCCGGTGCGCCGTGATGCCCAGCGCCTCGGCGGCGTCCGACGCGCGCTCAGCCGTCTTCCAGAGAATGGACGCGCAGCCTTCCGGCGAGATGACCGAATACACCGCAAACTGCATCATCAGCACCTGGTCGGCCACGCTGATGGCCAACGCGCCACCCGAGCCGCCTTCGCCGATGATGGTGGTGATGATGGGGACCTCGAGCTGCGCCATCTCGAAGATGTTGCGCCCGATGGCCTCGCTCTGGCCGCGTTCCTCGGCACCCACGCCCGGGTACGCACCGGGTGTATCGACAAAAGTGAACACTGGCAACTTGAACTTCTCGGCGAGCTTCATCAGGCGAAGCGCCTTGCGGTAGCCCTCGGGCCGGGACATCCCGAAGTTGCGGGCAGCGCGTTCCTTGGTATCGCGGCCTTTCTGGTGCCCCAGCACCATGCAGGCCTGGCCATTGAAGCGCGCCAGGCCACCCACGATGCTCAGGTCGTCGGCAAAGGAACGGTCGCCGTGGAGCTCGTGGAAATCGGTGAACAGCTCGTTGACATAGTCCAGCGTGTAGGGCCGCTGCGGGTGCCGGGCGATCTGCGTGACCTGCCAGGGCGTCAGGTTGGAATAGATGTCCTTGGCCAGATGCAGGCTCTTCTGGCTGAGGCGGTCGATCTCGTCGGAGATGTCGACGGCCGACTCGTTCTGCACGTAGCGCAGCTCTTCGATCTTGCCTTCGAGTTCGGCAATCGGGTGCTCGAATTCGAGGTAGTGGCGCTTGCTCATGGCAGGGTGCTCGCGGGGTTGAGACTGTCAGTAGTCTACCGGCAGAGGGTCCAGGCTGCGCCAGAGGTACCAGGTCGCGACGCTGCGGTAGGGCGCCCAGGCCTCGGCCACCTCGCGCGCTTCGCTGCGCGACACGGGTTCGCCCGAAAAATAGTTCAGGCTGATGCCCTTGAGCAGGCCGAGGTCGTCCAGCGGCAGTATGTTCGGGCGCATCAGGTGGAAGATGAGAAACATCTCCGCCGTCCAGCGGCCGATGCCGCGGATGTGGATCAGCTCGGCAATGATGGCCTCGTCGTCCATCGCGGCCCACTGAGACTCGTGCACCTGGCCGTGCGCGAAGTGGCAGGCCAGGTCGTGCAGGTATTCACACTTTCGGGCCGACAAACCGGCAGAACGAAGCTGTTCAGTGCGGAGACCCAGCACCGCTGTCGGCAGCACCAGGGTGGCATCAGCACCCGGCACCGGGCCGGCCACCGCAGTGAAGCGTTCCCACACCGCCTGGGCGGCCTTGACGGAGATCTGCTGCCCGACGACCGAACGCGCCAATGTGGTGAAGGCGTCGCCACGGCTGCGCAGCCGCGCCTCGCCAAACTGTGGGATCAGTCGCTTGAGCACGCGGTCTCGGCGCTTGAGGTGCTTGCAGGCCTCTTCCCAGTAGGGCGGCGGGGCAAAGCAGCTCACCGACGCGGACGCCTCCTCGGGCAAGGCCGCGGGCACAGGGGCAGTGGGCGACGTCGGCCGGATCATGTCGTTGACATCGGCGGAAGGTCGCGCTGCGGTCTTGACGGCGCTCACGCGCGTGTCCACGAGGTACCGCCGGCGCCGTCCTTCAGCTGCACCCCCTGGTCGGCCAGCGCCTGGCGGATCTGGTCGGCCCGCGCAAACTCACGCGCTGCCTTGGCCTGCGCACGTTCGGCGATCAGCGCGTCAATGGCCGCGGCATCCAGTGCACCGGCAGCCTGCCCGCTGGCGTTCTGCAGGAAAGCCTGCGGAGATTGCTGAAGGATGCCCAACGTGGCGCCCAGGCTGCGCAGCAGTGCCGCCGATGACGTCGAGTTGCCCCGGTTGCTCTGGGCGGCGAGGTCGAACAGCACGGCCAGTGCGCCCGGGGTGTTGAAGTCGTCGTCCATCGCCGTCTTGAAGGCCGCCGCACTGGGCAAGGCCCAGTCCACGGGCTGGGCGGCGCCCGCCGGGCTGTGCTGGGCCAGCGCCGTGTACAACCGGCGCAGGGCCGTCCGGGCTTCTTCCAGCACCGTGTCGCTGAAGTTGAAGGGGCTGCGGTAGTGCGTGCGCAGGAAGAAGAAGCGCAGCGTCTCGCCGTCGAAGCGCTGGAGCACGTCGCGGATGGTGAAGAAGTTGCCCAGCGACTTGGACATCTTCTCGTTGTCGATGTTCAGGAAGCCGTTGTGCAGCCAGTAGTTGACAAACTTCTGGCCAGTGGCGCCTTCGCTCTGCGCGATCTCGTTCTCGTGGTGCGGAAACTGCAGATCCATCCCGCCACCGTGGATGTCAAACGTTTCACCCAAGAGTGCGCAGCTCATCGCCGAGCATTCGATGTGCCAACCCGGACGCCCATCGCCGAAGGCGCTGGTAAAGCGGGCGTCATCGGGCTCGTCGGGCTTGGCAGCCTTCCACAGCACGAAGTCCAGCGGGTCGTGCTTGCCGTCGTTGACAGCCACCCGCTCACCCGCGCGAAGCTCGTCCAGCGACTTGCCGGACAGCTGGCCATACCCCGCAAACCGCCTGACCGCAAAGTTGACGTCGCCGCCGTCGGCCTGGTAGGCCAAGCCCTTGCGTTGCAGCGTATCGATCATCGCCAGCATCTGCGGCACATAGGCCGTGGCCCGCGGCTCGTGGGTGGGCGGCAGGATGCCCAGTGCGCCAATGTCCTCGTGCATGGCCGCCGTCATCTCCGCCGTCAGCTGCGCGATGGGGATCTGGCGCTCGACGGCGCGGCGGATGATCTTGTCGTCGATGTCGGTGATGTTGCGGGCATAGGTGACCTGGAAGCCGCTGGCCTGCAGCCATCGGTAGACCACATCGAAGGCCATCATCATGCGCGCATGCCCGAGGTGGCACAGGTCATAGATGGTCATGCCACAGACGTACATGCGAACCTGCCCGGGAACCAAGGGTCGGAAGGGTTCCACGCTGCGCGACAGCGTGTTGTAGACATGCAGGCTCATGGGTGGCAAGCGGGGTGCAATGGGGAACGCAGCGGGGGCACAGTGCGCAGAACGCCAGCGGAGTGGCCGGGACACGCGACGCGACGGGCCCTTCACAGCGTGGCCTTGGGGTGCGTCGATAGAATGCGCATTTCAGTATAGCGGCGCGACTCTCCATCGGTCGACGCGCGCTGGCTGCCCTGAACCCACGCCTCCTCGCGGTCTTCTGCCACCCATGCGGCTCCTTGAACGAATCGGGTTGAGTGCCCTTGTGGCGCTGCTGCTCACTGCCCTGCCCTGGCAGCCGGCGTCGGCGTCGTCCGCCGCTGCACTGGCCCAGGCACGGCAGCAGGCCGGCGTGGGCCAACCGGCGCAGGCCTTGCAGACGGCTGAACGTGCGCTGCAGGCCTACCCGGCCGATGCGCCGCTGCGTTTCTTCCGCGCAGTGCTCCTGCACGACATGGGGCGGCTGGACGCGGCCTTTGCGGCATTCACTGAGCTCCACAACAGCCACCCGGAATTGCCGGACCCGCTCAACAACCTGGCGGTGATCCACGCGTCCCGCGGGGAGTGGGCCGATGCCCGCCGGCGCCTGGAAGAAGCCTTGCGCAACGACCCCACACACCGCAACGCCCGCGAAAACCTGGGCGATGTCTACTTCAGGCTTGCGCTGGAACAGTGGCAGACGGCAGCCGCCGACACCCGACCGGAACCTGCCCTGGCGCAGAAGCTCACGTTGGGGCGCCAGCTGCTCCAGCAGGCCGCCACACGCCGCTGAGGCGCCTGCCGGTACGCTCTGCGCACACCCAGACTTCTCTACCCCTCACCGCGCCCCTCCGGAGAGCCTCCATGTCGATCAAGACCTTCCTGACCGCCGCGCTCATCAGTGGCCTGGCCATCACCGCCAGCCCTTCGTGGGCCCAGCGTGTCACGCTGCAGACCAGTGCCGGCAACATCGTCCTCGAACTTCAGCGTGACTACGCACCCCAGACCGTCGACAACTTTGTGTCGTACGTGAAATTCAGGCACTACGACGGCACCGTCTTCCACCGTGTCATCAAGGATTTCATGATCCAGGGTGGCGGCATGGACGCCAAGATGCAGGAACGCCCGACCAAGAAACCCATCCCGCTGGAAGACCGCAGCGGCTTGAAGAACGTGCGGGGCAGCATCGCGATGGCCCGCACGATGGACCCCAATTCCGCCACAGCGCAGTTCTTCATCAACGTCGTCGACAACCCCGGCCTCGACCATGGCAACACCCGCGACGGCCATGGTTATGCCGTCTTCGGCAAGGTGGTGGAGGGCATGGACGTGGTCGACAAGATCCGCGAGGTGCCTGTGCGCCCCGTCGGCGGGCATGGGCACGTGCCGACCATGCCTGTCACCATCATCAAGGCAACCGTTCAGGAGAAATGAATGAGCAAGACCATCGAGCTGCAGACCAGTGCGGGCAACATCCACCTGGAGCTGGACGACGAGAAGGCGCCCAAATGCACCGCCAACTTCCTGAACTATGTGCAAGCCGGGCACTATGACGGCACGGTGTTCCACCGCGTCATCAAGGGCTTCATGGTCCAGGGTGGCGGCATGGACGAAGCCATGAAGCAGAAACCCACGATGGCCCCGATCGAGAACGAGGCCAACAACGGCCTGAAGAACGACAAGTACACCGTGGCCATGGCGCGCACGAATGACCCGCACTCGGCCACGGCGCAGTTCTTCATCAACACCGCCGACAACGGGTTCCTGAACTTCAAGGCACCCAACGCCAGCGGCTGGGGTTATGCGGTGTTTGGCAAGGTCACCGCCGGCCAGGACGTGGTGGACGCCATCGAGCGTGTGGCCACCGGCCGCAAGGGCTTCCACGACGACGTGCCGCTGGAAGCCGTGACCATCGTCCGCGCCACCGTCCTCGGGTGAACGTTCCCGCAGCCAGCCCTGCATGGCAGAACGCCGCCCAATGGCGTTCGGTGGAGTTTGCGTCTGACCTTCACCTCTGTGAAGAAGCGCCGCTGACCACCCTCGCCTTCGGGCACTGGCTGCGCCACACCCGGGTCGACGCCCTGTTCATCCTGGGTGATCTCTTCGAGGTCTGGATCGGCGACGACACGCGCGAGCGTCCTTTCCTGGCGGCCTGCCTGGCTGAACTGCGGGCCGCCAGTGAGCAACGGCCCGTCTTCTTCATCGCCGGCAACCGAGATTTCCTCATCGGCACTGACGCGCTGGCCGCTGCGGGCATGCAGGCCCTGCCTGACCCTTTCCCCATCACGCTGCTGGGGCAGCGGCTGCTGCTGAGCCATGGCGACGCCCTGTGCCTGGCCGACACCGAGTACCAGTCGTTTCGCCAGATGGTGCGGGCGCAGGCCTGGCAGCAGGCATTCCTGGCCAAGCCATTGGCCGAACGCGAGGCCATTGCGCGGGCCATTCGTTCAGACAGCCAGGGCCGCAAGCAGGCCAGGCCCGATCTCTCAGACTGGGCCGATGCCGACAACGCTGAATCGCGCCGCTGGCTGCAGACACAGGGGGCCAGCACCCTGGTGCACGGCCACACCCACAGGCCCGCCGTCCATGACCTCGGCGACGGCCTGACGCGCCGGGTGCTGCCCGACTGGGACCTGGACGCCACACCAGCCCGCGGCCACGTGACGCGGCTGGACAGCCAGGACTGGCACGAGGTGCCAGCCACCGCACGCCCATGACGGGGCTCGGCAGCTGGCTGCGCGAGTGCTGGGCGCAGCGGCAGGAACGCCGCGCACTGGCCCGACGCGCCATCCCCGACATCACCTGGCGGAGAACACTGCGCCGCTTCCCGTTCCTGGTGGAGGGCGCTGGCCGCGACGAAGAGCGGCTGCGCCGCATGACCAGCCTCTTCCTGGACCAGAAGGAATTCAGCGGCGCCCACGGCCTGAAGGTCACCGACGACATGGCTGTCGCCATTGCAGCCCAGGCCTGCCTGCCCGTGCTGCACCTGGGCCTGGGCCTGTACAGCGGCTTTGTGGGCATCGTGGTGCACCCCGGTGCCGCCAAGGTCTACCGCGAGCGTGTGGGTGAGGACGGCGTGGTGCATGCCGGCGACGAGGAACTCGCCGGCGAGGCCCACCATGGCGGCCCTGTGATGCTCTCCTGGCGCGACGTGCGGGCCTCGGGTGCCTCGGCCCCGCGGGGCTACAACGTGGTCATCCACGAGTTTGCCCATGTCATCGACATGGCCAACGGCGACGCCGACGGCCACCCGCCTTTGCCGCCCGACATCGACATGGCGGAATGGGCAAGCACCTTCCGCGGGGAATTCGAGCGGTTTGCCGCCCGCGTGGATGGGTATGAGCCGACCGTGATGGACCCCTACGCCAGCCAGGGCCCCGACGAGTTCTTTGCCGTGGCCACAGAGGCCTTCTTTGTCAATCGCGAGGCCTTCGCGCAGGAACACCCCGCGCTGGATGCACTGCTGGCGCGCTTCTACCGCTGCCCGACGCTGCCAGTGGCCGCGTCCATGCTGGCTGAGGAGCAGCCCACGAACGGGCCACCCCCAGAAGCACCGAACCCCAGCCAAGGCCGGGGTTCGTCGGAGGGGTAGCGCCCGAAGGAGCAGGCTATGCAGGCCTCAGGCCGCGGCGGGTTCCGCCTTGGGCTTGTCGCTCTTGCGCGGCGGCTGGATGTCCAGCAGCACCTCGCCCTTGTCGTCCACGTCCACCGTCAGGCGCCCACCATTGACCAGGCGTCCGAACAGCAGTTCGTCGGCCAGCGCACGGCGGATGGTGTCCTGGATCAGGCGCTGCATCGGGCGTGCGCCCATCAACGGGTCAAAGCCACGCTTGGCCAGGTGCGTGCGCAAGGCATCGGTGAAGGTGGCCTCCACCTTCTTCTCGCCCAGCTGTGACTCCAGCTGCAACAGGAACTTGTCGACCACACGCAGGATGATGTCCTCGTTCAGCGGACGGAAGTTGACGATGGCGTCCAGGCGGTTGCGGAACTCCGGGGTGAACAGTCGCTTGATATCGGCCATCTCATCGCCGGCCTGGCGCTGCGAGGTGAAGCCAATCACCGACTTGCTGATGGTTTCCGCGCCGGCATTGGTCGTCATGATGATGATGACGTTGCGGAAATCGGACTTCCGGCCGTTGTTGTCGGTCAGCGAGCCGTGGTCCATCACCTGCAACAGCACGTTGAAGACGTCCGGGTGTGCTTTCTCGATTTCATCCAGCAGCAGGACGCAGTGCGGCTTCTTGGTGATGGCTTCGGTCATCAGGCCACCCTGGTCGAAGCCCACGTAGCCCGGCGGCGCGCCGATCAGGCGGCTGACGGCATGGCGCTCCATGTACTCCGACATGTCGAAGCGGATGAGGTCAATGCCGAGGATGTAGGCCAACTGCTTGGCCACCTCGGTCTTGCCCACGCCGGTGGGGCCGCTGAACAGGAAGCTGCCGATCGGCTTGTCGGGCTTGCCCAGGCCGGAACGCGCCATCTTGATGGCGGCGGCCAGCGCGTCGATGGACGGGTCTTGGCCAAACACCACGCTCTTCAGGTCACGGTCCAGGCTCTTGAGCTTGCCGCGGTCGTCGGACGACACGGTGGCCGGCGGGATGCGCGCGATCTTGGCGACGATTTCCTCGACCTCGGTGCGCGTGATGCTCTTCTTCTGCTTGCTCTTGGGCAGGATGCGCTGGGCAGCACCGGCTTCGTCGATGACGTCAATGGCCTTGTCCGGCAGGTGGCGGTCGTTGATGTACTTGGCCGACAGCTCGGCGGCGGCCTGCAGCGCATTATTGGCGTACTTCACACCGTGGTGGTCTTCGAAACGGCTCTTCAGGCCTTCGAGGATCTTGATGGTCTGCTCGACCGTCGGCTCAACCACGTCCACCTTCTGGAAGCGGCGTGACAGGGCGGCGTCCTTCTCGAAGACACCGCGGTACTCGGTGAAGGTGGTGGCGCCGATGCACTTCATCGTGCCATTGCTCAGGGCCGGCTTGAGCAGGTTGCTGGCATCCAGCGTGCCGCCGCTGGCTGCACCCGCGCCAATCAGCGTATGGATCTCGTCAATGAAGAGGATGGCATTGGGCTGTTCCTTCAGCTGCTTGAGCACCCCCTTCAGGCGCTGTTCGAAGTCGCCCCGGTACTTGGTGCCGGCCAGCAGTGAACCCATGTCCAGCGAATACACGGTGGATTCGGCCAGCACCTCGGGCACGTCGTTCTGCGTGATGCGCCAGGCCAGGCCTTCAGCGATGGCCGTCTTGCCCACGCCGGCCTCACCCACCAGCAGCGGGTTGTTCTTGCGGCGGCGGCACAGCACCTGGATGACACGCTCGACTTCGTGCTCACGCCCGATGAGCGGGTCGATCTTGCCGTCCTTGGCCTGCTGGTTGAGGTTCTGCGTGAACTGCTCCAGCGGGCTGCCCTTGTTGCCGGCGTCGGCCGCCTCTTCCTTCTCGCCGCCTTCGCCACCCCCCTGCGGGTTGCCCTCGCTGCCCGACTTGTTGGCTTCGGGAGGGTCGGTCTTGCGGATGCCGTGGGCGATGAAGTTCACCACGTCCAGGCGGGTCACGCCCTGCTGGTGGAGGTAGTAGACGGCGTGGGAATCCTTCTCGCCGAAGATGGCCACCAGCACGTTGGCGCCGGTGACCTCCTTCTTGCCACTGCCCGTGCTCTGCACGTGCATGATGGCGCGCTGGATCACCCGCTGGAAACCCAGCGTGGGCTGGGTGTCCACCTCTTCGGTCCCACTGACCGTCGGGGTGTTTTCCTTGATGAAGGTGGTCAGGCTCTTGCGCAGGTCTTCGATGTTGGCCGCGCAGGCCCGCAGCACTTCGGCTGCCGAGGGGTTGTCCAGCAGCGCGAGCAGCAGGTGCTCGACGGTGATGAACTCGTGCCGCTGTTGGCGCGCTTCGACAAACGCCATGTGCAGGCTGACTTCAAGCTCTTGCGCAATCATGCGGCCTCCATAATGCATTGCAGCGGGTGTTGGTCTTTTCGGGCTGCTGACAGCACGAGTTCAACCTTGGTTGCCGCGACATCCTTGGTGTAGACACCGCAGACGCCCCGGCCTTCGTGGTGGATCTTCAGCATGATCAACGTCGCCGTTTCCAGATCGTGCTTGAAGAATTGCTGAAGTACCCTGATGACAAACTCCATCGGCGTGTAGTCATCGTTCAGCAAGACCACCTTGTACAGCGCAGGCGGCTGCACACGCTGCTCCTGCCTTTCCGCCACAGCCGAACTCTGCCCGTCGGTGGGCACGGTGGGCTCACCAGGTTTGGGCACAGGGGTCTGCTTGGTGCGGGAAGGCATGAAAAGATTCTATCGACAGGGGGCACATCCTTGCTGAGCCACCCTTGTGGCCAACCGTGGTTTCGTGCACGGGGATGTTTCCACACATTTCGGGCAATTGCGTCATACTTCCGGGAACTTCAGACTGCGACACGGCGCGATGACATCGCTCCCCTGGCTGCTGACGTACGGCCAGCGCGTCAGACTTCAAGCCACTCCCGACGAACATCGTCGGCAGCGTCCAGCTCGGCATGGCTTCCCTCGAAGACCACTCGGCCATGCCCGAACACCAGACAGCGGTCGGCCAAGGTCCTGGCGAGGCTGAATTTCTGTTCAATCAGCAGCACCGCCAGGCCACGTTGCCGCAGCGCGTGCACAAAACCCGCCACCTGCTGCACCGCCTGCGGAGCCAGCCCCTCCATCGGCTCGTCCACTACCACCAGCTGCGGCTGGCCCATCAGCGTGCGGCCCAAGCTCAGCATCTGCTGCTCGCCACCCGACAGCACACCGGCCAGCGTGTCGGCACGCGCCTTCAGCCAGGGAAACAGCGCGTAGACATCTTCCTTGAGGCGCCGCAGCGGCTCGTCGTCGCGACGTCCAAGCATCCCACGGCGCCGCGGCATCCACCCCAGCTCCAGGTTCTGTTCCACCGTGAGCGTGGGAAAGACGTCCCTGGCCTCCGGGACATAGCCCACGCCCCGACGCGCAATCTCGTGGGGTGGGCGGCCCAGCAGGGCCTCGCCGCGCCAATCGACCCTGCCCGTGGCCGGCAGCAGGCCCATGATGACCTTGGCCGTGGTGCTTCGGCCCGAGCCATTGCGGCCCAGCAGAACCACGATCTCACCAGGCGCAACCCCGAAGCTCACGCCGCACAGCACGCGGCTGCCACCATATCCCGCGTGGATGTCCTGCACGCTCAGCACGGCAGGGCCTGCCCCAGATAGGCCTGCTGAACCCGTGGATCGGCGCGCACGAGTGGGGGGGTCGCGCACACCAGCAGTTCGCCACGGACCATCACCGCGATGCGGTCGGCCAGCTCGAAGACTACCCCCATGTCGTGCTCCACGATCAACAAGGTCTTGCCTCGCGTGAGCTGCCGGATCAGGGCCACGAAGTGCGTCGTCTCAGTGCGGCTCATGCCTGCGGTGGGCTCGTCCAGCAGCACCACCCCCGCCCCACCTGCCAGGGCCAGGCCCAGTTCCAGGGCGCGCTGCTCGGCGTAGCTCAGGGCGCTGGCGGGCACATCGCGGCGCGGCACGAGGCCCAGGCTGCCCATCCAGTGCTCGGTCTCATCGCGGACACCGCGGGCGCTCGCCAGCCGCTTCCAGAACGCCAGACCATGGCCAAGCCTGCACAGCACGGCACAGCGCAGGTTGTCCTCAACCGACAGGCGCCAGAACAGCTGGCTGACCTGGAAGCTGCGCGCCAGGCCGCGCCGGTTCACCTCAAAGGGCCTGAGTCCATCGATGCGCTGCCCCTGGAGGAACACCTCGCCACGATCGGGCTTGACCTGACCGCTGATGAGGTTGAACAGGCTGCTCTTGCCCGCGCCATTGGGCCCGATCAAGGCCAGGCATTCGGCCGCATCGACCTGCAGGCTGAAGCCCCGCACCACCTGCGTCTGGCCATAGGCCAGGTGAAGGTCGCGCAGCTCGAGCACCGGTGCGCCCAGGGATTGGGTCGTACCGTGGCTCATGCCTGATGACGGCCGGGCCGCGGTTTGTCGGTCGGCGCCACGCCTCGGCCTCTACCGCGCCGGCCCAGCCGCCCAGCGAGCGCAAGCCCCGCACCGACCATGGTCAGCACGCTCACGGCGACCCAATCGGCCGTCGACTGGGTGTCCAGGCTGACACCCATGAACTGCACGCGCGGGTCCAGCGCCGCATCCAGCTGGCGGTGGTAGACCATTTCCATCCAGGCGGCACAGCCGACCAGGAAGGGCAGCATCACCAAGGCCGGCCGCCACGCCAGCGGCGCCGCAGGCCCCGTGGCCGAGACTGGCGCACCCGCGGGCCGCCACAGCAGGCTGGCCAGACCGCCAGGCGCCTTCAGCACGACGGCCATGAATGCCACACCAACATACACCTGCCAGGCCCGCGACACATCGGCCAACACAGTGAATGCCAGCACCAGCAGCACCGCCCCGATCACCGGGCCGGCAAACAGCGCAGTGCCGCCGAGCACGGTGAACAGCAGGATGCTGCCTGAACGAAGGCTGCCCAGGGATTCGGGTGTCACGTTCTCGAAGTGGATCGCTGCCAAGCCACCCCCGACACCGGCAAAGAACGCCGCCAGGACAAACGCCAGGTAGCGCACGACGTGCGGGTTGTAGCCGATGAAGGACACCCGCTCGGGGTTGTCACGCACGGCATTGAGCAGTCGGCCCAAGGGTGTGGACGTGAACAGGAACAGGGCCAGGGTACAGACAAACGCATACACAGCCACCAGCCCGTACACCTGCTCTGAGGAACCCCAGGTCAGGCCCAGCCAGCCCGACCCCACGACCCGATTCCCCGACACACCCCCTTCACCACCGAAGATGCCCGGCATCATGTGGCTCAGCGCAAACACCAGTTCCCCCACCGCCAGCGTGATCATGGCAAAGGCCGTGCCGCCCTTCTTGGTGGTCGGCCAGCCCAGCACCGCCGCGAACAAGGCACTGCCCAGCCCACCCAGCAGCGGCATCAGTGCCACGGGCACGCCCAGCAGCCCCTGTGACGCCGCGTTCAGGGCATGGATGACGGCATAGGCACCCAGGCCGCTGTACACCGCATGCCCGAAACTCAGCATGCCGCCTTCACCCAGCAGCAGGTTGAAGCTCAGGCAGATGATGATCATGAAACCCACCTGCGTGAGCAGATTCAGCCCTGGCCCGCTGCCAAACACCAGCGGGGCAACACACCAGCACACCGCGTAGGCGGCCCACGGCCACCAGGCCGCCAACGCGCGAGACGCCACGCCGGCAGCCATCAGGCGTCTCTGCGGCCCATCAGGCCGCGCGGGCGGACGATGAGCACCAGGGTCAGGAGCAGGAAGGGCAGCACCGGCGCCATGTCGCTGAGCTGCATGGCCACCAAGGGCTGAACCCAGCCTGGCACTGCCGTGGCGACACCCATCGTGGCCAGCATGCTGCCCGCAGAGACATCGACCCCCACCGCCCAGGTCTGCAGACAGCCGATCAGCATCGAGGCCCAGAACGCCCCCTGCAGCGAACCCAGGCCCCCGATGACCACGATCACGAAGATGATGGGGCCCAACGCCGCCGCCATGCCCGGCTCGGTGACCCACACAGCCCCCCCAATGACACCCGCCAGCCCGGCCAACGCACTGCCCGCGGCAAATACGCCGGTCATGATGCGGGGCACGTTGTGGCCCAGCGCCTGCACCATGTCGGCATGGGTGATGGCGGCGGCCACCACCAGGCCGATGCGGCTGCGACGCAGCACCAGCCACATGAGCAGCAGCATCAGCAGCGACAGCATCATCATGAAGGCACGGTGGCGCGGAAAGGGAAAGCCCTGCACCGTGAACAGCGGCCCCTGCAGCAGGTCCGGCAGGCGGTAGTCCACGGGCCCACGGCCCCAGCCCAGCTGAACCAGCTCAAACAGCAGAAACGAGAAGCCGAAGGTCATCAGCAGCTCAGGCAAATGCCCCGCGCGCCGCACCGGCCTCAGGCAGGCCACCTCGAAGGCCGCACCCAGCACCAGACACGCCGCCGGCACCAGCACAAAGGACGCCCAGAACCCGAGGAAACCTGAGACCGTATAGGCCAGGTAGGCGCCCAGCATGTAGAAGCTGGCATGGGCAAAGTTCAGCACCCCCATCATGCTGAAGATCAGCGTCAGCCCTGCGCTCAGCAGGAACAGCAGCAGCCCATAGCTGATGCCGTTGAGCACGGTGACCAGCCAGGTTTCCATCGTCAGCCAGGGCCAGCGCAGGGTGTCGGGGCTGCCGGACAGGCCGTCACTGACCCGCGGGCCGCTTCATCTGGCAACTGGTGGGCATGCTGGCCACGTAGGGTTCGAAGACGCGGTTGAGCTCCCAGGTCATGCCAGTGCCCTCGACATTGACACGCCGCCCCGGCACACGGGGGTCGTGGCGTTGCCAGGTGGACTGGTACAGCGTCTGCTGAAGTTGATGGTCAGCGCTGCGCAGGGTGATGGTGCCGTTGAAGCTCTGCACACTCAGCCCGCTGAGCGCCAAGGCCACCTTGACCGGATCGGTGCTCGAGGCGCGGGCCATGGCCGCCGGCAGCAGCTTGAACAGGTGGTACACGTTGGTCATCGTGTAGTCTTCGTTGAAACGCGCCCGGAAGTTGGCCTGCAAGGGCTGGTGTTCCCCCGGCAGGTTGGCGTAGGACGCATACACCACCGTGACACGCCCTTCCAGCGCATCGCCCATCGCGGTGGGTGTGCCCAGGGCATTGGCGTAGTAGGTGTAGAAGCGTGCGGTCAGGCCGGCGTCCTTGGCCGCCCGGATCAGCAGCGACAGGTCATTGCCCCAGTTGCCGGTGATGACCGTGTCAGCCCCCGCGGCCTTCATCTTGGCCACGTAGGGCGCAAAGTCCTTGACCTGGCCGATCGCGTGCAGGTCCTCGCCGACGATCTGCACATCGGGGCGCTTGCGCGCCAACGCCTCGCGCGCAAAGCGACTGACCTGCTGGCCATGCGCATAGTTCTGGTTGATCAGGTAGACGCGCCTGACCGCCGGGTCGTCGCGCACGGCGGCGGCGATGGCCTCCATCTTCATGGACGTGTCGGCATCAAGCCGGAAGTGCCAGAAGCTGCAGCGGCTGTTGGTCAGGTCAGGGTCCACCGCCGCATAGTTGAAAAACACCAGTTCGCGGCCGGGGTTGCGTTCGTTGTGGCGGTTGATGGCATCGATCAAGGCGCCGGCCACGGCCGAGCTGTTGCCCTGGGCCACATACCGGATGCCTTGGTCGCTGGCCGCCCGCAGCGCGCTGAGGGCCTCCTGCACACTGCCCTTGCTGTCAAACGGGACGATCTCGAAGCGCACGCCGGCCGGGTTGGGCCATGCACGGCCGGCCAGGAACTGAAAGGTTCGCAGCGTATTGTTGCCTTGGGCCGCAAAGGGCCCCGACAAGCCGTCGACCCAGGCGATGCGCACTGTCTCGCCCTGCTGGGCGCGCGCGGGCTGGAGCAGGGCCATCGACACGGCCAGCACGGCCAGAACGACAAGGGGCGCTACAAAGCGCCCACAACGCCAAACCAGGGCAGACATTCCACCAACCTCTCAGGACAGACGCACGAACTTGCTGCAGCCTTGCGACGCGAGGCCACCACCCGGCAGCCGCGCGCAGCGCGGCCCATCCGCGGGCCGGAAGTATCGCGCGCGAGGCCTCAGCGCCCCGGCAAGGGGTGGTTGCGGAACTGCTCTCGCAGCTTCATCTTCTGCATCTTGCCGGTGGCACCCAGCGGGATGGCATCGACAAACACGACGTCGTCGGGCACCTGCCACTTGGCGAGCTTGCCCTCGAAGAACGCCAGCAGCTCGGCACTGTCCAACGCCATGCCGGGCTTGCGCACCACCACCAGCAGCGGCCGCTCGTCCCACTTTGGGTGCGGCACGGCGATGCAGGCGGCCATGGCCACTGCGGGGTGGGCCATGGCGATGTTCTCGACATCGATGGAGCTGATCCACTCACCACCGCTCTTGATCACGTCCTTGCTGCGGTCGGTGATCTGCAGGTAGCCTGCCGCATCAATCGTGGCCACGTCACCCGTCGGAAACCAGCCACCCACGAGCGGATCACCGCCCTCACCCTTGAAATAGCCGCAGATGATCCACGGGCCCTTGACCAGCAGGTCTCCGCTGGTGGCGCCGTCCCATGGCAACTCTCGGCCCTCGGGATCCACAATCTTCATGTCCACACCAAACACGGCACGGCCCTGCTTGACGAGGACATCCATCTGGGCGTCAGGCGGCAGTGCCTGCTGGCGCAGCTTGAGGTTGCACACCGTTCCCAACGGCGACATCTCGGTCATGCCCCAGGCATGGAGCACGGTCACGTTGTA
>JAJTDE010000185.1 GCA_021298085.1 Rubrivivax sp.
GCGACATGGCCGGCGGTTTTGCCGTCATCAAGGACGTGGCCAAGACCCTGGTCTACCGGCTGGCCGAGTGGAAGAACCGCCAGCCCACGCGGCGTGCCGATGGCAGCATCGGCCCCGTGATCCCCGAACGCATCATCACCCGCGCGCCCTCGGCAGAGTTGCGGCCCGACCAGAAGGACCAGGACAGCCTGCCGCCCTACGAGGTGCTGGACGACATCCTGGCCCGCTACATGGAAGACGACTGCAGCATTGACGACCTGCTGGCTGCAGGTTTCGAGCGTCAGACCGTGGAACGTGTCACACGTCTGATCAAGCTCAACGAGTACAAGCGGCGCCAGGCGCCCATCGGTATCCGCATCACCCACCGGGCCTTTGGCAGGGATTGGCGCTATCCCATCACCTCGAAGTTCCGTGCTTAAATGTGCCGCAACCGCCCAACGCACCCCCAGGAGCCCGCCCCATGAAACAGATCACCGCGATCATCAAGCCCTTCAAGCTCGAAGAGGTTCGGGAAGCGCTGGCCGAGGTGGGTGTGTCTGGGCTGACCGTGACTGAGGTCAAGGGTTTTGGCCGTCAGAAGGGCCATACCGAGCTCTACCGTGGCGCTGAATACGTGGTCGATTTCCTGCCCAAGGTGAAGGTCGAGGTGGTGGTGAAGGACGGCGACGTCGAACGCTGCATCGAAGCCGTCGTGAGGGCTGCACGCACGGGCAAGATCGGTGACGGCAAGATCTTTGTCACCGCCGTCGAGCAGGTCATCCGTATTCGTACCGGCGAGACCGATGAAAGCGCCGTCTGAGGCAGCCAGGCGCCGCAGCAGCGGCGTTCAGTTCCTGGAGTCAGATCCTGGAGTAATCGGCTGAGCCGTCAGCCGAAGACGTCTTCGAGGCGCGGGCGTACAGGCGTTCCAGTAGCACAGCGGCGTCAGTGTCCACGTCGACCATGTCCAGCTGCTCCTGGCCCAGGAAGCCCTGCTGCACGCTGTGCCGCATGAAGCCCAGCAGCTGGTCGTAGTAGCCGTTGACATTCAGCAGGCCGATGGGCTTGCGGTGGTAACCCAGCTGGTACCACGTCCACACCTCATACAGCTCTTCCAGTGTGCCGATGCCGCCGGGCAGCGCGACGAAGGCATCGGCGCGTTCGGCCATCATCTGCTTGCGCTGGTGCATGTTGTCGACGACATGCTGCTCGGTAAGGCGCTGGTGGCCTACTTCACGTTCCATCAGGGCGCGGGGAATCACGCCGATCGCGCGTGCGCCTGCCTTCAGGGCGGCGTCGGCGACGATGCCCATCAGCCCGACGTTTCCCCCGCCATACACCAAAGACCACCCGCGCTGGCCGATGCGGCCGCCGACGGCCTGGGCTGCTGCGGCATAGGCTGGGTCGGCTCCGGGCCGCGAGCCGCAATAGACACACACTGCAAACGGCTGGGCTGCGGGTTCGGAGGGCAGGTTCATGGTGGCGGTGTCGGGGCTGCGGCGCCGTGGTGTGGGGTAGCCGCCGACGGCCGGGTGTCGATCAGCTGCGTGCCGCAGAGCACGTCGTGGAAGAACTGGCGGGTTGGATGCAGTAGGGTCAGTGCTGCGTAGCCGGCGACACCAGCCATGACCACGCCCGCCACCTCCCAGCCGCTGCGCAGGTTGGCAGCCCAGGCAATGCCCAGGGCAGGCATGAACCATAGCCAGCTCAACAGGTAGCGAGCGCACGCCTGTGCAGAAGAGGGAAGGGCGCCAGAGCGGCTGCGCAGTTCGATGTGCCAGGTCTTCATGGCCAGCGTCTGTCCGCGGCGCGACCAGAAACCCACGAAGTAGGCGCCCAGCACCAGGAACAACAGCGCTCTCAGGCCCCACTGCCCCTGCAGTGCGTGCCGCTGCTGGGTGAAGCCGGCGAACAGCAGGCCCGCGAGCACCACCACGCCGAAGAGCAGCACGCCTTCATAGACCATGCAGATCAACCGCCGCCGCAACGGCGACGCCTTGGCCACCAGCGGCATCGTCAGGGGGTCCCGGGAGCGGCGCTGGCCGCGGGCATCGCCACCACCGCCGCGCCTTGTGGCCCGCGTCGGGGCAGCAGCGTGCTGGGGTTGACAAACTCGGAGCCTGCATTGACCTTGGGCAGGCCCACTTGGTGGTGCGCAGGCGGGCGCGCCGGCGTGTTGACCAGCGAGGTGGTCGCGCCTGTCTTGGCCTGCACGACCGTGGGCGCCACCTGCCGTGGCACGGAACCGGCGGCCACGGTGCTGGGCAGTTGCACCACATTGCGCTTGGTGTTGGCGCCGCTGTTGCCAGCGTCGGCGGTACGCGGTGCGGCTTTTGGGGCCACCGGCGTGGCGCCTTCGGAATCCGAGGCGCGCTGGCTGGGGGCTGGTGCACGCTTGGCGGCCGCCTGGGCGGCAAGGGCTTGTCTCTGGTCGGCCGGCAGTGCCTGGTAGGCCTCCCAGCGGTCCTTGCGGTCGCCCGGCGCGAGCTGCTGGGCCGCCTGGAAGTGGATGCGTGCGCGGCCGCGTTCCGTGGGTGACATGCGCACCCACTCTGCCATCCGCTGCTGGATGCGGTCACGTTCGGTGGGGCTCATGCGGGGCATGCGCGCAGCCAATTCAAGCCATTTCTGCTTGCGCGAGGCGTCCATCGAGCCCCACTCGGGCTTCAGCGGTCCCAGTGCCTGCTGCTGCGCGACAGTGAGGGCGGCCCACTCAGGCCGGCTTTCCGACACGGCCTTGATGGTGCCAGCCACTGGCGCCTGGGCCGGCATGGCCACACGGGCACCTGCAGGGCTTGTCAGCAGTGGCATGACCAGCGCGGCCAGGGTGACCAGGAAGCCCAGTGTCCAGCCCCTGGCGCGCGGCACACCGGCATTCGTGGCAGAACGCTGTGCATGACACGTCGAGAACAGGGCCATCACGGGGGCGACTGCCTCAGGTACTCCGTGAATCCCGGGTCGGTGTAGGCCTTGGGTGGCAGGGTGTCCGACAGCAACACGGCATCGACTTCCACCGCGGCCCGGATACGCTCTTCATCGTCGACATAGCCGATGAGCAGCACACCCAGCGCCAGCACCAGCAAGGGAGTGAGCGCCGCCGCCCGCAGCCACCAGTTGCCGCCGAAGCCCAAGGTGACCGTCGCACCGGCACGTCCGACCACCGCTGTTGCCGGGAGGGCTGCCTGCCGTGCGGCCGCTGCGCGCGCCAGCGCCTGCTGCCGCGCCACACGCAGCCGCTGCTCGATGTCATGGCCCAGTTCCGGTTCGTTCAGGGTTTGTGCCAGGCGCAGGCCAAAGCGGGCTTCGAGAGCCTGCTGGCGGTGGGCGAGCGGTGCCTGACGAGGCGGGCGGGTCACGAAAAGATTCCTTTGGACTTCAGGGCTTTGGCCAGGGCGTGAACGGCGCGGGAACAGTGCGTTTTTACACTGCCTTCAGAGCAACCCATGGCCTGTGCAGTTTCGGAAACATCGAACTCTTCCCAGTAACGCAGCAGGAACGCTTCCCGTTGACGCGGCGGCAGGGCCGAAATCTCTTCTTCGATGACACGCAAGGTCTGTGCCCGGCTCACGGCATCCGCGGCACTTTCGGTGCCCTCGGTGCTCTCCAGGGTCTCCAGGCTTTCCAGAAGGTCGAAATCGGCGTCTTCTGACGAGCCTTCGATGTCCGAGAGGTTGGACACCACCGCATTGCGCACCTTCTGCCGCCTGAACCAATCCATCGTGGCGTTGGACAGGATGCGCTGGAACACCAGTGGCAGCTCTTCAGGCGGGCGATCACCATACCGCTCGGCGAGTCGGATCATCGCGTCCTGCACGATGTCCAGTGCGGCGTCCTCGTCCCGGACGGCATACACCGTGCGCTTGAACGCACGTTTTTCGATGCCCTTGAGAAAGAGTGACAGTTCCTGTTCGCTGGCCAAGCGCTGCTTTTCCGGGCCGACGGGCCCTTGTCTCCGAATCGGAAGATTATGGCCTGCGCGGGCCGCCCGGCGCGGAGATGCAAACCTGGTGCGATAATGCGCAGTTCGTACAAAACGAAACAGGTCTCTTTGCTGGCCCGCTGACGGCAGCGGGCGGTGTTGTGACCGCGCAGGTACCACCGCCACCTCACGAGGGTGCGCCCAGGTACACCGATGGTTTTTCGTTAGAGAAATTCACAAAGGTTCTTCATGGACATGTCTGCCGCGGAAGTCAAGCGTGCCGCTTCGGCACAACCGCAAAACTCCCCCTCTTCCTCGCCCCCGGAGCTCAATGGCTCCGAGATCCTCGTGCGCTCCTTGCAGGCCGAGGGCGTCAAGTTCCTCTGGGGTTACCCCGGTGGGGCGGTGCTCTACATCTACGACGCGCTTTACAAGCAGGACACCATCGAGCACGTGCTGGTCAGGCACGAGCAGGCGGCTGTGCATGCCGCAGACGGCTACGCCCGCGCCACCGGCGAGGTCGGCGTCGCCCTGGTCACCTCGGGGCCTGGCGTCACGAATGCCATCACCGGCATCGCGACGGCTTACATGGATTCCATCCCGATGGTGATCATCACCGGGCAGGTTCCCACGCCGGCCATCGGGCTGGATGCCTTCCAGGAATGCGACACCGTCGGCATCACACGCCCCATCGTCAAGCACAACTTCCTGGTCAAGGATGTGCGCGAACTGGCACTGACGCTCAAGAAGGCCTTCCACATCGCCCGCACCGGCCGTCCAGGCCCGGTGGTGGTGGACATCCCGAAGGATGTGTCGCTGAAGACCACCGCCTTCGAATACCCCCAGACCATCGAGATGCGCAGCTACAACCCGGTGCGCCGGGGCCATGCGGGCCAGATCCGCAAGGCCGTGCAACTGCTGCTCAGCGCCAAGCGCCCGTATATCTACACCGGTGGCGGTGTCATTCTGGGTGAAGCCAGTGCCGAGCTGCGCCAGCTGGTGGACATGCTGGGCTACCCCTGCACCAACACCCTGATGGGTTTGGGTGCCATCCCTGCAGGCCATCCGCAGTTCCTGGGCATGTTGGGCATGCACGGCACGTACGAAGCCAACATGACGATGCAGAACTGCGACGTCCTGCTGGCGGTGGGTGCCCGCTTTGACGACCGCGTGATCGGCAACCCGAAGCACTTTGCCCAGGTCGAGCGCAAGATCATCCACATCGACATCGACCCTTCCAGCATCTCCAAGCGCGTGAAGGTCGACATTCCCATCGTCGGTGACGTCAAGGACGTGCTGCAGGAGCTCATCACCCAGATCCGCGAAGCGCAGCAGAAGCCTGACGCGGCGGCGCTGGGCACCTGGTGGAACCAGGTCAACGAGTGGCGTGCCCGCCAGTGCCTGAAGTACAAGGGCAGTGACGAGGTCATCAAGGCGCAGATGGTGGTCGAAACGCTCCACCGCCTGACCAAAGGCACCGACTGCTACGTCACGTCAGACGTCGGCCAGCACCAGATGTGGGCGGCCCAGTACTACGGCTTCGACGAACCGCGCCGCTGGATCAACTCCGGCGGCCTGGGCACGATGGGCGTGGGCCTGCCGTATGCGATGGGCATCAAGCTGGCCAAGCCCGATGCCGAGGTCTTCTGCATCACCGGTGAAGGCAGCATCCAGATGTGCATCCAGGAGCTGTCGACCTGCAAGCAGTACAACACGCCCGTCAAGGTGGTGTCGCTGAACAACCGTTACCTGGGCATGGTGCGGCAATGGCAGCAGCTGGATTACGGCGGCCGCTATTCGCACAGCTACATGGACGCCCTGCCTGATTTTGTGAAGCTGGCCGAAGCCTACGGCCATGTCGGCATCAAGATCGAGCGGCCGTCGGAAGTCGAGCCGGCGCTGCGCGAGATGATCCGCCTGAAAGACCGCACCGTCTTCCTGGACGTGCGCACCGACCCGACGGAAAACGTCTGGCCCATGGTGCAGGCGGGCAAGGGCATTTCCGAGATGCTGCTGGGTTCGGAAGACCTCTGAGCCGGGTCTGCCGGTGGCGGGTGTCAGCGTGGGTTACCGCCCGCGTGGCCCTTGTCATCGGGCTTGACCAGGCCCACTTCCCATCCCGACGGCACACACCGTTGACAACCTCTTCATCGTGGCCAAGGGCCAGCCGTTACCGCGGCCGGCCTGAGGGACACGAACGACAGGACTGAGATGAAGCACATCATTGCCGTGCTGCTCGAGAATGAGCCCGGCGCACTTTCCCGCGTGGTCGGGCTGTTTTCAGCCCGTGGCTACAACATCGAGAGCCTCACCGTCGCGCCCACCGAGGACGCCTCGCTGTCCCGGATGACCATCGTCACCACCGGCAGCGACGAGGTGATCGAGCAGATCACCAAGCACCTGAACCGGCTGATCGAGGTCGTCAAGGTGGTGGACCTCACCGAAGGCAGCTTCACCGAACGTGAGCTGATGCTGATCAAGGTGCGGGCCGTCGGCAAGGAGCGCGAGGAGATGAAGCGCATGGCCGACATCTTCCGCGGCCGCATCATCGACGTGACCGAGAAGACCTACACCATCGAGCTCACCGGTGACTCCACCAAGCTTGACGCCTTCCTGCTGGCCATCGATCGATCGGCCATTCTCGAAACCGTGCGCACCGGTGCCAGCGGCATCGGCCGCGGCGAACGCATCCTGCGGGTCTGACGCAGCGTGCCCCCAACCCTCAACACCTGACACCACACCACAGGAGCACCCCATGAAGGTCTATTACGACAAAGACGCCGACCTGAGCCTGATCAAGGGCAAGAATGTCGCCATCATCGGCTACGGTTCCCAGGGCCACGCCCATGCCCAGAACCTCAACGACAGCGGCGTGAAGGTCACCGTGGGTCTGCGCAAGGGCGGCGCCTCCTGGGCCAAGGTCGAGAAGGCCGGCCTGAAGGTCGCCGAAGTGGCCGACGCCGTGCGCGGCGCTGACGTGGTGATGATCCTGTTGCCCGACGAGCAGATTGCCTCGGTCTACAAGAACGATGTGGAACCCCACATCCGCCAAGGCGCGTCGCTGGCCTTTGCCCACGGTTTCAACGTGCACTACGGGCAAGTGGTGCCCCGTGACGACCTCGACGTCTGGATGGTGGCCCCCAAGGCGCCTGGCCACACCGTGCGCAGCACCTACGCCCAGGGTGGCGGTGTTCCGCACCTGATCGCCGTGCACGCCGACAAGACCGGCAAGGCGCGTGACTTGGCCCTGAGCTACGCCGCTGCCAACGGCGGCGGCCGCGCCGGCGTGATCGAGACCAACTTCCGCGAGGAAACCGAGACCGACCTCTTCGGCGAGCAGGCCGTCCTGTGCGGTGGCACCGTCGAGCTGATCAAGGCCGGTTTCGAGACCCTGGTCGAGGCTGGCTATGCCCCGGAGATGGCCTACTTCGAGTGCCTGCACGAGCTGAAGCTGATCGTCGACCTGATCTATGAAGGCGGCATCGCCAACATGAACTACTCGATCAGCAACAACGCCGAGTACGGTGAGTATGTGA
>JAJTDE010000186.1 GCA_021298085.1 Rubrivivax sp.
AGTTTACATAATACACATTGTCCATCTACGCGATGGCGCTCAGGACATGGCTCGGCGGGTGGCCGACGCACGCTCGATGGCGGCGTCAAAGGCGGCGACCGCCGGGTCCATCGCCTTGGCATTCGGGATCAGCGGACGGTCCAGCGGACGGCACACGCGGCTTTGCAGTCGGCTCAGGCGTTCTGAGGCTTCAATGGCCTTGGCGACGCTGTCGGGGTTGATGAGATGGCCAAACGGGTTTGGGGCTTCTTTGGGCAGCATGGTGGGTTCCCTCCGTGAAAAGACACCGGTTCGGAAGGAATGTAGAAGTCGGCCCGTGACCGCAACATCGGCGTTTGGCGGTTTGGCGTGTCAGACAAATTCTGACAATGGTGGCCTGGGCAGCCGCTGTGCAGGTTCAGCGCAGGCGCCTGCGCCTGCGTCTCAGCGCCCGAAGAGTTGCCGGTAGTTGCGGGTGGTGGCCTCGGCCACGGCGTCCACCGTCAGGCCCTTGGCCTGCGCCAGCGCTTGAGCCACGTAGGGCACATAGGCCGGCTCGTTGGTCTTGCCGCGGTACGGCACGGGCGCGAGGTACGGGCTGTCGGGCTCGATCAGGCAACGCTCCAGTGGCACCCAGGCGGCCACGTCGCGCAAGGCCTGCGCGTTCTTGAAGCTCAGGATGCCGGAAAACGAGATGTAGAAGCCCATGTCCAGCGCCGCCCGGGCCACCTCGGCCGTCTCGGTGAAGCAATGGAAGACGCCGCCGACCTCGGAAGCCCCCTCCTCCGCCAGGATGGCCAGGGTGTCGGCCGAGGCTTCGCGGGTGTGCACCACCAGGGGCTTGCCGCAGCGCCGTGCCGCCCGGATGTGCTGCCGGAAGCGTTCGCGCTGCCAGGCCATGTCGGCCAGCGTGCGGCCATTCAGGCGGTAGTAGTCCAGGCCCGTCTCGCCAATCGCCAGCACCCGCGGGTGCTGGGCCAGCGCCACCAGTTCGTCCGCGTCGGGTTCGTGCAGGTTTTCGGTGTCTGGGTGAACACCCACCGTGGCCCACAGCGTAGCGTGCGATTCGGCCAGCCCCCGCACCCTGGGAAATTCCTCAATGGTGGTGCAGATGCACAGTGCTTCGTCTACCTGGGCCGCGCGCATGCCTGCCAGCACATCGTCGATGCGTTCTGACAGGCCTTCAAAGACCAGGTGGCAATGGGAATCGACAAACATGGCCGGCACGCGTTGAGGGGAAACGCCCGCCGGCTCAGATGGTCTGCGTGGGCTTGGAGCTGGAGATGGTGGTCCCGAGCACTTCTTCGATCTTCAGCTTGAGTGCGCGGGTCTTGTCGTCGTTGGGGAATCGCACGCCCACGCCCTGGGTCCGGCCGCCGGAGGCATTGGCGGGTGTGATCCACGCCACCTTGCCCGCCACCGGGTAACGCTGAGGGTCGTCGGGCAGCGAGAGCAGCAGGTAGATGTCCTCGCCCAGCCGGTAATCACGCGTGGTGGGGACAAACAGCCCGCCGTCGGCCAGCACGGGCACATAAGCGGCATACAGCGCCGACTTCTCCCGGAACACGAGCTGGATGACGCTGGGGCGGCCGCTGGTGATGCCGGGTGCCGGAACCAGGCTGGAGCCCAGCGCAGGCCCCATCCCTGACGGGCCTGCCGTTGCCGGCAGGCTGCTGTTGGGCCCCCGGCTGGGAAGCCCTGAACTCACGGAATCACCCGCAAAACCCGAGCGGTTGCTGACCGAGTTGACCATGGCGAAAGTGTAACCAAACCGGGCGATGCGCCTGGGCGCCTTTTTTGCGTCGATGTGTGTGCGATGACGCGCCGAGGCCGCTGGCGCGGTGTTCCTGCCGTCTCAGCGCCCTGCCGACGTCGATGTCGATGCCGCCGCGCGTGTTGGCGGGCGAAGTGCGTCCTGGGCCTCCCGGGCCAGCGCAGCGGCCAGGAGCGGCTCGTTCCAGGGGTGATCAGCGTGGCGGGCAAAGCCCTGCAGGCTGCGGTGCCACTGGCTCAGCCGCATCAGGTCCAGGCCGGACGGCATCGGGGCGCCGTCAAAAAACGCCAGTGGCCCGCCCACGGCAGCGGCCATGGCGTCGTGGCAGAGCTTGCCCAGCGCATCCAGCGCGTTGGCCGGGCTCCAGCCCGCCACTGCCGAGACGTCACCGTCGGCCAGGCGCTGCGGCAAGGCCAGCCACCGCTCAGCGCTGACGCCGGCGGCATGCAGGCCCAGGGCGTCCAGCGGGTGCCCGGCGCAGGCCCGCAGCAGGGTCTCGGCGCGTGGCACGCCCTGCTCGCCCAGCCAGCGCAGCGCCACGTCGGTGGCGGGCGGCGGCAGCCTGAAGTGCTGGCATCGGCTGCGGATGGTGGGCAGCAGCCGCGCCGGGTCAGAGACGGCCAGCACGATGCGCGTCCCCGCGGGCGGCTCTTCCAGGGTCTTCAGCAGGGCGCTGGCGGCCACGCCATTCATGGCTTCCGCCGGCAGGATCACCAGGGCCTTGCCCTGCCCTCGCCCGGTGGTGGTGGACAGGCCGTCGATGAAGGCACGCACCTCTTCCACGCGGATCTGCCGGCTGGGCTTGCGCCCGGGCTTGATGTCGACCGGCATGCCGCGGGCCAGGGCCATCTCTTCCGGCAGCAGCCAGTGCTGGTCGGGGTGGGCGGCCTGGCCGTAGAGATGGCAGCTGGCACAGCGCAGGCAGGGCTTGGGGCGGCCCGGTTCGGTGTTCTCGCACAACCAGGCCTGGCCCAGGCGCAGCGCCAATTCGTGGGCGCCATCGCCCACCGCCCCGTGCAGCAGCAGCGCGTGGCCGGTGTACTGGGTGACCAAGGTCTGCAGGCTGGCCGCCAGCCAGGGCAAGGGCGTCGGCAGAAACACCTGCGCGCCGGCCGCCGACGCGCCTGCGGATGCATCGGTCTCACGCGGGGGGGCCTTGGTGGAGGGCATGGTGCTGGCGGGCCGTCAGGGTTGCGGCGACAGCAGGCCAGGCCAACGCTGGCGGCAGGCGTTCTGCACCTGTTGCCAGACGTCGGCGGGTGTTTGCTGGGCGTCGATGAGCGCAAAGCGTGACGGGTCTTCTGCCACGCGGCGCAGGTAGGCGCTGCGCACCCGTTCGAAGAAGTCCGTGTCCTGGGATTCAAAACGGTCAGGGTGGCGGGCGGCAGCGCGCCGGCGTGCGGCTTCCTCGGCGGGCAGGTCAAACAGCAGGGTCAGGTCAGGTTGCAGGCCCTCCAACACCCAGGCTTCCAGCTGCTGCAACACCGCCCAGGGGCAGCCGTTGCCGCCGCCCTGGTAGGCAAAGCTCGCGTCGGCAAAGCGGTCGCAGATGACGGTCTGCCCCCGCTGCAAGGCGGGGCGGATGACACGCTGGACGTGGTCCCGCCGGGCGGCGAAGACGGCCAGCGCTTCGGTCAGCGCGTCCATGGGCTGGTGCAGCACCAGTTCGCGCAGGCTCTCGGCCAATGGGGTGCCACCGGGTTCCCGGGTGAGAACCACCTCGGCGCCAGAGGCCCGCAGGCCGGCGGCCAGGGCGTCGATGTGCGTGGTCTTGCCCGCGCCGTCGATGCCTTCAAAGCTGATGAAGGTGCCTCCAGCCGCCTCTTGGCGGCCCGGCACGGGGGAGGTTCGGCTCACGGGGCTTGGCGTCGCTGGTACTGGTTGACGGCGCGATTGTGCTCGGCCAGGCTCTCGCTGAAGGCACTGCTGCCATCGCCGCGGGCCACGAAGTACAGCGCGCGGGTTGACTCGGGCTGCACCGCCGCCAGCAGCGACTGCGCGCCGGGCATGGCGATCGGGGTAGGCGGCAGGCCGCGGCGGGTGTAGGTGTTGAAGGGGGTGTCGGCTTCCATGTCTCGGCGGCGCAGGTTGCCATCGAAGCGCTCACCCAGGCCGTAGATGACGGTCGGGTCGGTCTGCAGCGGCATGTTGATGCGCAGCCGGTTGACAAATACCCCGGCGATCTGCCCGCGGTCGGACGCCCGGCCGGTTTCCTTCTCGACGATGGAGGCCAGGATCAAGGCCTCGTCGGCGCTTTGCAGGGGGATGTCCGTGGCGCGGGCTGCCCAGGCGGCGGCCAGGCGCTGCTGCATGGCCTGGTAGGCCTGGCGCAGCACGGCGGTGTCGCTGGCACCCCGCGGGTAGCGGTAGGTATCGGGGAAGAAGCGCCCTTCTGCCCTGACCGATTCAGCCCCGATGGCCGCCATCAGCTGCGCCTCGTCCATGGCCGCGGTGGTGTTGACCAGGTGCGGTGCCTTGGCCAGGGCCTGGCGGAACTGGGCAAAGGTCCAGCCCTCGATCAGCCGCACACTGGCCAGTGCCTCGTCGCCGTCCACCATCTTCTGCAGCAGGCTGCGCGGGGTGACCCCGGGCTCCACGGCGTAGGTGCCGGCGCGGATGCGGCGCGCCTGCCCTGACCACATGAACCACTGCGCCAGCCAGCTGGCCGGGGCGTCGACGCCTTCGGCTGCCCAGAGGGCGGCCACCTCACGCGCCGAGGCGCCGCGCTCGACGGTGACCTGCACCTCGGGCTTGGTCAGGTTGAGCGGGGTGTCCACCCAGCGCTGCGCCGCCCAGAAGCCGGCGGCCGCCAGCACCCCCAGCAAGGCCAAGACCGCGCTGATGCGCTGGAGCCACCGAAACCCGAAACCGTTCACGGACATGGGCGCTGATGATAATGAGCCCATGAACCAGGATCTCTTGACCGCGTCCGTCTCGTCAGGCGCCGCCGCCGCTGCCTACATCGCCTGCGGTGCCGTTCCGCTGTCCGACTGGGGTGTGATTGAAGCCCGCGGTGAAGACAGTGCCAGCTTCCTGCATTCCCAGCTGACCAACAGCGTGCAGGGCATGACGGCGCAGCGGGCCCGGCTGGCGGGTTACTGCTCCGCCAAGGGGCGCCTGCTGGCGAGTTTTGTGGTGGTTCAGCCAGAGCCCCACCGGCTGTGGCTGCTGTGCAGTGCCGACCTGCTGGCGCCAACCGCCAAGCGCTTGTCGATGTTTGTGCTGCGCGCCCGCTGCAAGCTGGCCGATGCCTCGGCCCAGCGACGGGTGTGGGGGCTGGTGGGCCAGGCCGCCGCGCAGTGGCTGGGCCCGCAGGCCGAGCAGGCCCAGGCCTGGCAATCTGGTGGTCGTTCGGCCGAGCCCGCTGCCGACGGCACACCCGCGGGTTGCTGGGTTCGCCTGCCCGATGTGCACGGCCTGCCGCGCTTCCTGTGGCTGGATGACGCGCAGGCGGCACCGCCGCCGCTGCCCAGCCTGAACCACGACACCTGGCGCTGGCTGGAAGTCGGCAGCGCCGTGCCCCGGGTGGTGGCCGCGACGGTCGAGCACTTCGTGCCGCAGATGGTCAACCTGGAGCTCGTGGGCGGTGTCGACTTTCAGAAGGGCTGCTACCCCGGGCAAGAGGTGGTGGCGCGCAGCCAGTACCGCGGCACGATCAAGCGCCGGATGGTGTTGATGCGCGCCAGCGGGCCCCTGCAGCCCGGCGCGGATGTCGTCCACCCGTCTGACCCGGGCCAGCCCGCCGGCGAGGTGGTGCTGGCCGCGCCGGCGCCCGCGCCGCAGGCCGAGGGCGCGGCCTGGCATGCGGTGGTGGAGGTCAAGCTGGCGGCGGTGCAGGCGGGCCTGAAGTTTCTGTCGGGTGGTGTCGATATGGAAGTGTCTGAACTTCCGTATCCGCTCCCCGCGGAAGCCGCATGACCCACGCCGACAGTGAACTGGACCTCGAGCTTGACAGCAGCCTCTCGCCGGAAGACGTCGGCTACACCCGCCAGCGGCACTCCGGCGCCGGTCGCGCCGAAGACACCCACCGCGCGCATGCACGCGCCAGCCAAACCCGTTGCGAGCAGGCCGTAGTGGGCGCGCGCGAGCTGTACGTCTACTGGAAGACCCACGAGCTGAATGCCGCGCTGGCGGCGGCCGGCCGCATGCAGTCCGTCCTGTGCAGCCGCATTGACGGCCTGGAGGCCGAACTGCTGCAGCGCGATGGCAGCCCCGACGGCCGCTTCACCGTGATGGAGGTCTACCGCCACCCCCAGGGCATCGACGGCCCGCTGCAGGCCTTGATTGCCAACGCCGCGGCGCCGGCGCTGGCGGCGCTGATGGCCTCACCCCGGGTGGTCGAAGCCTTCCGGCGCGTGGAGAGCTGATCGGCGCTTGCGGTGGCCGTCCCAGGGCTCACGCCGGGTGAAGGGCCATCGACATCGCCTGGTGGGTGATGCCCGCTTCCTCGTACGGCTCACCGTTGGCCACAAAACCGGCGCGGCGGTAGAAGCCGACGGCCGATTCCTGCGCGCTCAGCACCACGCTGTGGTGGCCCTGCTCGCGCGCCGCCTGACTCAGCGCCGCCAGCAGCTGTTCGCCGACACCGGCACCCCGCACATCCCTCAACACGGCCATGCGGCCGATCTTGGCGCGCCCGTCGCCCAGCGGCAGCAGACGGCCCGTGCCCACAGCGTGGCCCAGGCGGTTGAACGCCACGGCGTGCCAGGCGTCTGCGTCGGCACTGTCGCTCTCCAGGTCGGCCGGGATGCCCTGCTCGTCGACAAACACGGCGCGGCGGATGGGTGTGGCCACGGCCAGCAGTTCACTGGCCGGGCCCTGGCGCACCGTCACCATCGGCTGCCCGTCCTCGAAGGCCTGCAAGGTCTGGCGCAGTGCGTCAGGCACCGGGCGTGAGGTCTGCGTCGCTGGGTCGGCAAACACATAGACCAGCTCGCCGGTGACCAGCGCCCGTTCGCCCAGAAAGACTGACGCGGCAAAGACGATGGACGAATTGCCGATGCGCTGCACCCGCATGCCCACGTCGAGCAGGTCGTCATAACGCGCCGAGGCGAGGTATTCCACCGTGGCCTTGCGCACGTACAGGTCACCCTGCAGTGCGGCCATGGTGTCGTGGTACGGCATGGCCAATGCGCGCCAGTAACCGGCGACCGCGGTGTCGAAGTACATCAGGTAGTGGCCGTTGAAGACGATCTTCTGCAGGTCAACTTCGGCCCAGCGCACGCGCAGGCGTTCAAGGTGGCGGAATGAGCGGCGTGTCATGGGGCGGGGTCTCCGTCGGTGGTCAGGCCGAAGGCCTGTTGCAGGGCCTGCGCAGCACTGTCCAGCGCATGCGCAGCCTCGGGCAGGCTGCGGCCCATCTTGATGAAATCGTGGGTCAGCCCGCGCCCGATCTCCAGGCTGACGGGCACACCGGATGCACGCAGCTGGTCGGCATAGGCCAGGCCTTCGTCAAACAGCGGGTCGCATTCGGCCAGCACCACGTGGGCGGGCGCCAGGCCTTCATGGTCATCGGCCAGCAGGGGCGCAAAGCGCCAGTCGTGGCGCCGTTCGGGCGGCAGCAGCTGCGCAAAGAACCATTCGATGGTGGTGTCGTCCAGCAGGTAGCCCTGGGCGTAGCGCTGCCGGGACGGCCAGTTGGCATGCGACG
>JAJTDE010000043.1 GCA_021298085.1 Rubrivivax sp.
ACCGGCGAGCTCGATTCGCTCAAGCGCTTCAAGGAAGACGTGCGCGAGGTCAAGGAAGGCTTCGAGTGCGGCGTCAAGCTGAAGAACTACAGCGACATCAAGGAAGGTGATCAGCTCGAGTTCTTCGAGATCAAGGAAGTCGCCCGCACCTTGTGATGTGCGGAGTGAGTCTCGACTGAGCAAACCCCGCCAACCACAAGACGGCGGGGTTTGTGTTTGGAGCGCCCCATGAGCAGCCGACACAAAAAATCGCCCAATGGGCCCAACCGCAGCTACCGCGTCGCCGACCAGATCCAGCGTGATCTGGCCGAGCTCATCCGCGAACTGAAGGACCCCCGTGTCGGCATGGTGACCATCAATGCCGTGGAGGTCACGCCGGACTATGCCCATGCCAAGGTGTTCTTCTCGGTGCTGGTGGGTGAAGCCCAGGAAAGCCAGGCCGGCCTGAACGAGGCTGCCGGCTTCCTGCGGAACGGCCTGTTCAAGCGCCTGCAGATCCACACCGTCCCCAGCCTGCACTTCCAGTTTGACCGCACCACGGAGCGCGCCGCTGACCTGAACTCGCTCATTTCGCGGGCCAACGCCACACGGGCCAAAGAGTGAACCAGACGCGTCAACGGGTGCCGCGCCGTGCGCTGCACGGTGTACTGCTGCTGGACAAGCCCCTGGGCTGGACCAGCCAGGATGCCTTGTCCAAGGCCAAGGGCATCTTGCGCGCCGAAAAGGCCGGCCACACCGGCACGCTGGACCCGCTGGCCACGGGCCTTCTGCCGCTGTGTTTTGGTGCGGCCACCAAGTTTGCGCAGGTCAGCCTGGACGCCGACAAGGCCTACACCGCGACGCTGCACTTGGGGCAGACCCGGGTGGGTGGCGATCTGGAAGGCCGGGTTCTTCGGGAGCGGCCAGTGGCCGTCACCCCTTCTCAGCTGAATGACGTGTTGAGCCGCTTTGTGGGCGAGATCGACCAGGTTCCGCCGATGCACAGCGCCTTGAAACACGAGGGCAAGGCGCTGTACGAATATGCGCGGGCTGGCGTGGAAATTGCGCGCCCGGCCAGGCGTGTGTGCATTCACAGCATCGACATCCTCAGCTGGCATGCTCCGTCACTGCAACTGCAGGTGCGCTGCAGCAAGGGAACCTACATCCGAACGCTGGCCGAAGACATTGGCGAGGCACTGGGTTGCGGTGCGCACCTCAGTGCGCTGCGCCGGACGGGCAGCGGCGCGCTGCGCATCGACGACGCCATCACCCTTGACGCCTTGCAAGCCTTGCCCGCTGCCGAGCAGGATGCCCTGCTGATGCCACCCGACGCCTTGCTGCGAGAGTGGCCCACCCTGCAACTGCCCGACGACGAAGCGGGCCGTTTCCTGTCGGGCTTGCGCCGCCGTGTGGCGCAGGCTGACTCACCCCGCGTGCGTGTCTACGGCCCCGAGCCGCGCGCCTTCCTGGGCAGCGCCCACATCACCGCCGGCGAACTCATCGCCGACCGCCTGCTGAGCCCTCTCGAGGTGCAGGCCCTGCTGAACCCCTGACGATTGAAACACTTAGCACGCCATGAGCAAGCAAATCCGCAACATCGCCATCATCGCGCACGTCGACCATGGCAAGACCACGCTGGTTGACCAGCTGCTGCGCCAGAGCGGTACCTTCCGCGAGAACCAGCAAGTCGCCGAACGGGTGATGGACAGCAACGACATCGAGCGTGAACGCGGCATCACCATCCTGGCCAAGAACTGCGCCGTCACCTGGCAAGGCACCCACATCAACATCGTCGACACCCCAGGCCACGCTGACTTTGGTGGCGAGGTCGAGCGTGCCTTGAGCATGGTCGACGGTGTGGTGCTGCTCATCGATGCCCAGGAAGGCCCGATGCCGCAGACCCGCTTTGTCACCAAGAAGGCGCTGGCCCTGGGGCTCAAGCCCATCGTGGTGGTCAACAAGGTCGATAAACCCGGCTCGCGCCCCGATTACGTCATCAACGCCGCGTTTGAACTGTTTGACAAGCTGGGCGCCACCGAAGAGCAGCTCGATTTCCCGGTGGTCTATGCGTCGGGCCTGAACGGCTGGGCGTCGCTGAAGGAAGGCCCCGCGGGCGAAGCCTGGGGCACTGACCTCTCGGCCTTGTTCGAGACCGTGCTGGGCCATGTGCCGGTGCACCAGGGTGACCCTGAAGCACCGCTGCAGCTGCAGATCAGCTCGCTGGACTACAGCACCTATGTAGGCCGTATCGGCGTCGGGCGCATCAACGCCGGCACCATCCGCCCTGGCATGGAAGTGCTGGTGGCCGAGGGCCCCGAAGGACGGCAGGTCAAGGGCCGCATCAACCAGGTGCTGACCTTCGAAGGCCTGGAGCGGCTGCAGGCCACCAGCGCCGGCCCGGGCGACATCGTGCTGATCAACGGCATCGAGGACATCGGCATCGGCGTGACGGTCACCAGCGTCGAGACGCCGGCCCCGCTGCCCATGCTGAAGGTGGACGAACCCACGCTGACGATGAACTTCTGCGTCAACTCCAGCCCCTTGGCGGGCCGCGAGGGCAAGTTTGTGACCAGCCGCCAGATCTGGGACCGCCTGCAGAAAGAGCTGCAGAGCAACGTCGCGCTGCGCGTGAAGGAATCGGGCGAGGACGGCATCTTCGAGGTGTCGGGCCGCGGTGAACTGCACCTGACCATCCTGCTGGAGAACATGCGCCGCGAAGGCTATGAACTGGCCGTCGGCAAGCCGCGTGTGGTGTTCAAGGACGTGGACGGCGTGCGCAACGAGCCCATGGAGATGGTCACCGCCGACATCGAGGACCAGCACCAGGGTGGCGTGATGCAGGCCTTGGGTGAACGCAAGGGCGAGCTCGTCAACATGGAGACCGATGGCCGCGGGCGAGTCCGCCTGGAATACCGCATCCCGGCGCGCGGGCTGATCGGCTTTTCCAACGAGTTCCTGAACCTCACGCGGGGAACAGGCCTCATCAGCAACATTTTCGACAGCTGGGAGCCCTACAAGGGCGAGATTGCCGGCCGCAAGAACGGGGTGCTGATCAGCATGGACGACGGCGAGATCGTCACCTACGCGCTGGGCAAGCTGGACGACCGTGGCCGCATGTTTGTGCGCCCGGGCGACCCGGTCTATGAAGGCATGATCGTGGGCATCCACAGCCGCGACAACGACCTGGTGGTGAACGCCGTCAGGACCAAGCAGCTGACCAACTTCCGCGTCAGCGGCAAGGAAGACGCCATCAAGATCACCCCGCCCATCGACCTGACGCTGGAATATGCGGTGGAGTTCATCGAGGACGATGAGCTGGTCGAGATCACGCCCAAGAGCATCCGCCTGCGCAAGCGCTTCCTGAAGGAACACGAGCGCAAGCGGGCCTCGCGCGAGTCGGGCGGTTGAGGGCTGCGCCCATGACGCACCAGCGGGCTCTGCTGATGATGGTGGCGGCCACCGTGTTGTGGAGCACCGCCGGGGTGGTCACGCGTTACCTCGAATCGGCACGCAGCTTCGAGGTCACGTTCTGGCGCAGTGCGTTCAATGCCCTGGCGCTGATCGTGCTGCTGAGCTGGCTGCGTGGTCCGCTCCCGCTGTGGCGCACGCTGCGAACGGGCGGCCGGGCGTTGTGGGTGTCTGGGCTGTGCTGGTGTGTGATGTACACCGCCTTCATGCTGGCCCTCACGCTGACCACCGTGGCCAATGTGCTGGTCACGATGGCGCTGGCGCCGCTGTTCACCGCGATCGGCGCGCGGGTGGCGCTGGGCCACCGGCTGGCGCCGCGTACGTGGTTGGCCATCGTTGTGGCCGGGGCGGGCATCGTCTGGATGTACGGCCACGAGCTCTCAGGGGGTGATGCGCGGCACCTGGGCGGCGTGCTGGTGGCCTTGTGTGTGCCGCTGGCCGCGGCCACCAACTGGACACTGCTGCAGGCCCAGGCGGCTCGTGCAGCCCGGCCCGCCACCGCAGTTGCTGACGGCGCCGGCACGCCGGCCGACCCCCCCGCCGACATGCTCACGGCCGTGTTGCTGGGCGCCCTGCTGTCGGCACTGATCACGCTGCCGCTGGCGCTGCCCATGCGGGCGAGCCTGCACGATGTCAGCTTGCTGGGTTTGCTGGGTGTCTTCCAGCTGGCCATTCCCTGCCTGATGGCGGTGGCGGCCTCCCGCGTGCTCAAGGCCCCGGAAGCGGCCCTGCTGTCGCTGCTGGAAGTGATCTTCGGGGTCAGCTGGGCCTGGCTGTCAGGCACCGAATCGCCTTCTCAGGCGGTCATCTTGGGCGGGCTGTTGGTGCTGGTGGCCTTGGCACTCAACGAGTGGTTGTCGATGCGCCAGCGGGCGGCTGAGGCGTCAGCAGCGACGGCTGACCCGCCAGCGCGCGCCTGAGCGCGGGTTCGAGCACGCTGGCGCCAAAGACGCTGATGTGGTCGTTGTCGAAGTACAGCGGCTTGCCGCCGCGATGCACCTGGCACACGCCGGTGGCGCAGAAGATGTCGGCCGGGTCCAGGTAGCCGTCCAGGCGGCCGGCCACCGCGGGCAGGGCAGCGAAGAAGTAGTCATGGCGTGCCCGGTGCTCGGCCAACGAGAACACCAGGCCTTGTTCCAGCGGCGTACCGGCCCGTGCGTGGCGCGCCAGCGTCTGCGGAACACTCCGCCGCGCACCCGGTATCGGGCCCAGCACCACCACCTGTTTTCCAGCGGCCTTGAGCACGTCGATGGTCTTGGCCAGCGACTGCGCAAACAGCGCGCGCGAACGTTCGGGTGTCGGGCTGACGAGTGGGTCGTCGGTCAGCGACGACTGTCCCTGGATCCAGGTCGAGACCAGGACGACGCGCGTGAGCGCCGGCTGGCTGAGCACCCATTCGAAGGTGCTGGTGTTGTGTCGCTGGCAGAGGTCTCGTCCGCCGTCCTGCAGGTGCACACCCATCAGCGGCGGGCAGTCGTGGTGGAAGACGATGCGCCCGCCCTGGCCCTGGGCCTTCAGCACCGCCGACAGCGCCGGCGTCGCCACCCAGGCGTGGGAGTCACCCAGCACGATCGTGGTGACGGACTGGGTGCTGTCGCCCAGCCGGCAGGTGGGGTCGTTCCAGGCGGCTTGCCGATCGGCGGGCTGGGGAATGCAGTGTTCCAGGCTGGGGGCGCGGTCCTGCTCACCCTGGGCCAGGGCCAGCACCTGCGGGCTGAAGCGCTGAGGCGCGCCCTGGCTGAGCACCGCCCACAGGCAGACCCCGCTGAGGACCAGCGTGGCCAGCCCGTAGGGCAGCAGCACCTGCCGCAGCGTCAGCCGCTTGAGCGCGGCAATGGGCTTTTCCGCCCACTCGTGGATGGCGGCGGCGGCGGCGACCGACAGCAGCAGCCCGCCGACGCGCCAGCCCCAGTGGTAGTTGTCCTGCAGGATGTCCTCGGCAAAGACGTTGATTGGCCAGTGCGTGAGGTACAGCGGGTAGGATATTCGCCCCAGGTAGCGCAGCGCGCCGGTGTGCCAGAGGGTGTAAGTCCAGCCGCTCAGGCTGGCGCCCAGCCAGATCATCAGCGCCGTGGCCAGCACCGGGATGAGGCTGTAGGCGCCGGGTGTGGTGAAGCCCGGGTTGTAGTGGGCGGCGGCGCCCACCACCGCGGCAAGACCCAGCAGGAAGCCAACGGTGGCCGGCAGCCCCGCAGCCGGCGCGGGCCGGCTTCGGCGGTGCCACTCCACAATGGCCAGGGCACAGCCGACACCCAGTTCCCAGATGCGCGTGGGCACCAGGTAGAACGTGGCCTCCGGCTTGGCGCTCACCATCCACAGGCACAGCACAAAGGACAGCACCGTGATGCCCGCAATGGCCACCGCAAACAGCGCCGCCTTCAGCCGCGCTGCCACGAGCAGCAGCAGCGGGTAGAACAGGTAGAACTGCTCTTCCACTGCCAGCGACCAGGTGTGCAGCAGCGGCACCAGCTTGGCCTGCAGCCCGAAGTAGTTGACGGTGCGCCAGTAGTAGATGTTGGCCACGTAGGCCTGCGTGGCCAGGGCCTGGGTGGCCAGAGATTCCAGCTGCGCCGGCAGGTAGTACAGCCAGCCCGCCAGCAGGGTGAGCGCCAGGGTGATCAGCAGCGCCGGTGCCAAGCGCCGTACCCGGGCCACCCAGAACGCCGAGAGGCTGAAACGTCCTTCCAGGGCCGCCGGCAACTGCTTGCGCGTGATGATGTACCCCGAGATCACGAAGAACACATCCACGCCCAGGAAACCGCCCTTCATGCCGGGCACCAGGCTGAAATGGAAGACCAGCACCAAGCCCACGGCCAGAGCGCGCAGGGTGTCGAGGTCGTCGCGGTAACGGTCGGCCGCGGTCATTGCTGGCGAGCTGTGCGCCGGGCGGTGAGGCGGCGTCCCCACTCGTTGAAGTAGCGCTCGAAGTAGAAGGTGGACAGGTGCGCCAGCGCAAAGGTGACGGCAAAGAACAGCGGGCGCTTCAGGTACTTCTCCAGCCTGTCGCCCGACTCCAGCCAGGTGATGTGCAGGCAGCCGTGGATCACGTAGAGCGCGTAGGAGACACTGGCCAGGTAGCCCAGTACCCGGCCTGTCAGCCAGCGGTGCAGCACGCCATGGCGCAGCGCAAACAGCGTGGTGGCGATCATCAGCATGGCCGCGTAGGGCCTGACATAAGCCAGCCATCCGCTGGCCGGATGGCTGGCGACCAGCAGGAAGGCGATGGCCAGCACGGGTGGAATCCTGCCCAGCAGGGCCACCGGCAAACGCTCGCGGTGGTGATAGAGCAGAGCCAATGCACAGCCCGCCAGGATCTCGTCCACTCGGAACTGTGTCTCGATGGACAGTTCCTTGCCGTGGGTCACGCGCCACAGCGTCACGGCCACCGCCAGCACGGGCAGCAGCCACAGGCCACGCTTGCCCAGCAGACCCACCAGCACCGCCACACCGACGTAGAACTGCACCTCGACACACAGGCTCCAGAAGTGCGTGGTGCCTTCGGACAGCGCCATGGGGGGCCAGTTCGCGATGAACAGCAGGTTGCGCACCAGGGCCGTGCTGTCGCCTTCGGTTGCCCAGAAGACCAGCACCAGCGCCAGCCAGGCCAGGGGCACGATGCGGGCAAAGCGGCGCACCAGGAAGCGGCCGATATGCGCGTCGCGCAGCAGCAGGCTGGTGATCAGAAAACCCGACAGGATGAAGAAGATCGCCATGCCGGCGATCCCCGCCGTTTCGTTCAGCCGCCAGGCCTTGGGGCCCAGGGGCAGCAGATGGCCCATCAGCACCAGGCTGATGCTGATGCCACGCCAGCCATCCAGCACCTGCAGGCGCTGCTCGCCAGAGTGCGTGGGGTTCAGCGGGGCGCCCGGTGGCGTTGGTGTGGACAGCATCTCAGCGCTCATGCACCCGGTTCAGGAGCAGGAAGATGCTTTCGAAGTAACGAAAGCTCAGCCATGCCACCACCACCGACAACCGCATCGTGCCGGCAAAGATCGCCAGCGAATCGGTGGGCGGCCCGGCGGCCTTGACCAGCTTCACGGTGACGTTCTTGCACCGCAAGGCCGCATGTCCATGCCGTAGCTCACCATGCCCAAGGTGCTCACCACCCCGTACCCGCCGCGGGTGTGCATCGCCAGGGCCATCAGCGCACCGTAGACGATGGCCAGCGGGACGGCCGACAGAAACTTCTGCCCCGCCAGCTGCCCGGCCACGCACACCGCGACCACCGCCACCAGGGCCCAGGAGGCGGGCATCAGCGTGGCACACAGCACCAGCACCGGCGGCCAGATCAGGTAGAACTGATCCTCGGCAGCCAGCGACCAGGCGGAGCAGAAGAGGGTCCGGTCGTCGAGCTGGACAAACAGGCTGGAGGTGTACGTCAGGAAGTAGGGCAGGTTGGCAAAGAAGGCCTGGCCCGCCATGGAATGCCGCTCCATCACCCACACCAGCGTCACGTAGAGCATCAGCACGGTGACGTAGAGCGGGACGATGCGCAGCGCGCGGCGCCAGTAGAAGACCTTCAGGTCGATCGGGCCACGCCGGTCCCGCTCGCGCAGCAGAAGGGTGGTGATCAGGAAGCCGCTGATGGCAAAGAACAAGTACACACCTTCGGCGCCGATGTGTGCCCTCGACCCGCTGACCCAGGACGGCGCCGTGTGGTGCCCGATCACGGCCACGATGCTCAACGCCCGAAGACCATCGAGCGAACCGAATCGCTTGAGGGCCATACATTCCGTGGGGTGGCTCATGGTTGGGCAAAGGGGGGAGCCGCGCGCAGTCTGCGAAACGACAAAACCCGGCGAGTCTAGCGGCGCGACACTGCGCAACGGGCCTGGCGACGGGCCTCCCCCACGTCTGAGGCCTGGGTCACCAACGCCTCGGCCGCATCAAGCCCTGTGGTCAACCCGCAACCGGGGTGGGCAGGAAAGCCACTAGGATGACTTTGGAGGTCGGCCATGAGTGTGCGACAGCTGTCCGGTTTGGACGCAACCTTTCTGCATATCGAGACCCCGCAGATGCCGATGCACGTGGGTGCGGTGCATCTGCTGGAGCTGCCAGCCGGCTACAAGGGCCGCTTTGTGCGTGATCTTCGCAAGCACATCGGCGCGCGGCTGCCTGCCGCGCCGGCCCTTCGACGCCGCCTGTGGTGGATGCCGCTCAACCTGGCCAACCCGGCCTGGGTGGATGCCGAGCCCGACCTCGACAAGCACATCGTCGAGATCAAGCTTCCCAAAGAAGCCACCCGCGGGCGCGACGCCCTCAGCCTGATGGAAGAGCAGGTCGGGCGGCTTCACCCCATCCTGCTGGACCGCAACCTGCCGCTGTGGAAGTTCCATGTGGTCGAAGGTTTGCCGCCCTCGGCCAATGGCCTCAAGCAGGTGGGCATTTATTCGCAGCTGCACCATGCGGCCGTCGATGGCCAGGCGGCGGTGGCGCTGGCCAATGTGTTGCTGGATGTGACGCCGCATCCGCGCGAGCTGGAGATCCGGCCTTCCAAGCGGGTCAAGACCTTTAAGCTCAACATGACCGAGGCCTTGCGCGGTGCGCTGGCGCGTGAGGCCCAGCAGGTGGCGCGCATCGTGCGCGAGTTGCCCAGTACCGTCGGCACGCTTGCCGGCGCGGCGAAGCTGATCGTGCGGCGCAACGCCGAGACGGGCGCCGAGGACTCACCCAGCAACATCACGCTGGCGCCGGCCACCGTGCTCAACGCCTCGGTGACCGAAGGCCGCGCCTTTGCCGCGGTGAGCCTGCCGCTGTCAGAGCTGAAGTGGCTGGCGCGGGCGCATGGCGCCACGCTGAACGACATGGTGCTGATGCTGTGCTCCACCGCCCTGCGCCGGTACCTCGGCAAACGGCACCTGCTGCCGCGCAAGAGCCTGGTGGCGGCGGTGCCCATCACGCTGCGCGAGGCCGGCGACACCAAGTCCGACAACCAGGCCTCGATGAGCCTCATCAGCCTCGGCACCCATCTGTCAGACACCGGCAAGCGGCTGCAGCACATCGTGGCGGCCAGCCTGGCCATGAAGGCCATGATGGGCAGCGTCAAGAGCATCCTGCCCACCGATTTTCCCTCGCTGGGCGTTCCCTGGCTGATGGAGGCCGCAGCCAACCTCTACGGCAAGGCCAGGGTGGCCGAGCGCATTCCGCAGGTGGCCAATGTGGTCATTTCCAACGTGCCGGGGCCGCAGGTGCCGCTGTACATGGCGGGTGCGCGCATGCTCACCAACTACCCCACCAGCATCGTCGTTCACGGCATTGCGCTGAACATCACCGTGCAGAGCTTTGACCGTTCCATGGATTTCGGACTGATGGCCGACGCCAAGGCCTTGCCCGACGTCAAGGAGCTGGCGGCTGGGTTGGCGGTTGCGATGGACGATGTCCGGGCCTTGCCGCTGGCCCACGAACTTCAGCCCGATGTGTCTGCCACGTCGGCTGCGGTAGAGCGGGTCAGCCAGGCGGCCCGCAGCTGGCGGGGCAAGGTCGGCACCATGGTGGATGGGGTGGTCGACGGCATGGTCGACGGCATGGTCGACGGGGTGGTCGAAGGGGTGATGAAGTCGGCGGTCCAAGGGGTGGTCAAGGGCGTCAAGCGAACCGTCAAGCGCAGCACTGTCCCTGCCGAGACACCAAAGTCTGGTGGCAAACCGGCCGGCAAGACCCCACGCAAGCGCTAGTATCCGGTTCCATGCCGAGACAGCCAGAGCCTCCACCCGCTGACGCCCTGCCCCCCTGGGTTGAGCCCATGGGCGCTCCTGGCCCCTGGTTGATGATGCTGGAAGGCCGCGCGCCCTGGGAGGCCATGGCGTTGATGGCGGTGTCGCCGTTCTTTGCCCGCCTGCCGGCCGGTGATGGCCACCCGGTGCTGGTATTCCCCGGCCTGGGCGCGTCGGATGGCAGCACCTTTGCGCTGCGTCGCTTCATCGAACAGCAAGGCTACACGCCGTATGCCTGGGAGCAGGGTTTCAACTTCGGCCCGCGCGACGGTGTGCTGGAGGCCTGCCAGGAACGCCTGCGGCGCATCGCCGAGCGACACGGCGAGCCGGTCAGCCTGGTGGGCTGGAGCCTGGGCGGCATCTATGCCCGTGAACTGGCCAAGGAGCTCACGCCCCAGGTGCGCAGCGTCATCACCCTGGGCACACCGTTCACCGGTCACCCGCGGGCCACCAACGCCTGGCGCTTCTACGAGTGGGTGAGCGGCCTGCGCACCACCGATGAAGACCTGCTCGCCGAGGTGCGCCAGCCGCCACCGGTGCCCACCACGTCCATCTACAGCAAGAGCGACGGTGTCGTGGCCTGGCAGTGCAGCGTCAATCCGCCTGAGCACGCCCACACCGAGAACATTGAGGTCCGGGCCAGCCACATCGGCATGGGCTTCAACCCCTTGGCCCTCTACGCCATCGCCGACCGCCTGCGGCAGAACCCCCAACGCTGGAAACGCTTCAACGCGGCAGGCGCGCGCCGCTGGTTCTTCAAGGTGGCCCGCCAGCCCGAGACGGTGACGCGGTGGTACTGACAACCCTGATGAGCGGGCTCCAGCCTGACGCCGTGCACCGCCCGGGAGCCTGTTCATGCGGGTGAAGGCCAATGGCCTGGACATCGAGGTGGACGACCAGGGTCCGCGCGACGCCCCGGCGGTGCTGCTGATCATGGGCCTGGGCATGCAGCTCATCGCCTGGCCTGACTTGCTCGTGCAGCACCTGCTGCAGCGCGGGTTTCGGGTGCTCCGCTTCGACAACCGTGACATCGGCTTGAGCCAGTGGTTCGATGAGGCGGGCGTTCCCAGCATGGGGGCAGCCACGCTGCGTTATGCGCTGCGCCTGCCCGTGCCGGCGCCCTACAGCCTTCGTGACATGGCGTCCGATGCCATCGGTGTGCTTGACGCCCTGGACATTCCACGTGCCCATGTCTGCGGGGCCTCGATGGGCGGCATGATCGCCCAGCACGTGGCCAGGATGGCACCTGCCCGCGTAGCCAGCCTGACGTTGATCATGACCAGCTCCGGCTCGCGCCGCCTGCCCCAACCCGACTGGCGGGTTCGCCAAGCCCTGCTGACGCGCCCCATGGGCCGAGGCGAGGAAGCCGCGGTCGAGTGGGTGCAGAAGCTCTTCAGGCTGATCGGCAGCCCCCTGTACCCTACGCCGGCCGACCAGCTGAAAGCCCGGGCCCTTGCGTCGGTGCGGCGTTCCTGGCACCCAGCCGGTTCGGCCCGTCAATTGCTGGCGGTCGCCGCCGACGGAGACCGCACCCCCTGGCTGTCGACCATCGCTGTGCCGACGCGGGTCATCCACGGTCTTGCAGACCCCCTGGTGTTGCCAGCCTGTGGTCAGCAACTGGCCCAGCACATCCGGGGAGCGCAGGCCGAGTTCATCGAGGGCATGGGACACGATCTGCCCGAGCCCTTGCTGGAGCGGTTGGCACACAGCATCCATCTGACGGCCGAACGTGGTGCCAGTGTCAGCCCCGCACGCGCCTACCCTGGGGCATGACACGCACGTTTGCCCATCGTGTCCGCCGCTGTGGCATCGGCGTGACACTTCGGGCACGCCAGGCATTGGCGATGTGGCATCTGCACGCTGCATACGACGGCGGCTTCGGAGACAATCGGCCCAAATTTTTGGGGGCCTTTCAGCCTCTCGTCCTGGTTGAGGTTTGACGTGCCTGACTTCTTTCAAGGCAGCCCCGAAACCCAGAGCGGCCGGGTGCATCGCCGTCGACTGCTGAACATTCCAGCTGAGGTGGTGCTGTCATCGTCGCAAAGCTTTGCGGTGCGCCTGGTGGACATCTCTGAAGGCGGTGCAGGCATCGTCGCCCCCGCTGCGGCGCCCTCCGGCCTGCGCTTTGCGATGCGCTTTCAGTTGCCCCAGCGCGTGGGCTTCTCGGCTGCGTCCTTCGAGCTGCAGTCGAGGGTGGTGCACAGCATCCTCTCGCGCGACAGCGCGGGCTTCAAGATTGGCGTGCAGTTTGTGGGGCTGCAGCCCAGTGACGTCGATGTGCTTCGAAACTATGTGGCCAGCTGAGCGGCAGCCGCCCATGGCCCGTCAGCGTCGTCGCCAAACAGGCGGTGCATCTCGCTGCGCTCGCGCGTGACGATGGTCTGCATAAAGGCCGCCGGGGAGGGCAGCCTGGCGAAGGTGTCAAACCCGGTCTCCAGAAACTGCTGCAACGCATGCAGCCCGGCGGCCCTGGCCGGAAATCGCATCAGCGTCAAGGCTCGCCCCAAGGACGGGTGCTGCGTGTAGTGCTGCAGGGCCCGGCCGATGATCTCCACCAGGTCCAGCTGCCGTTCACGTTGCTCACGCAGGCCGACCACCCGCCAGGCCGTCTCATAGGCCTCCCGAGAGGCCAGGCTGCTGTCCGGAAGCGCCCTTGCCATCGCCGAGTCCAGCCGTTCGGAGAGTGCATGCAGCTCCGCCAGGTGGGCGACGGTCGTGCCCACCTCGGCGGAGAACAGCCTGACGATGGCCGGCACGATCCGCGCAAACTGCGCGTCGCGTTCGACAAAGTCCTGCGATCCGTAGAGTTGGTCCAGGAAGAACAGGGCAGCAGGGCGCGTCTGTTCCTGGCCGAGCAGATCGGCATGGGTCCTGCGCAGCCGCTCAGCCTGGTACTCGCGGATCTGCTGGGCACGGTGTCCCAGCTCGGGTTCCGCCTCGCGCAGCGCACGCTCCTGCCGGACCCCTTGCAGGTGGCCCAGGATGGTGTCACTGAGGCTCTTGGACGTCACGCAGGGTGGGATTGGACACCAGTGGCGCAGAAAAAAGCCCCGGAGGCCGGGGCTTTCGATGTCAGGCCGCCAGCGGCCTGGACACTGCGCGCTCAGTCAGGCAGGTTGGCGCTCTGCATGTAGTTGTCGAAGCGGGCTTCGGTGAAGCGGAACCACAGGTTGGCGTCCTTGCGGAACTTGCTGTAGTCGGCGTACACCTTGCGCCAGTTCGGATTCTTGGCGCTGATTTCGCTGTACAGGGCCATGGATTCCTTGAAGGCGGCGTCCATCAGGTCCTTCGGGAACGCAAACAGCTTGGCACCTTGGCCGACCAGCGTGCGCAGGCCCTGGGCGTTCTTGCCGTCGTACTTGGCCTGCATGTCAACGTGAGCGTAGGCGCTGGCCGCCTCGACGATGGCCTTGTTCTCGGCCGAGAGGGCGTCCCAGGCCTTGGTGTTGATGTGCAGGTCGAGCTGCGGGCCGCCTTCCCACCAGCCCGGGTAGGCGTAGTGGGGTGCAACCTTCACGAAGCCCAGCTTCAGGTCGTCGTGCGGGCCCACCCACTCGGCGGCGTCGATCGTGCCCTTTTCAAGGGCCTGGTAGATCTCACCGCCAGGGATGTTCTGCGGAACACCACCGATGCGCTCGACCACGCGGCCGGCAAAACCACCGACGCGGAACTTCGTGCCCTTGAAATCGGCCAGTGACTTGATTTCCTTGCGGAACCAGCCGCCCATCTGGGCACCGGTGTTGCCCATCGGGAAATGGATGATGTTGTACTGGCGATAGAACTCGCGCATCAGCGTCATGCCGTTGCCTTCAAACATCCAGGCCGTCATCTGGCGGCTGTTCAGGCCGAAGGGGATGGCACAGCCCAGGGCGAAGGTCTCGTCCTTGCCGAAGTAGTAGTAGGGTGCCGTGTTGGCCGCTTCCACGGTGCCGTTCTGCAGGGCATCCACCGTGCCGAAGGCGGGCACGAGCTCGCCAGGCGCATGGATGGAGATCTGGAACTTGCCGCCGGACAACTGGTTCACCAGTTTGGCAAACACCTCGTTCACGCCGAAGAGCGTGTCCAGCGACTTCGGGAAGCTGGACGTCAGACGCCACCGGATGGCGGGTTGTGCGTGAACGGCAGGCGCCGCAGCCGCGGCCAGGACACCGGCCAGACCTGCACCGCGAACAAAGGAACGACGTTCCATGAAGTTTTCTCCTGTGGGGGGTTGGACACCGGCACAGTGTCCTGAACTGAAACCGACAATATTCTAGGAGTCGCGTCCGCGCCTGCCGGACGGGGGTTTCCCCTGCGGCGACTCGCCGATCGACCTGGGATTACCCGAGCCCGATCACATCCCCGCAAGCCGCATGCCGTCAACCAGCACCGACCCGGTGGTCTTGGCGCCAAATGTGTAGGCGTCCGACCCCACGGCCCGAATGTGGCGCAGCATGTCCTTGAGGTTGCCCGCGATGGTGACTTCTTCGACCGGGTGTGCGATGACGCCCTGTTCTACCCAGAAGCCCGATGCGCCCCGTGAATAGTCACCGGTGACGCCGTTGACGCCCTGGCCCATCAACTCGGTGACAAACAGCCCCGTGCCCAGTTCACGCAACATCTGCGGCAAGTCGTGCTCAGGACGTGTCAGCCGGCTGACCAGGCGCAGGTTCTGGGAGCCGCCTGCGTGGCCGGTGGTCTTCATGCCCAGCTTCCTGGCGGAGTAGCTGCTGAGGAAATAACCCTGCAGCACACCGGCTTGCACCACCTGGCGCGCCCGCGTGCGAACGCCTTCGTCATCAAACGGCGCGCTGCCCTTGCCCTTGAGCTGGTGCGGCTCTTCCAGGATGTCCAGGTGATCGGCCATCACGGCTTGCCCGAGGCTGTTGAGCAGGAAGCTCGTGCCGCGGTAGAGCGAGCCGCCCGACACGGCCTGGACAAAACTGCCCAGCAGCCCGGCTGCCACGGTGGATTCAAACAGCACGGGCACGGTGGCCGTGGCCACGCGACGGGCGCCCAGACGCGAGAGCGCCCGTTCGGCGGCGTAGCGGCCGATGGTCTCGGCGCTGGCCAGTTCAGCCGGGTCGCGCATCGAGCTGTACCAGGCGTCGCGCTGCATGTTCCGGCCGCGCCCGGCAATCGGCGCCACCGACAGCGAGTGGCGAGAGCTGGCGTACCCACCCCTGAAGCCGCGTGAGTTGCCAGCCCAGAAGTGCGACTGCTGCGCCGAGACGCCAGCGCCGTCGCTGTTGGTGATCTTGCGGCTGACGGCCGTGGCGGCCGCTTCGCAGCGCAGGGCCAGGGCAGCTGCCCCTTCGGCGTCGATCGCCCAGGGGTGGAAGAGTTGCAGGTCTCGCGCCACGTCGTCGGGGGTGGCGATGTCCTCAGCATCGGGCAGGCCGGCGGCGGGGTCTTCCGCGGTGAAGCGGGCTATGTCAAAGGCTGCCCGAACCGTCTGTTCGACCGCCTGGGGCGAAAAATCGCTGGTGGATGCATTGCCGCGCCGCTGGCCCAGGTAGACGCTCACACCCAGGGACTTGTCGCGGTTGCGCTCGACGTTCTCAAGTTCGCCCTTGCGCACCGACACCGACAGTCCCACGCCTTCGGAGACTTCGGCACCCGCGTCGCTGGCGCCCAAGCGCTTCGCGAGGGCGAGCACGTCTTCCACCATCTGCTGAAATTGGTCTTGGCGGAAGGCAAAGCCGGCATTGGCGGTGGCAGGGCTTGCCGGTGTGGGGGAGGAGGAGGGTGGGTTCACGGCCATCGCGCGGCCGCTGGGCTGCGCATGCGGTTGAGGGTGGACGAATGGCGGACATTATGATGCGTCACCATGCCCCGCAGAGCCGCCCCCAGCCGCCAGCCGCCTTCCGTGCCCGATGAGGCACTGGGCCGTGCCAGCAAGTCCCAGCTCAAGCGTGACGCCACGCAGCTGCAGAAGTTGGGCGTCGAGCTGGCCGCCATGCCGGCGTCGCGCCTGGCAGCGCTGAACCTGCCGGCTTCGCTGGCCGACGCGCTGGCCGAACTGGAGCGCACCCGCTCACACGAAGGCCGGCGGCGCCAGCTGCAGTTTGTCGGCAAGCTGATGCGCCAGGTGGACGCGCAGCCCTTGCAGGAGGCGGTGGCCCTGTGGAAGCTGGGCGGTGCCGTCGACGCCCTGCAGCTGCACGAGGCCGAACTCTGGCGCGAACGGCTGCTGGCCGACGACAACGTCTTCACCGACTTTGCCGCACGTTTCCCGTTGGTGGACCTTCAACAGCTCCGGGCCCTGGTTCGCCAGGCGCGTGCCCAGGCCAAGGCCGAAGACCTCCCCGGCCAGGCGCCGCGCCAGGGCCGCGCGTTTCGTGAGCTGTTCAGGTCCTTGCGCGCGGCCATGCATGGCGGCTCTGCGTCGCCGGGCCCTGACGACATTCCCGACGAGGCCAGCGATGGCCAACACCTCCACGTGAACCGTTCCCTGGCCCATGAGTGATCTCGACCTGGACCCTGTCCGCATTGGTGTTGTCTCCGTCAGTGACCGCGCCAGCACAGGCGTGTATGAAGACAAGGGCATCCCGGCGCTGCAGGCCTGGCTGCAGGGCGCACTGCGCAACCCCCTCACCTGGGAAACCCGCCTCATTCCTGACGAACAGCCACAGATTGAAGCGGCGCTGAAAGCCCTCGTTGACGATGCCGGCTGCCACCTGGTGCTGACCACCGGCGGCACCGGCCCGGCGCTGCGCGACGTGACGCCCGAAGCCACGCTGGCGGTGGCTCACAAGGTGATGCCGGGGTTTGGTGAGCAGATGCGGCAGATCAGCCTGGCCTTTGTGCCCACTGCCATCCTGTCGCGGCAGCTGGCCGTCATCCGTGGCCAGGCGCTGATCATCAACCTGCCGGGGCAGCCCAAGTCCATTGCTGAAACCTTGTCCGGCTTGCCGCAGGCCAGCCCGCCTGTCCACGGCATCTTTGCGGCGGTGCCCTACTGCATTGACCTCATCGGCGGGCCGTACCTGGAAACCGACCCGGCCGTCTGCCAGGCGTTTCGCCCGAAATCGGCGATTCGCGCCCCCAAGGGCGCCTGAGCGCCTGGCTACTTGACCAGACGGTTGAGCCGCCCGGCGTCGAACTGCTCGGTTCGACAGGCGTCCTCCGGCACGCAGTCGGCAGCCGGCAACTCGCGCGAACGCGACGACAGCTTTTCCACGGCCTGCCACAGCATGGCAATCTGGTGTTCCTGGCTGGCGGTCTGGTCGATCAGGCCCCGCATGGCCTGGGCCATCGGGTCGTCGCCCTGTGTCACGCCGTAGGCCGAAAACCCCATCTTGGCCGCCACGGCCTCACGGGCCGCGTCGGTTTCCTGGTGCAGGATGCGTGCCTGGCCGCCGACGGCGGTGGCGCCGGGTGGGACGGGCTTGACCACCACCGCCCCCGAACCAATGCGCGCGCCATCACCCACGGTGAAGCCGCCCAGCACCTGCGCATTGGCGCCCACGATGACACCCTTGCCCAGGGTGGGGTGCCGCTTGGCACCCCGGGCGAGGGAAGTGCCACCGAGCGTCACCCCCTGGTAGATGGTGCACTCGTCACCGATCTCGGCCGTCTCGCCGATGACCACGCCCATGCCGTGGTCGATGAACACGCGGCGCCCGATGGTGGCGCCCGGGTGGATCTCGATGCCGGTGAGCATGCGCCCGAGGTGCGAGGTGAAGCGCCCCAGCCAGCGCCAGCCGCGGCCCCAGAAGGCGTGGGCTCGGCGATGGATGATCAGTGCGTGCAGACCGGGGTAACAGGTCAGTACCTCGAAGCGCGAGCGCGCAGCGGGGTCCCGTTCTCGGATGCAGTCGATGTCCTCGCGGAGGCGGTCAAACATGGCAGGGGCTTTCGCGGCAGGGCTTGTGGTGTCCGGAACGGCTACGCCTTGTCGTGCGATACACCCAAGCGTCCACTGAGTGTAGTTCGCGCCGCGGTTGACGGGCGGGCCGCCTCTTCGCAGACCTCCGCCGGGAGGCGGAGAGCCCCGCGATGGCTGGCCGGTTCGTCAGCGCTCTGGGCGCCGCCGGAGGCTGACAAACACCACCACCAGCAAAGCCGTGCCCAGTATCACCAGAAGAGGGGTATCGCTGGCTGTGCTGGGGTTGGGCGGCCGGTTTGGCGTAGGTGCCTGCGAAATGCCCCCCGTGTTGCCAGCCTGTGCCACGAGGGTTGCCGAGGCGGCTGGCATCGCCGCAACAGGCCCGGGCGCTTCCGGGTTGAGTGGCGCAAGCCTTGCAGCGGAGATGGCGGGCGCAGCCGTGGCGGCCACCATGGGGCTGCTGAAGGCCAGGAGCGTCGCGGCCAGCACGGGGATGCACAGGCTCTGCATGGTGCGTCGGGGCGGATAGGCGGGTGGTGGTGGAGCGCGCGCCGGTCGTCGGGCGGTGCGGGCCGGTGCGCTGGGTTGTTCCATATATCGGCCATTGCAGCGCATACCTGAACCCGTTCTGGCCCGGGTCTAGGGGCTCGGCTGTCAACAGATGTGTCAACCGGCTGCGCCCCGCTCAGCACGCCAAGGCGTGGCGCGGCCCGGTCAACGGGTCTTCAGCAGGGTTGCCGCGATGCCACGCAGGATGTGCACTTCCTCACGGGTGAGCGTGTGGCGATTGGCCAGCTGGTTCAGCCGCGGCAGGAGCTTCTTCGGGGCGGCTGGGTCCAGGTAGCCGATGTGTTCCAGCGCCTGCTGCCAGTGGGCCAGGGTGCCCTGGACATCCTGGGCATCGGCCCACTGTGGCGGTGGGCTCCTGCTCACGACCTCGAAACTCCCGAGCGCCTGGCGCCACTCGTAGGCGACGATCTGCACCGCCTGCGCGAGGTTGAGCGAACCATAGGCCGGCGCAGTGGGGATGCTGAGCACCTGGTGGCAGCGGTAGACGTCGTCGTTGGCCAGGCCATGGCGCTCACCGCCAAAGACAAACGCCACCCGGTGCGCCTGGCGGGCCAGCGACGGCAGCAGGTCGCGCGGCGCGCCCGCCACCGGCCCGAAGTCCCGAGGGGTCATCGCGGTGGCGCAGGCCCAGGTGATGCCGTCCAGCGCCTCCGCCAGGGACGCCACGACCCGCGCCCGGGCCAGCACGTCGGCCGCACCGCTGGCAAAGGCGACGGTGGTTTCCTGGCTCAGCACATCAGCGAAGCGCGGGTTGACCAGCACCAGGTCGCTGAACCCCATGACCTTCATGGCCCGTGCGGCCGAACCCACATTGCCGCCGTGGCTGGTGTCGATGAGGATGAAGCGGGGTCCGGGCGGGCCATCGGGGTTCACGAGGGGGTCCTTTAGAATGCGCTGCTGCTGCCGGATGGCTTGTTCACCTGCCTTGCCAAGGGCCGGTGGCGCGCATTGTCGTGTCGCAGCTGCTCTTCTTCACCGTCGCTTGGCTGCCGGGCCCGCCGCCGCGCCTGTCGGCCGCCCTGTGGCGCCTGCCTGACCGCGCTTGAACCGGCCTCCAACGATGTCCCAAACCATCCATCCCATGCTCAACATCGCCGTGCGGGCTGCCCGCGCGGCGGGGTCCATCATCAACCGTGCCGCACTGGACGTGGACGTTCTCAAGGTATCGGCCAAGGGCAGCAACGATTTTGTCACCGAGGTGGACCGCGCCGCCGAGCAGGCCATCATCGACATCCTGCTGGAAGCCTACCCCGGGCACGGCATCCTGGCCGAAGAGAGCGGGCGCGAGCGAGGCGCGCGCCACAGCGATTACGTCTGGATCATCGACCCGCTGGACGGCACCACCAATTTCATCCACGGCTTTCCGGTCTACGCCGTGTCCATCGCACTGAGCTTCCGGGGGCGCATCGAGCAGGCCGTCGTCTATGACCCGGCGCGCAACGACCTGTTCTATGCCAGCAAGGGCCGTGGAGCCTTCCTGAACGACCGCCGGCTGCGGGTGTCCAAGCGCACCCGCATCAGCGAATGCCTGATCGGCACGGGCTTCCCGTTCCGCAAGGGCGACAACTTCAAGCGCTACCTCAAGATGTTCGAGGAGGTGATGGTGCAGTGTGCCGGCCTGCGCCGGCCCGGTGCCGCGGCACTGGACCTGTGCTACGTGGCGGCCGGCTGGTACGACGGCTTCTTCGAGACGGGCCTGAGCCCCTGGGACGCCGCGGCCGGCTCCTTGATGGTGACGGAGGCCGGCGGCCTGGTCGGCAATTTCACCGGCGACGCTGATTTCCTGCACCAGCGGGAGCTGGTGGCCGCCAATCCGCGCATCTATGCCCAGCTGGTGCAGACGCTGACACCCTACACCCGGGTCATCAAGGCACAGGCTGAGGCCGAACCGGAGGCCGCCAGCGCGGCGGCTGTGGCGCCAACGTCCGATGTCGGCGATGAGCTGGCGCAGCGATGGTCTGAGCCGGCCTCCGCGGCGGCTGACGCGCCGGTGTCCCCTGCGGGTGCGCCCGGGGCCGACGCTGCAGCCTCACCCGAGGCGGTGGCACCCGAGGCCCGCAAGGCCACCCGCATCCGCAAGCAGGACATCAAGGTGGCCCCTGACGACTCCCGTGGCGGCCCGGCTCGCCACCGCTCGCCGCGCGGCGACGCGCCGTTCTGAGGCCTAGGCACCGGGCCGCCCTGCGCCTGCCCTGAGGACACCTGCGGATGGACTTCGCCGGCCACACGCCCATGATGCAGCAGTACCTGCGCATCAAGGCAGAACACCCCGACACCCTGGTGTTCTACCGCATGGGTGATTTCTACGAGCTCTTCTTCGACGACGCCCGCAAGGCGCACCGCCTGCTGGATATCACGCTGACCACCCGCGGCCAGTCCGCGGGTGAGCCGGTGGTGATGGCCGGTGTGCCGGTGCACTCGATGGAAAGCTACCTGGCCCGCCTGATCAGGGAGGGTGAATCGGTGGCGGTGGCCGAGCAGGTCGGGGATGTCGCCACCGCCAAGGGGCCTGTCGAGCGCAAGGTGGTGCGGGTGGTGACACCCGGCACCGTGACCGACAGCGAACTCATGGCCGACCGCGCCGACACCTTGCTGGTGGCGCTCTACCGCAAGCGCGCCACCGTGGGCCTGGCCTGGCTGGGCGTGGCCAGTGGCAGCCTGGGCATCACCGAATGTGGCGAACGCGAGCTGCCCGCCTGGCTGGCCCGGCTGGACCCAGCCGAGTTGCTGCACGACGGCAGCGGGCTGCCGGCAGCCGCACAGGGGCTGAGGGCGGCAGTGACCACTCGGCCCGCCTGGCAGTTTGATGCGGCGCTCGGCGAGCGCAAGCTCTGCGCGCAGCTCAGGGCCGCGTCGCTGGCCGGCTTCAATGCACACGAACTGCCGGTGGCCCACGCGGCGGCCGCTGCGCTGCTGAGTTATGCCGAGCACACACAGGGCCAGGCCCTGGCCCATGTGCAGACGCTGCAGGTGGAGCGTGCCCACGAGCTGATCGACCTGCCGCCGGCCACGCTGCGCAACCTGGAGCTGACCCAGACGCTCAGGGGCGAAGCCGCGCCGACGCTGCTTTCGCTGCTGGACACCTGCCGCACCGGCATGGGCAGCCGTCTTCTGCGCCACTGGCTCACACACCCTGCGCGTGGCCGCGAGGCGGCCCAGGAACGGCTGGGGGCGCTCGCCTGGCTGCACAGCAGCGGCTACGAGCCGCTGCGCGACAGCTTGCGCGGGGTCAGCGATGTGGAGCGCATCACCGCGCGCATCGCGTTGCGCCAGGTGCGCCCGCGTGAACTGGCCGGCCTGCGCCAGACCCTGTCGTCGCTGCCGGCATTGGTGCTGACGATCGGCGCGTCAGACGCCGGCGCTGCACCAGCGCAGGCAGACCGTGGGCCGCTCCTTGAACGCCTGGTGGCCAGCTTGCAGCCCGATGAGACGGTCCTGCAGGTGTTGCGGGCCGTGGCCGAGGAGCCGTCGGTGCTGCTGCGTGACGGCGGCGTCATTGCCGAGGGCTTTGATGCCGAGCTCGACGAACTGCGGGGCATCACCACCCACTGCGACAGCTTCCTGCTGGACCTGGAGCAGCGTGAACGCGCGCGCAGCGGCATCCCCAACCTGCGGGTTCAGTACAACAAGGTGCACGGCTTCTACATCGAGGTCACCGGGTCGCACCTGGACAAGGTGCCCGACGATTATCGCCGCCGCCAGACGCTGAAGAATGCCGAACGTTTCATCACACCGGAACTCAAGGCCTTCGAGGACAAGGCCTTGTCAGCGCAGGAACGTTCGCTGGCCCGCGAGAAGTGGCTGTACGAGCAGGTGCTGGACGCGCTCCAGCCGCACCTGTCGGGCTTGAGCGCGCTGGGCCGCGCGCTGGCCGCCCTGGACACGTTGGCCTGCCTGGCCGAACGGGCCCAGACACTCAATTGGTGCTGCCCCGAGTTTGTGAGCTACCCCTGCATCCAGATCGAGGGCGGCCGGCACCCGGTGGTGGAGCAGCGCCTGGCCGAGACGGGCCGCGGTGACTTCATCGCCAACGACTGCCGGCTGGACGCGCGCAGCCGCATGCTGGTGATCACCGGGCCCAACATGGGCGGCAAGAGCACCTTCATGCGCCAGGTGGCGCTGGTGGTGCTGTTGGCGTCCATGGGCTCCTATGTGCCAGCCCGTGCCTGCCGGCTGGGGCCTGTCGATGCCATCCACACGCGCATCGGCGCCGCCGACGACCTCGCCAACGCGCAGTCCACCTTCATGCTCGAGATGACCGAGGCGGCGGCCATCCTCAACAGCGCCGCCGAGCACAGCCTGGTGCTGATGGACGAGATCGGCCGCGGCACCAGCACCTTCGACGGCCTGGCCCTGGCCGGCGCCATCGCCGCGCACCTGCATGACCGCAACCGCTCGTTCACGCTGTTTGCCACGCACTACTTCGAGCTGACGGATTTCCCCCGCGAACACGCCGGTGCGCTGAACGTACATGTGGGCGCCGTCGAAAGCGGTCATGACATCGTCTTCCTGCACCACATCGAGCCTGGGCCCGCGAGCCGCAGTTATGGCGTGCAGGTGGCCAAACTGGCGGGCATGCCGGCGGCGGTCGTCAGGCAGGCGCGGGCCTCACTGGATGCGCTGGAGCGAGAGCAGCACCGCCGTGGCCCGCAGGTGGACCTGTTTGCCGAACTTCCGCCGCCCAGCCTGCCAGCGCCGTCGCCGCTGGAGGATGCGCTGGACGCCATTGACCCTGACAGCCTCACGCCGCGTGAAGCGCTCGATGCGCTGTACCGACTGAAGCAGTCGCGCCAGACGGGTTGAGCGGCGAAGGCCAGTGACACCGAACATCCCCGACACCCTGGACACCCAGACATCCTCCGACAGCCCTTCAACCTGTACCCGAGAAGAACCCTGCCATGACCTACTGCGTGGGCATACGCCTGAATGCCGGCCTCGTCTTTCTCTCCGATTCGCGCACCAACGCGGGCCTGGACGCCATCAGCACATTCCGCAAGATGATGATCTACGAGAAGCCCGGCGAGCGCTTCATGGTGATGCTGTCCGCGGGCAACCTGAGCATCAGCCAGAGCGTGCGCGAGATCCTGCAGGTGGAGAAGATCGACGGCGGCGAAGGCCAGGAACCCATCTCCATCTGGAACGCCACCAGCATGTTCGACGCCACGCGGGTGCTGGGCAGCGCCGTGCGGCGCGTCTATGAGACCGATGGCCCGGCGTTCAAGGCCGCGGGTGTCGATTTCAACGCCAGCATGATCTTCGGCGGCCAGATCAAGGGCGAGGCGATGCGCATGTTCCTGGTCTATTCGGCCGGCAACTTCATCGAGGCCACGCGCGAGACCTGTTTCTTCCAGATCGGCGAAAGCAAGTACGGCAAGCCCATCCTGGACCGCGTGCTGACACCGTCGACCCCGCTGGATGAGGCCGCCAAGTGTGCGCTGGTGTCGATGGATTCGACCCTGAAGTCCAACCTCAGCGTGGGCCTGCCGCTGGACCTGCTGGTCTACGAAGAAGGCAAGCTGCAGAGCGACCGTGTGGTGTGTGTCGATGAACACAACCCGTACTTCACGATGATCCGCAGCACCTGGGGCCAGCGCCTGCGCGAGGTCTTTGAAGGCATCGACGACCCGCAGTGGGATGGCGGCCAGGCGCAGCACCCGCTGATGATGGGCAGCAAGCGCTTCGAGGCCATGCGCAAGATCACCAAGCCCAGCGAGCGGATCGTGTGACGATGCACAAGGGCCACACCCTCGTCTTCAGCCACGCCAACAGCTTTCCAGCGGCCACCTACACCCAACTGTTTGACATCTGGCGCGCCGCGGGCTGGCGCGTGCTGGCGAAAGACCGCTTCGGGCACGACCCGGCCTATCCGGTGCGCAGCAACTGGTCGCCCACACGCGACGAATTGCTGGCCTTCATCGCGCAGCAGGGCCTGCACGAACGGGTCCACCTGGTGGGTCATTCGCTGGGGGGCATCCTGAGTTTCCTGGTGGCCTGCCGCAAGCCGGAACTGGTGGCCAGTGTGGTGCTGCTGGATTCACCCATCATCGGTGGGTGGCGGGCCAAAGGCCTGCAGCTGGTCAAGGCCACGGGCCTGGTCAACCGGGTGTCGCCAGCCAAGGTGTCGCAGACCCGGCGCTGGCAGTGGCCGTCGTTCGAGGCGGCCGAAGAACACTTCTTGAGCAAGCGCCTGTTTCAGCGCTGGTCGCCGCAGGTGCTGCGCGACTACCTGGCCTGTGGCCTGGAGCCTGACCCGGAACACGCGCCACACGGGGTGCGCCTGTCGTTCACGCGGGACATCGAGACCCGTTTCTACAACACCCTGCCGCACCACTTCGAGGCCCTGATGCGCCGGCACCCGCTGCGCTGCCCGGTTCATTTCATCGGCGGCCAGCAATCGGCCGAGATGCGCCAGGCCGGCATGGAAGCCACGCTCAAGCTCGTCAAGGGTCGGGTGCAGATGCTCGAGGGCGGCCATCTCTTCCCGATGGAACGCCCCGCCGAGACCGCGCAGGCCGTGCTGAGGGCCTTGGCCGATACCGAGCACCTGCACCGTCCCAGGGCGGCGGTGCACGTTCCCGGGCCCTGAGCCCGGCCGGATGGGCGCGCTGGTGCATGGCGCCTGCGGGTAACCCGGGTACGGCTCTTGCGTAGCGCTGCGGACAAGCACGGGCCTGAAGACAGCGGTGGCCTCGATGACTTCGGGTAAGCCCGGTGTCGTCGGCGGGGGCTAGTCGGGGTGACCCCGATAGCCCTGTCACGGCGCTCCACGAGAATCCGCCCACCCATGTGCCGCCCTTCCGGGGTGGCCCCATACCGTATTGCCAAGGCAGGAGTTCGATGATGCAAGAGCGCGACATTCGGGACATGTTGGAACAGGTGCGCAGCGGAAGCTTGCCGCGCCGCAGCTTCATCCAGCAGATGGTGGCAGTGGGCCTCACCGCGCCGATGGCCTCGATGATGCTGATGCACGAAGGCATTGCCCAGACCACGCCCACCATCCCCTACAAGGGCACCCGCCGGGGCGGTGGTGGAACGCTCAAGCTCATGTACTGGCAGGCGCCGGTGCACCTGAACCCGCATTACGCCGGCGGCACGAAAGACCAGGACGCCAGCCGCATCTTCTACGAGCCGCTGGCCGGCTGGGACATCGAAGGCAACCTCATCCCGCAACTGGCTGCCGAGATCCCCTCGCGCCAGAACGGTGGTGTGGCCGCCGACGGCCGCAGCGTCGTCTGGAAGCTCAAGCGCGGCGTCAAGTGGCACGACGGCCGTGATTTCACCGCCGACGATGTGGTCTTCACGGCGCAGTACGCCGGAGACCCGGCCGCTGCGATGACCACCATCGGCACCTACAAGGACATCAAGGTCACCAAGGTCGATTCGCACACCGTGCGGGTGGACTTTGCGCGGCCCACACCGTTCTGGGCTGAAGCCCTGGTGGGTGCCGTCGGCCCGATCCTGCCGAAGCACGTGTTCGAGCCCTTCAGTGGCGCCAAGTCCCGAGAGAACCCGGCCAACCTGAAGCCGGTGGGCACCGGCCCGTACAAGGTGATCGATTTCAAGCCGGGCGACATGTTGCGGGCCGAAGCCAACAAGGATTACCACGTCGCCAACCAGCCCTTCTTCGACACGTTGGAGCTCAAGGGTGGTGGTGACGCCACCAGCGCCGCGCGCTCGGTGCTGCAGACGGCTGAGTTCGACCTCGCCTGGAACCTGGCTGTCGAAGACGTCATCCTCAAGCGCATGGAGGCTGAGGGCAAGGGCCGCATGCAGTTCTTTGCGGGCAGCGACGTGGAGTTCGTGAGCCTCAACGTCACCGACCCGTGGAACGAAGTCGACGGCGAGCGTGCCAGCGCCAAGAGCAAGCACCCCGCCTTCTCTGACCGCGCTGTGCGCCAGGCCATGAGCCTGCTGATCGACCGCAAGGGCATCGGCGAGAACATCTATGGCCGCGGCGCCGTGGTGAGCTCCAACTTCCTCAACAACCCGCCGCGCTTCCGCAGCAACAGCACCAGCTTCGAATTCAGCGTCGACAAGGCCAACCAGGTGCTGGAGGCCGCTGGCTGGCGCCGCGGCGCCGATGGCATCCGTGCCAAGGGCAACGTCAAGCTCAAGTTTGTCTACCAGACCTCGGTGAGCGGCCCGCGCCAGAAGACCCAGGCCATCATCAAGGATGCCTGCAGCAAGGCGGGCATCGACATCGAATTGAAGAGCGTGGTGGCGGCGGTCTACTTCGGCAGCGACTTTGCCAACCCCGATACCTACCAGAAGTTCTGGGCCGACGTGCAGATGTACACGACGACCATGACCCAGCCCGATCCCCAGTACTTCATGGAGCAGTGGACGACCACCGAGATGGCCCAGAAAGCCAACAAGTGGGCCAGCCGCAACCTGGTGCGCTGGAGCAACAAGGACTACGACGACGCCTTCCGCCAGTCGCAGGTCGAGCTGGACCCTGTCAAGCGTGCGGCCCTGTTCATCCGCATGAACGATCTGGTGGTGGGTGACCTGCACGTGATCCCCTTGTTCGCCCGTCCACGGCCCTTTGGCATCGTGAACAAGCTGAACCCGGTGCTCTCGGCCTGGGACAACACGACCTGGGCCCTGGGTTACTGGACTCGCGACGCCTGAGCCCACGCCTTGGCACCGGGGGGCAGCCTGGCTTCCCGGCGCCAGGGGCGGGGCACGCAGGTGTCCCGCCTCTGCTGGCGCGGTGTTGAGCGCGCCTGACAACCAAAACGACGTTCGAAGCCCTTGTTCAACTACATCCTTCGCCGCCTGCTGATCGCCATTCCCAGCTTGCTGGGCATCAGCGTGGTGCTCTTCACGGTGCTGGCCCTGGCGCCGGGCGACCCTTTCGAAGAACTGGCCAGCAACCCCAACGTTCCGGCTGAGGTGCGCATGGCATTGCGTGCGCAGTTTGGCCTGGATGACCCGGTCTGGACGCGTTACGTACACTGGCTGACGAGCATGCTGCGGGGTGATTGGGGCTTCAGCTTTGTCAGCCGCATCGACGTTGACCAGCTCATCATCCAGCGGCTGCCCACGACCATCGTGGTCATTGGCCTCTCGCAGGTGCTGGCCATCCTGGTCGCCTTGCCGGTCGGCATTCTGGCGGCCGTCAAGCCGTACTCCTGGTTCGACCGCATCGCCAGCACGGTGGCCTTCATCGGCTTTTCGCTGCCCACCTTCTTCACCGGCCTGATCTTCATCCTGGTGTTCAGCATCTACCTGGGCTGGCTGCCGTTTGTCTATCGCAGCGACATCTCCGCCACAGGCTGGCAGTTCTTCTGGGAACACTTCAAGCAGAGCATCATGCCGATCACCGTGCTGGGCCTGTTCCAGGCGGCCAGCATGATGCGCTACGTGCGTTCTGCCGTACTCGATGTCATCCGCCTGGATTACGTCACCACCGCGCGCAGCAAGGGCCTGCCCGAACGGGTGGTGGTGACCAAGCACGTGGTGCGCAATGCACTGATCCCGGTGGTCACGCTGGTGGCGCTGCAGATGCCGGCGGTGTTTGGCGGGGCCATCGTCACGGAGCAGATCTTCCGCATTCCGGGCATCGGCAGCCTGCTGATCGACGCCATCCTGCGCAACGACACGCCGGTCATCATGGCCGTCACCTTTGTGTTCAGTTGCCTGGTGATCTTCTTCAACCTTGTCGCAGACGTGTTGTATGGCTGGCTTGACCCCCGCATCAGCTACCGGTGAGGCACCGGTGCAGGGCGCCGGCCCCGGCCCCCAAGGCAAGCCCGTGGCCAGTGTGTCGCCCTGGGCTGAGGCCTGGCGGCGCTTCAAGCGCCACCGCCTGGCCTACTGGAGCCTGTGGCTGCTGAGCTTCCTCGTGCTGGCCGTTCTGCTGGGTCCACTGTTCTACAAGACCGGCATCAACGAGGTGGATTTTGGCGCCTCCCTGTCCGGCCCCAGCGCCAAGCACCCCTTCGGCACGGATGACCTCGGCCGCGACATCCTCGCGCGCATGCTCTACGGCGGGCGCATCAGCCTGGCGGTGGGCTTCTCGGCGATGCTGATGGCCATCACCGTGGGTGTCATCATCGGGGCCATCGCCGGCATGGCGCGTGGCTGGGTGGACGCCGCGCTGATGTGGCTGACGGACCTCTTCCTGAGCCTGCCGCAGCTGCCGCTGCTGCTGCTGCTGATCTTCCTGTTCCGCGAGCCGCTCAAGCAGGTGTTTGGCCTGGAACTGGGCATCTTCATCCTGATCGTGGTGGTGATCGGCGGGTTTCGGTGGATGCCGGTGGCCCGGCTGGTTCGCGCGCAGTTCTTCAGTCTGCGCGAGAAGGAATTTGTCGAAGCCGCCCGCGCGCTCGGCGCCAGCACCCCGCGCACGGTGGTGCGGCACATCCTGCCCAACAGCCTGGGCCCGGTCATCGTGGCCGCCACCATCGACGTGGCCGCGGCCATCATTGCCGAGAGCACGCTGAGCTTCCTGGGCCTGGGCTTCCCGCCCGACATCCCCACCTGGGGCCGTATCCTCTACGACGGACGTGACTACATGGAACTGGCTGCGCACTGGGCGCTGTTCCCGGGCCTGGCCATCTTCATCGTGGTTCTGACGATCAATTTCATCGGCGACGGCCTGCGCGATGCGCTGGACCCGCGACGTGTTCTCTGAGGCCCTTGTTGCATGGCACTGCTGGAGATCAAGGGGCTGAAAACCCACTTCAAGACCGACGACGGCTGGCTGCATGCCGTGGACGGCGTGGACATCGCCATCGAGGCCGGGCAGACGGTGTGCGTGGTCGGCGAATCCGGCTGCGGCAAGAGTGTGACGGCCAAGACGGTGATGAAGCTCATCGACATGCCGCCGGGCAAGATCGTCGCTGGGCAGGTCCTGTGGCAGGGCAGGGACATCGTGCCCTTGGGCCCGGAAGAGATGCAGAAGATCCGCGCCAAGGAGATCGCGATGATCTTCCAGGAGCCGATGACCAGCCTCAACCCCGTCTACACCGTCGGCGAGCAGATCGCCGAGAGCGTCCGGCTGCACGAGGGTGCATCGCGCGCCGAGGCGCACAACCGGGCAGTGGAGATGCTCAAGCTGGTGGGTATTCCGACGCCAGAGCGGCGTGTCAACGACTACCCGCACCAGTTCTCAGGCGGCATGCGTCAACGCGTGATGATTGCCATCGCACTGGCCTGCAGCCCCAAGCTGCTGATCGCCGACGAACCCACGACGGCGCTGGACGTCACCATCCAGGCACAGATCCTCGACCTCATGCAGGAGCTGAAGGACCGCACGGGCACCGCGGTGATGCTGATCACCCACGCCATGGGTGTGGTGGCCGAAGTGGCCCAGAAGGTCGTGGTGATGTACGCCGGCAAGGTGGTCGAAGAGGCCCCGGTGGAAGCGCTGTTTGGTGACCCGCGCCATCCGTACACACAGGGCCTGATCCGCTCGATTCCCCGCATCGACCTCGCGGCCGTGCAGAAGGTTCGGCTGGAAGCCATTCCCGGCACGGTGCCCAAGCTGATCGAGCCCAGCGAAGGCTGCCGCTTTGCCGGCCGCTGCAAACACGTGACACCAGGCTGCCTGACCGCCACGCCGCCACTGCTGGAGGTCGCGCCGGGCCACAAGGTGGCCTGTGTGCTGCACAGTACCCCGATGGGAGCCGCCGCATGAACGCACCCGTGGCAACCCCGTCGTCCACGCAGCCCTTGCTCAGCGTCAGGAACCTGGTCAAGCAGTTCCCCATCCGCAGCGGCATCCTGCAGCGTGTGGTGGACAAGGTGCATGCGGTGGATGGCGTCAGCTTTGACCTGAAGAGCACCACCGGCCGTTGCATCCTGCGGCTGATCGAGCCCACGTCGGGTGAAGTCTGGTTTGAAGGCCAGAACGTCACGGCTCTCGACAAGCAAGCCCTGCGTGCGCTCGCGCGCGACATGCAGATCATCTTCCAGGACCCATATGCCAGCCTCAACCCGCGCATGACGGTGGGCGCCATCGTCGGTGAAGGGCTGGTCATTCACCAGCTGGCCCAGAACAGCCGCGAGATCGAAGACCGTGTCGCGCAACTGTTGGAGACGGTTGGCCTCAGCAAGGACCACATGCGGCGCTACCCGCATGAGTTCTCCGGCGGTCAGCGGCAGCGCATCGGCATCGCGCGTGCGCTGGCTGTGCAGCCGAAGATGATCGTCTGCGACGAAGCGGTCTCGGCGCTCGACGTCTCCATCCAGGCGCAGGTGATCAACCTGCTGGAAGACCTGCAGGAACAGTTCGGGCTGACGTACATCTTCATTGCACACGACCTGTCGGTGGTGGAGCACATCAGTGACCGGGTCGCGGTGATGTACCTCGGGCGCATCGTCGAGATCGCGCCGGCCAACAAGCTCTACACCAACCCGCTGCACCCCTACACCGAAGCCTTGCTGTCGGCTGTGCCCATCCCGGACCCGACCGTCAAGCGCAAGCGGATCATGCTGCACGGTGATGTGCCCAGCCCCATCAAGCCACCCAGCGGTTGCCACTTCCACACCCGCTGCGCCATTGCGCAGAAGGGGCTGTGTGATGTCCAGCGGCCGGAATTGAAGCTGTCCTCGGAAGG
>JAJTDE010000187.1 GCA_021298085.1 Rubrivivax sp.
GGCAGCCGACACCTCGCTCAGCCACTCGACCACCCGGCTGAGCAGAAGTTCCTGCGAATCGCGCAGCGTCAGGGTGTGGTCGACCGACGGTTCAAAGAGGCAGCGTACGTGCTTCAGCCACGGCTGACCCGGAAACACATCGTGCAGTTGCCGTGCATGGCCGAAGGACTCCAGAACACTTCCGGTGAACATCAGGGAGACGGCCACGCCGCGGTCGGCCAGCTGCTGCATGTCGGCCGAGAAATTGGTGGCACTGCGCGTCGGTGAGTTGTTTTCGGCGGCTGCTAAGGCCTCGCCCGTGTGACGTTGAGCAGGCCGCATCTTCCTGACGGCCTGGCGAAGCAGCTTCTGTGCGAACACACCCCATCCATAGACGCCGACCATGCGCCACGCAAAACTGGCGCGTCCACGCCAGCTGGGATAGATGAATCCGTCGACCAGGGATAGATGAATCCGTCGACCAGGAAGACCCCCTTGACGCGCGGATCGGCCAGGGCCGCCGCCTGGGCATACGCCGCGCCTGAACAGATCCCCAGCAGGGCAAACCGTTCCACCTGTGTCTGCTGCACCAGCGCCTCGAGAACAGTGTGGACATCCCGCTGCGCCTGGCTTCGGAAATCCTGCGCGTCGGGCGGCAGGGTACTGTCACCCAGCCCGCTGAAATCAAAGCGCACGCTGCCATAGCCCATGGCTGCCAAGGACCGCGCCAGCTTGACATGCAGGCGGTGCGCTCCGACACGGTGGATCACACCGGCGTTCAGCATCACGAGGATGGTCTCCTGCGCAGGGCCCGACGGCGGCGTCCAGACCGCCACCAGGTGGCCGCCAGGGCCCCACTGGAAAACGCGTTCCGACAAGGCCGCCTGCGCGGACGGCGCCTCAGGTCCGGACATGGGCACTCCGAGCCAATCCCGCTTGGCCAAGCGCATGGCCCAGACAAAGCCCGCCCATGGCCGCCAGCAGCGCCGCCGGAACGATCGCCGTGTTCAGGGCTTCCTCGGCCGTCCAGTCAAAGTGGTAGGGCACCGCGTGCAGCCCGGAGCCTGGCACCGTGGCCAACCCCTGGAACCAGGCGTCGACGGCCCCCGCCTGCGACTCGCGGCCAGATGCGCTGGGGCCAGGTGCGTCGGGCAACTGCGCGGGCACCACCACCTGGAGCTCCACCGATGCCGGCACGAGCACATGCTGCTCCCTCAGGGCCTGCAGCTGCCGAAAGAAGCGCTCTCCCAATGCAAAGCCCAAGCCCTCCTGCTGCAGCTGCTCGGGGGCATCGAGCAGTGATTGGCGCCACCACGCCTGGCGGATGCTGAAACTGCTTTCAAGCGCATTGACCGTGGCGTAGGCCAACTCATCCAGGTAACCGGGGCCGTGCAGCACGGGCTCGCACAGCACCAACCGCTGCAGAGGCGGCCGTGGCAGGCCCGCCGCAGCGGGCTGCGTCCACCGGCCGGCCGCCCTGCAGGCCACAGTGGCACCCAGGCGCAAGCCCAGCCAGGCCTGTGGCCGGCCTGGTGCGAGCCTGGCCAGCTCGGTCGCCGCGGCCATGCAGTCGGCCACCCAGCCCGGCAGGTCGAGGTCTTCATCAACGCCTTCAGCGTCGCCCGTGCCAAAGGCGTCAAACCGCAGGACAGGCACTCCACGCCTGGCCAAGGTATCGCCCAAGACCCGCAATAAGCGGTGGGAGCGTATCGCCTCCTGGCCCAGGGGGGCACACAGAAGAACGGCAGGAAGCTGATCGGCCGCCGACGACCCAGAGGCAGGCTCTGCCTCATGGAACGCGGCAAACAGACGGCGCCCTGCGGCGCCGAAGAAGAAGGCCTGCATCGTGAGGGTATGGTGGTCTTGGGCCAAGCAGTCAGGCAGCCAATCCCAACGCCACGGCCGCCTGTGCATCTGCATTGTCGGCCAAGGCCAGGTCGTACCTGAGCAAGACGGGCCCGGCGACGCCGCCAGGAGGCTGCACGATGACCGGCTGTGATGCAGAGTCCACGGAAAAGCCGACCTGCAACTGGCTAGGCTCCAGATGCAGGCCCAGCCCCCAGGCCTTCAGACAGGCTTCCTTGCGTGTCCAGGCGCGCAGGAAAGCTGCATACCGACGTTCCTCGGCCACGCCAGACCAGCCGACATGCTCAAGCGGCGTCATCACCTGCTGCGCAAGCCCTGACAGATCGGCGGGAGGCACGGTGAACTGCTCCACGTCGATGCCCACCGGGCCCTGACGGCTCAGCGCCAGCAGCATCAGGCCCTGGCTGTGGGCGAGGTTGAAGTGCCAGCCACTGCCAGGCCACTCAGGCTTTCCGTGGCGTCCCTTGCTCAAGGCCAGCTCGCCCGGCGCACAGCCGCCGACCGCAGCCAGCTGCTGGCGCAGCGCACACCGCCCGACCTTGAACCGATGGGTATCCTGCGGGCGCAGGAAGGCCTGTGCGCGTGTTCGCTCGGACGGGCTCAGCCAATCCGCGATGGACGCGCTCAGTGGCTGGTCAAGTGCGATCTGCCAGATAGCCAGACGGCAGTCTGGCGTGGGCAGTGGCGCCAGCAGCAGGCCCATCACACCACCACGGCATCGGCGCCGTTCACCGCGGCTGGCCGCGCTGACCCACACCCCAGCGATTGAGCCAGCCTCTCAAGGTGCTGGGCGACGAGCCCGAGGCCGACGTGGCGGCCAATGGGTCACCCCCGTGGGCCAACTGCGCCAGGCTCTCCATCACCAGGCGCGGCACACCCACTCGCCAACCCAGGGCCGACTCCATCTCGGCGGACACCTGGGTCGCCAACAGGGAGTGCCCTCCCAGGTCGAAGAAGTTGTCGGCCGCACGAAGACGGATGCCCTCGTCCAGTCCCAGGGCGCGGGCCCAGATGCGGGCCACACTGGCTTGCGTGGGCGTCAACGCGGCGGCATCGGCCTCGTCGTGCAGCAATGATGCAGGGGTCGGCAGCGCGTGGCGGTTCACCTTGCCGTTGGGCAGCAGCGGCAGCGAGGGTACGGCAGCCCAGTGCGTGGGCACCATGATGCCGGGCAGCCGACCGCGCAGCTGCTCGCGGAGATGCTTCAGGCGTTCCTGCGTGGCTCCAGCCAACGCAACACACACGGCCAAGACAGGTTCTGAACCGGGCACCTGGTACACCCACGCCACGCTCTCGGTCACCCCGCACGCGGCGAGCGCCGCCTCGACCTCACCCAGCTCGACCCGGTGGCCTCGAAGCTTGACCTGATGGTCACTGCGGCCCAGGCACTCCAGCACGCCGTCAGCCCGCCAGCGTCCCTGGTCGCCGGTGCGGTACAGCCGCTGCCCTGGCGCACGGGGGTCGGGCACAAAACGCTGGGCTGTCAGTTCGGGCTGGCCCCAATACCCCACGGCGAGACCTGCGCCGCCGATGCAGATCTCTCCGATGGCGCCCAGCGGAAGTGGCTGCATCCGCTGATCCAGCACATGCACCTGGGTGTTGGCGATCGGGGTGCCCACGTGAATGGCACCGCTGGCCGGAAGAATACGGCCGATGGTCGAAAAGACTGTGGTCTCCGTCGGCCCGTAGAAGTTCCACAGTTCGGCGCATGCCGCCGCGAGGCTGTCGGCCAAAGCCGGGCTCAGGGCTTCACCACCCGTCCAGGCACGCAGCCGCAAGGGCTGGTCGGCCATGGCCGCCGGCCAGCCGGCCTGCAGCAGGAGGCGCCAGATCGACGGCGCAGCCTGCAGGATCGTCACGCCAGATTCGATGATCCGGTGGGCAAGCCTTCGGCCGTCCAGCACGTCGTCACGCAGCAGCATGACCAGGCTGGCACCTGTCACCATGGGCAGGAAGAGCTCAGTGACCGACATGTCAAACGACAGTGACGTGACGGCGGCGATCCTGTCGTCGGCGGCGATGCCGGGGGTGTGCGCGACATGCCAGAGGTAGTTCATCACCGCGGCGTGGGTGATCACCACGCCCTTGGGGCGACCGGTTGATCCGGAGGTGAAGATCAGGTAGGCCGGGTCGTTGCTGGACAGTGGCAGTGCAGGCGCATCGGCCCTGGCGGTACACGCGGTCAGTGCCAACCAGCGAACGTCAGACGCGGCCGACAGCACAAGCGGCGGTTGGTCATCGCACAGGGCCAGCCGCACACCGGCGTCGACCAACATCAGGTCCAGCCGCGAGGGCGGGTACTCCAGGTCCAGGGGCACATACGCGGCGCCGCTGCGCATCACGCCCAACAAGGCCGGCAAGGTCTGGGGGCCTCGGCCACAGGCCACGGCCACCCGGTCTCCGGGCTGCACACCGGCCTCGATCAGGGCCCGCGCAATGCCGTTGGCCTGCTGGTCCAACTGGCCATAGGTGTGGCCCTGGCCGTCAAACCAGACGGCCACCGCATCTGGCATGCACGCGGCCTGGTGCGCGAACCACTCTTCCAGCCGCCAGGGCCCACCAGGAGGCCCGAAGGTTACGGATGTCGCGTTGAGCGCTTGCAACACCGCACGTTCGTGATCGGTCGGTGCAAAGGCCTGCGCAAGGCTGATCTCCGGGGCCCGCACCCAACGCTCAAGCGCAGTCTCCAGGAGCACCAGCCAGCGAGTCAAGGTCTGCGCGTCGTACAACGCCTCCAGGTAGTGCACCTCCACCGTCAGAGAGCGCCCATCGTCGAGCACGTTGACACTCAGCTCGGCATTCGAGAACCGCTTTGGTGTCTGCAGACGCACCAGTCTGGCGTTGCCGAAGTCAGGCGGTGGGCCGCCGCGATCCATGTTGAAGACCAGGTCCACCAGCGGCGTGCGTGACGCATCGCGCGGCAGGTTGAGGCGTCGCACCAGCAGGCCAAACCCGGCATGCAGGTGAGCCTGGGCCGCAAAGACCTGGGCCCGGGTCAGGCGCAGATGCTCCGACACCGCCATGTCCAGCGACACGGTCCCGCGCAGCGCCAGCGTCTGCGCGCCATCGGCCACCAGATGAGCGTCATCCAGCGTCATCTGAACGGCCATCGGCACACCGATCACCACGTCGCTGGCGCCGCTCAGCCGAGCAACCAGGCCTTGCACCATGCCCAGCAAGGTGACAAACACCGTGCAGCCGTGGCGAGCGCCCTGCTGACGCACCGCGCTGGTCAGTTCGTCGGGCAGGCGGTGCACCGCGTGGCCACAGGCAAAGGTCTTGAAGGCCGGGCGAGGCCGGTCCAGCGGCAGCGCCAGTGGCGGCGCCGGCACGGCGTGCTGTTCCAGCCAGTAGTCCATGGACACCTGCTCCACGGCCTGCTGAGCGGATGATGTCTGCTGCCGCACAAACTGCTCGTAGTCCACCGCCGGCGACCACTGCGCGACCACGCCGAAGCTGTCTGCCCGGTAGGCTTGGGCCCAGTCGGCAAAGAACACCGACGACGACCACCCGTCAAACACCAGGTGGTGCACCGTGAAGACCAGGGCGTGATCGTGCGCGCTGCGGCGCACGAGCTGAGCGCGCCACAACGGCGCCGCCTCCAGGTCAAAGGTCTCCTCGGTCTGCTGCTGAAGCAGCTCGCTGAGGGCGGATGCTTGTGCTTCGGGCGGCAGGTCCTCCACGTCAAGCAATGGCAGTTCCACGGGCGCGGCAACATCCAGCACCTGACCCAGACCGTTGGGCAGCATGCGGGCGGTGAGCGCGCGGTGACGTGACACCGTGAGCGCCAGCGCCCGCGCCAGGCCGGCAGCGTCCAAGGGGCCTGACAGCTCCAACACGTAGACCAGGTTGAACGCCGCATGGGCCTGCGGCCCCATCTGAACCGCCGCGTACAGCTCGCGCTGCATGCTGGTCAGGGGCAAGCTGTGCGACGGGTTTGGCGCGTCGCTCGCCTGGGTCAGGGCAGCCGGTCCCGTGTGCGGGCCGTCAGGATGTTCGGAAGGGTCGGCAAAGGGATCGAAGTCGACCGGTAGCAGATGTTCGCGGTTCATGGGCGTCACGGTTCAGAGGTCGGTCGGGCGTGGGTCCGTGGACGACGCCGAGGAATCGCGGCTGGGCGCGTCGCCCCGAGCCCATGGCTGGCCCTTTGCGGCACCCGTCATGACCTGCAGAAACTTGCCCGGGCGTTCGGGGTCAGGCACAAACCAGGCCTCGCGGCCCTCGCGGTCACGACCGCGACGTGCCCCAGGCACAGGCGGTTCTGCAACGGCTGACGCCTCGGGAGATCGGCTGGCTGGCGTCACCGCCGAAGCCTCATGAGGAGGCGCTGGCAACAAACCCGCCTGCTGCAGCTCGATGAGCGCCGTCCTGACCACCTGCACGATGCGTTGCAGGTCGTCGTCGGTGTGGGCAGTGGTCAGGAAACACGGCCGGCCTTCCCACGCGTGCAGCCCGTGCAGGCGAAGCGCTGCGAAGAACAAGGCGGCCTGTGGCAGATCGGCCGGCCAGCGCAGGCAGAACCACGACGCAAAGTGCGGCACCTGCAACGGAACACCCAGCGTCTGAGCGGTCTCGCGCAGTTCCTGGGCGAGCCGCGTGGTGCGCTGGTTCAGCGACCGCTGCAACTGCGGTCCTTCGGCCTTGAGGTGGGTCAGGACAGCCTGCGCGGCGGCCAGTGCCAGCGGATGCCGCACAAACGTCCCCGCAAAGAATGTCACGCCGACCTCGGGCGCTGAGTCATCGCCGAAACGCCAGTCACCACCGTCCAGCGCGTCCATGAAGCGCGCGGAACCCGCGACCACGCCGATCGGCAGGCCGCCACCCAGCACCTTGCCGTAGGTGGCCATGTCGGCACGCACGCCGAACAGCGCCTGGGCGCCACCCGGGTGCACGCGGAAACCGGTCACGACCTCGTCGAAGACCAACGCTGCGCCACAGGCCTCGGTGATGGCTCGCAACTCTTGCAGGAACTCACGGGGTTGCAATTCCGGGCGACGGCTCTGCACAGGCTCCACCAGCACGGCCGCCAGTTCATGGCCCATGCGCCGTATCGCCTGCAATGCCTGAGGGCTGCCGTACTCCAGCACCTTCACATGCTGCGCCATGCTGGCCGGGATCCCGGGGGCGATGGGCTGGGCTGCACCGTCGGCCCGCGGACCGGGACGGACCAGCACTTCATCGAACACGCCGTGGTAGGCCCCCGCAAACATCACCACGGTGTCACGGCCCGTCACCGTACGGGCCAGGCGCATGGCCGCCATGACCGCTTCTGAGCCCGTGCTGCAGAAGGCCACCCTGTCCAGGCCCACCATGGCCGCGATATCGGCGGCCACGGTGCCCGCCAGGGGGGACTGAGGGCCGATTTCGTACCCCAACTCCAGCTGAGCCTGCACGGCCGCCTTCACAAAGGGCGGGTTGTGGCCAAACATCACCATGCCGAAGCCGTTGGTGATGTCGATCAGCTCGTGCCCATCCACATCCCACAGGCGCGAGCCTTGGGAACGCGTGGTCACCAGGGGGTACACCAGTTCCTTGGACCACTGTCGGTACCCCGAGACAGAGCGTGGGTCAGCCAGCACGGCGCGGGAGGCCTGGGTCATGCGCTTGGACTGCGCCGTGTGCGCGGTGTAGCGCGCGACAAAGGCCTGCAGGGAAGCCGCCGAGCCAGGCCCGAGCCCTGCCGCTGGGGAACGCTGTGTGCTGGGCGGTCGGTAAGGGCCGAAGCCAGCTGAGGGCGGCGCCGGCGCCGCCAGTGACGCATCCACAGGCTGTGTTGGCTGCAGGATCTGGGGGACCCCCACCGCAGCCGCAGCCACCACGGGCGCACTGGCCGCCCCAGCACCCTGCGCGCCAGCCTGCAGCATCTGCAGTTGCTGCTGCATCACGGCCAGTTGCTGGGCAAAGAGGG
>JAJTDE010000188.1 GCA_021298085.1 Rubrivivax sp.
GGCGGCGGCGGCTGGTGAGGGAACAGGGCGTCCGCCAGGCGTCGGTTTTCCTTCGGGGCGGGCAGTGTGCCGGGCTGCATCTGCACTTTGGGCAACAGCAGCGCACGCATCCGGCCGAGCAGGTCAGGGTCTCGCCAGAACAGCGCAAAGGCCTGGTCAAAGAGTGGCTGGTGCTCCACCTTGTCCAGCAGGCAGGCCTTCAGGACGGCCCGGAATTGCAGCCGGGTGTGCAGACCGTCCAGCAGCAGCGCCTGCTGGGCGAGCAGGATGCGGTCGGTACCCACCGGCAGCCCGGCGCTGCGCAACACCCGGCCGAAATGCAGGACGTTGTCGGCCAAGCGCGCGGCCGTGGTGGGCGGGGGCAGCACGGCGGTTTGCCTTCAGGCCCCGCCGGGGCCGCCTGCGGCGATGCGACGTGCCTCGTCGATCAGGCGCATGGCTTCACTGCCCTGAACGGCGGCGATGTCGTCCTGGTACTTCAGCAGCACGCCGAGGGTGTGCTGAACCACGGCAGGGTCGAGCTCGATGCTGTCCAGCTCAAGCAGCGCGCGCGACCATTCGATCGTCTCGGCGATGCCCGGCAGCTTGTACAGGTCGAGCTGCCGCAGGCCCTGCACAAAGGCCACGATCGCCCGGGAGAGTTGCTGGTCAATGCCCGGCAGACGGCGCTGGACGATCTCTGCCTCGCGCCGGGCGCTGGGAAAACCCACCCAGTGGTAGAGGCATCGGCGCTTGACCGCGTCGTGCACTTCCCGGGTGCGGTTGCTGGTGAGCACGACGATGGGCGGTGAGGCCGCCCTGACGGTGCCGATCTCCGGGATGGTCATCGCGTAGTCGGCCAGCAACTCCAGCAGAAAGGCCTCGAATGGCGCATCGGCGCGGTCGATCTCGTCGATCAGCAGCACCGGGGGCACGGGCTGCGCCGGGTCGATGGACTGCAGCAGGGCACGCCGGATCAGGAAACGCTCGCTGAAGAGCTCGCGCGACAGCGCCTCGCGTGACAGGCCCTCGCCTTCGGACAGGCGGATCTCGATCATCTGGCGCGCGTAGTTCCACTCGTAGGCTGCGCCGGCCAGGTCCAGGCCCTCGTGGCATTGCAGCCGGATCAGCGGGCGTTCCAGCACCTTGGCCAGCGTGCGGGCGATCTCGGTCTTGCCGGTGCCGGGCTCGCCTTCCAGGAATACCGGGCGCTGCAGGCGCAGGCCCAGGTACACCACGGTGGCGAGGTCGGTGTCGGCCAGGTAGTCGGCCCGCGACAGCAGCTGTTGCGTGTCCTCGATGCTGGCGGGCAGGGCAACCATGGAGGCCGGCAGCCCGTCAGCCCACGGCGCGGGCCGCGAGCACCGGGATCAGCGCCGCGCGGTAGGCCGCCGAGCCGTGCAGGTCGGTGTTCAGGCCAGCGGCCGAGACGCTGGCCCCCGCCAGCGCGTTGGCCGACCACTGGGCACTGAGGCGGTCTTCCAGCGCTTTCGCGCGGAACACGCAGGCCGCCGCGCCTGTGACGGCCACCCGCACGCCGGCCGGCCCCTTGCTGACAAACACGCCCACCAGCGAGAAGCGGGAGGCGGGCTGCTTGAACTTCTGCCAGCCCGCGGCCTGCGGCACGGGAAAACTGACGGCGCTGATGACCTCGCCTTCCGCCAGGGCCGTCTCGTAGAGGCCCTTGAAGAAGTCGTCGGCCGCGATGCTGCGCTGGTTGGTGTGGACGGTCGCGCCCAGGCCCAGCACCGCCGCTGGGTAGCAGGCGGCCGGGTCGTTGTTGGCCAGGCTGCCGCCGATGGTGCCGCGGTTGCGCACCTGGCGGTCCCCGATGCGGCTGGCCAGGTCGGCCAGGGCGGGGATGGCGCGCTGAACATCGGCACTGGCGGCCACGGTGGCATGGGTGACCATCGCACCGATGGTGACGCGGCCGTCGGCCACCGTGATGTCGCGCAGCCCGGGCACGGCGGCCAGGTCAACCAGCGCGTCCGGGGCAGCCAGCCCCAGCTTCATCGACGGCAGAAAACTCTGGCCGCCGGCCAGCAGCTTGGCGCCAGCGGCGCCGGCCAGCCGGGCCGCGTCGGCCAGGCTCTGGGGGGATTGGTAGGCAAAGGCTTGCATGAGGAAAGTTCCTTGCGGTGCAGCGTGGCGGTTCAGTGGGCGGCCGGTGCCGACTGGGCGGCTTGCCACACGGTGTAAGGCGTGGCTGGCATCGGCACGTCCTTGACACCCAGCGCGTGGCAGATGGCGTTGATGACGGCGGGCGGCGAGCCGATGGCGCCGGCTTCACCGCAGCCCTTCACGCCCAGTGGGTTGTGGGTGCAGGGGGTGCCCTTCGCGGTCTCCACGACAAAGTTGGGCAGGTCGTCGGCCCGTGGCATCGCGTAGTCCATGTAGCTGCCGCTGAGCAACTGGCCGCTGTCGGTGTCGTAGACACCATGTTCCAGCAGCGCCTGCCCGATGCCCTGCGCGAGCCCGCCATGGACCTGGCCTTCCACGATCATCGGGTTCACCACATTGCCGAAGTCGTCCACCGCCGTGAAGCGGTCGACCCGGGTATGGCCGGTGGCGGGGTCGATCTCGACTTCGCAGATGTAGGTGCCGGCGGGGTAGGTGAAGTTGCTCGGGTCGTAGAACGCGTTTTCGTTCAGGCCGGGCTCCAGCTTGTCGTGCGGGAAGTTGTGCGGCACATAGGCCGTCAGTGCCACCGACGCAAAGGGGATGGACTTGTCGGTGCCCGCCACCTTGAAGACGCCGCCTTCAAAGACGATGTCGGTGTCGGCCGCTTCCAGCAGGTGGGCGGCGATCTTGCGGCCCTTGGCGATAACCTTGTCCACCGCCTTGACGATGGCCGTGCCACCCACCGACAGCGAGCGGCTGCCATAGGTGCCCATGCCAAACAGCACCTTGCCGGTGTCGCCGTGTTCGATGCTGACATCGTCCATGGGGATGCCGAGGCGGTCGGCCACGACCTGCGCAAAGGTGGTTTCGTGGCCCTGGCCGTGGCTGTGGCTGCCGGTGAAGATGGTGACCTTGCCGGTGGGGTGCACCCGCACCTCGCCGGCTTCGAACAGGCCGGCGCGGGCGCCCAGGGCGCCGGCCACGCTGCTCGGGGCAATGCCGCAGGCCTCGATGTAGGCGCTGTAGCCCAGGCCACGCTTGAGGCCCTTGGCTGCGGAGGCGGCCTTGCGCGCGGCAAAACCGGCGACGTCGGCCAGTTCGATGGCGCGGGACATCGTGGCGTTGTAGTCGCCCGTGTCGTAGGTCAGCCCGACGGGGGTGGCGTAGGGGAAGCTGGTGATGAAGTTGCGGCGGCGGATTTCCGCCGGGTCCAGCCCCATCTCGTGCGCGGCCGTCTCGACGATGCGCTCCAGCAGGTAGGTGGCTTCGGGGCGCCCGGCCCCGCGGTAGGCGTCCACCGGGGCCGTGTTGGTGAAGACCGCGGTGACCTCGCACCAGATCTTGGGGGTGGCGTACTGCCCCGCCAGCAGTGTGGCGTGCAGGATGGTGGGGATACAGGTGGAGAAGGTCGACAGGTAGGCGCCCATGTTGGCGGTGGTGTCGGCCCGCAACGCCAGAAACTTCCCGTTGGCGTCCAGCGCCAGCTTGGCCGTGCTGACGTGGTCGCGGCCGTGGGCGTCGGACAAGAAGGCCTCACTGCGCTCACACGTCCACTTGATGGGACGCCTGAGCAGCTTGCTGGCCAGCACCAGGGCGGTCTCTTCGCCGTAGAGGTAGATCTTGCTGCCGAAGCCGCCGCCGACATCGGGTGCCACCACGCGCATCTTGTGTTCAGGGATGCCCAGCACGAAGGCGCACATCAGCAGCCGTTCGACGTGGGGGTTCTGGTTGCTGACGTACAGGGTGTAGTTGTCGGCGTTGACGTCGTAAGACGCATTGGCCGCCCGCGGTTCCATCGCGTTGGGCACCAGGCGGTTGTTGCGGAAGTGCAGGGTGGTCACGTGGGCGGCCGTCTTGAACGCCTCGTCGGTGCCAGCCTGGTCGCCAATGCCCCAGTGGTAGCAGACGTTGTTGGGCGCTTCGTCATGGACGCTCTGGCCGGGTGCCGAAGCACCCTTGGCACTGCCCGTGTCCACCACAGGCCTGAGTTCGTCGTAGTCGACCTCGACGAGCGCGGCGGCGTCCTTGGCCTGCTGCAGGGTGTCGGCCACCACCAGCACGACCCGGTCGCCCACGTAGCGCACCTTGCCGTCGGCCAGCACCGGGTGACGCGGTTCCTTCATGGGGGTGCCATCGAGGTTGTTGATCAGCCAGCCGCAGGGCAGGCCACCAACCGCCTTGAAGTGGTCTCCCGTCAGGATGCCCACCACGCCGGGTGCGGCGGCGGCGGCTGAGGTGTCCAGGCTGCGGATGCGTGCGTGCGCGTACGGGCTGCGCACAAACACACCGTAGGCCTGGCCGGGCAGCGTGATGTCGTCGGTGTACTGGCCCTTGCCGGTGAGGAAGCGGGCGTCCTCGCGGCGTACCACGGGTTTGCCGATGAAGGATTCATGTGCGTTCATGGGGTGCTCCTGTGGTGGGGTGTCAGGCCTTCATGGCCTCGGCGCCCTGCCGGACGGCGCGCACGATGTTCTGGTAACCCGTGCAGCGGCAGATATTCCCTTCCAGGGCTTCGCGCACCTGTTCGTCGCTGTGGCAGCCGTGGTGTTTCACCAGGTCCACGGCGCTCATCACCATGCCCGGGGTGCAGAAGCCGCACTGCAAGCCGTGACAGGCCCTGAAGGCTTCCTGCATGGGGTGGAGACTGCCATCGCCTGGCGTCAGACCTTCAATGGTGGTGAGTTGTTTGCCGGCAGCCTGGACAGCCAGCATGTTGCAGCTCTTGACGGCCCTACCGTCCAGGTGCACGGTGCAGGCGCCGCACTGCGACGTGTCGCAGCCGACGTGGGTGCCCGTCAGGCGCAACGTGTCTCGGATGAACTCGACGAGCAGGGTCTGTGGCTCGCAGGCTTGGGTGACGGATTTGCCGTTCACCGTCAGCGTCAGGGTGGTCATCGGTGGGATCTCCTTGCCTTGTCGGCACCAGCGTTTTCAGGCGGGGTATTGGGGCCCTGCGGGGCCCTCATCGGATACCCGCATGCTAGGCAGGGCGCTGGCCTCCCACATCGGCAGGCATTCCCCTATGACATTGCATGCATAGCCGCGCGCGGGCGGGTCGTTGTCACACGCTGAGGCGATAGGCGTGACCGTGCATAAGGGTTGCCCCAGGTCTGCCGCGGCCTCCACGCTGAGGTAGTCTGCTGGCATGGACAACATCGATCTGAGCCTCCTGCGGCAGGTGCAGCAGTGGGTCGACAGCGGGCACCGGGCCGTGCTGGGAACCATCGTTCGCACCTGGGGTTCCGCGCCGCGGCCGCCGGGTTCCTGCGTGGCCATCCGCGACGATGGCCTGGTGGCTGGCAGTGTCTCGGGTGGGTGCATCGAGGACGACCTTGTCGACAAGGCACGGGCGGGTGTGCTGGACGCCGGCAAGCCTCAGGTCATCCGTTATGGCATTGATGCCGAGACGGCCGGGCGATTTGGCCTGCCGTGTGGCGGCTTGATCGAGCTGGTGCTGGAGCCCGTGCTGCCCCATACCCATCTGCCCCTGCTGCTGGAACGGCTGGAGCGCGGCGAGCGTGTGCAGCGCACACTCACGCTGGCCACCGGCAAGGTTCAGTTGCAGCCGGGCGACAGCTCCGATGCGCTGTTGCTGACGGAGTCGACCCTCACCACCCACCATGGCCCGCAGTGGCGCCTGATGCTGATCGGCGCCGGTCAACTGGCGCGTTATGTGGCGGAAATGGCCGTGGCCCTGGGCTATGCCGTCACCGTCTGCGACCCGCGGGAGGAGTACGCCGACGGCTTCAGCTTGCCCGGCGTGCAGCTGCTGCGGGGCATGCCGGACGATGTTGTGCAGGCCTGGAAACCCGACGGCCACAGCGCGGTGATCGCCCTCACGCACGACCCGAAGCTGGACGATCTCGCGCTGATGGAAGCCCTGATCAGCGACGCGTTTTATGTCGGCGCGATCGGTTCCCGCCTCAACCAGAGCAAGCGCAAGGCGCGCCTGGCCGAACACTTCGGCATGACCGCCGAGCAGCTGGCCCGCCTGCATGGCCCGGTGGGGTTGAAAAATGGTGCACGCACTCCCCCGGAGATTGCCGTGAGCATCCTGGCGGAGCTGACGGCGGTTCGTTATGGGTTTGAGGTGCCGGCGCCCGTGCCGGTCTCACACAGCCTCTGACGGGGCCTCTGACGCGCTGGCCTGCGCAGCGGGTACAGCGCCAGGGCCTTGCTCAGACACTTAAATGAGAATGATTCGCATCCGTGATAGAGTGCTGCCAATCCTGTTGAATCACTCTGGAGCTTGATGTGAGACCCCTTCGCCGTTGCCTGTTGGCCTTTGCGGCCAGCCTGTCTTTGGGCCTGCCGTTGCTGGCCCAGGCCCAGGCCCAGGACCAGGTGCTGAACCTGTACTCCGCCCGCCACTACCAGACCGATGAAGCGCTCTACAGCAACTTCACCAAGGCCACGGGCATCAAGATCAACCGCGTGGAGGCCGACGACGCCGGCATCCTGGCGCGCTTGAAGGCCGAAGGCGCGGCCAGCCCGGCCGATGTCATCCTGCTGGTGGACGCCGCACGCCTGTGGCGCGCTGAAGCCGACGGTCTGTTCCAGCCCATCCGCAGCGCGACCCTGGAGCAACGTGTGCCGGCCGGCCTGCGCGCCGAGGCCACCCCCCAGGGCAGCAGCTGGTTTGGCCTGAGCACCCGTGCCCGGCTGGTCGTCTATGACAAGTCGCGCCTGAAGGCATCGGACGTGGACACTTACGCCAAGCTGGGTATGCCGGCCCTGAAGGGCCAGCTGTGCATCCGCAGTGGTGCCCACCCGTACAACCTGAGCCTCTTTGGCAGCATGCTGGAACGCCAGGGCGCGCCCGCGACGGAGGCTTGGCTCAAGGGCATGGTGGACAACATGGCCCGCGCGCCCAAGGGAGGCGACACCGACCAGATCCGCGCCGTGGCCTCGGGAGAGTGCGGTGTGGCCGTGAGCAACAGCTACTACTTTGCGCGCCTGCTGGCGTCCAGCAAACCGGAAGACCGGGCCGTGGTGGAGCGGGTGGGCGTTGTCTTCCCTGACCAGGCGGGTGCCGGCACCCATGTGAACATTTCCGGTGGCGCCGTGGCGCGCAACGCCAAGAACCGTGCGGCTGCGGTCCGCTTCCTGGAATACCTGGTCAGCGACGAGGCCCAGCGCATGCTGGCCGACGGCAACAACGAGTCGCCCGTGGTGCCGTCGGTTCGGGTGGACAACCCTGCGTTGAAGGCCATGGGCAGCTTCAAAGCCGAAACGGTACCGGTGGCGAAAGTGGGCGCCAACATGCCGG
>JAJTDE010000189.1 GCA_021298085.1 Rubrivivax sp.
AGGGCCGGTGTCCGGCGGGCAGGTAGACATCCACCTCGGCACAGGGGGCGAGTTGCAGCCGAGGGTCGGGCTGGCCCGCCTGGGCCTCGATACGGGGAGCCTGCGCCGCCGCGGTGTCGCGCCCGCCAGCGGGCGGCCAGATCTGCTGCGCCGCCTGTGCAGCCGCCTGATGGGCCAGCGCCTGCGCACGTTGTGACCACCCCGGCCAATCCAGGCCAGCATCGGCCGCCATGACTGCTCGCCCGTTGGCCTGCGCCGAGCCCAGTGCTGCCAGCAGGCCCATGGCCAGCACCAGCAAGGGTCTTGAGGGGGCAAACGGGACTTTTTCCACAGGTTCGTAATCTATCGATCTGGCTGGCTTTTCAAGAATCGATTTGAGCGCCAAGCACCGGCCTGTTCGAGGTCTAGGGCGCAAGCCGTGCTGCCGAGAATCGGCGCCAGACCTGCCCCATCCGGGCGGACACCGTTGGGATCGGTACGATGATTCAGCGATTGACCGATGCGCTGCACTTCCAGACGCAGGCACTTGCGCTGCGCTCTGAGCGACAGCGGCTGCTGGCCAGCAACATTGCCAATGCCGACACGCCTGGCTACGAAGCGCGCGATTTCGATTTCGCCGCCGCGCTGCGGGATGCCACGCGCCAGGTCGCCGCCCCCGGTGCCGCCGGTGGTGGCCTGAGTGCCCAGACCCTGCGCCAGGAGGCGCAGCTGCGCTGGGCCCTGCCCGCGCAGACCAACCTGGACGGCAACACCGTCGACATGGACCGCGAGCGCGCCGCCTTTGCCGAGAACGCGCTCAAGTACGACGCCACCCTGCGCTTCCTGAATGGCAGCATCCGCACGCTCCAGGAAGCCATGCGCAGCCCTGGCCAGGGCTGACCCCGCCGTTGAAGGAGAACCCCGATGAGCATGTTTCGCATCTTCGACGTCGCCGGCAGCGCAGTCAGTGCGCAGAGCCAGCGCCTGAACGTGGTGGCGTCCAACCTGGCCAACGCCGACACCGTGGCCGGCCCCGATGGCCAGGCCTACAAGGCACGCCAGGTCATCTTCCAGACCGAGTTTCTGGGTGCCACCGCCAGCGCGGGTGTGCGGGTGACCAATGTGGTGGAAGACGACACGCCAGGCCGTCGTGTGTTGGACCCGAAGCACCCGTCCGCTGACAACAACGGTTATGTCACCTACAGCAATGTCAGTGCGGTCGAGGAAATGGTCAACATGATCTCGGCGTCGCGGTCGTACCAGAACAACATCGAGGTCATGAACACCGCACGCAGCCTGTTGACCAAGACGCTGCAGTTGGGCCAGTCATGAGCGCGCCGGGCCGTTCCCAAGCGCTCATCCCGGAGCGCGAAGCAAGGAGGGTTATCCCATGAGTACGGTCACGGGCACCGGTACCGCCGCCGAGATCTTCTCGTCGCTCAATGGCAGCAATGCCAGCACGTCGGTCACCAACAACGACGCCGGCAGCGCTGACCGTTTTCTCAAGCTGCTGGTGGCGCAGATGCGCAACCAGGACCCGCTGAATCCCATGGACAACGCACAGGTCACCAGCCAGATGGCGCAGATCAACACGGTGGATGGCATCAACCGCCTGAACGACACCGTGGCGGGGCTGAATACCCAGTTTGTGCAGTTGCAGGCGCTGCAGGGCGCGTCACTGCTGGGCCGCCACGTGAGTGTCAAGGGCGACAGCCTGGCCATCAGTGGTGAAGGCGAAGCCGCCACCGGGCACGGTGGCTTCGACCTCCCCTCGGCCGCCGACAGCGTGCGGCTGGAGGTGCTCAACGGCGCAGGCCAGGTGGTGGCCACGCAGGACCTCGGCGCACGCAAGGCGGGCCGGCACACCTTCGAATGGGCCGGCGGCAACGCCGCCGACAGCGATGACCTGCGCTTTCGCATCGTTGCTCAGCGCGGCGCAGCCACGGTCAACGCGCAGCCCTTGATGTATGACCGCGTCCTCAGTGTGAGTGCTGGCGGCAACCAGCTGCAGCTGGAGCTGGCGCGCAGCGGCTCCGTGGACTACAGCTCGGTATACGCCGTGCGCTAGCGCCGTGACCTGGGCGCACCGCGCCACCCTCGTGGCGCGTCGAAACCCTACCCACCCGATTTCCTGATCCTCACCCCGCTTACCCCCAGGAGACAGACACATGAGCTTCCAGCAAGGCCTCTCCGGCCTGAATGCCACCAACAAGAATCTCGAGGTCATCGGCCACAACATCGCCAACGCCAACACGTTTGGTGCCAAGGTGTCGCGGGCCGAGTTTTCCGACATGTATTCAGCCGCGCTGAACGGTGCGGGCAGCAACAACATCGGTATCGGTGTCAACCTGCAAGCCGTCGCACAGCAGTTCACCCAGGGCAGCATCACCACCACCGAGAACCCGATGGACCTGGCACTGAACGGTGCTGGTTTCTTCCAGGTGAGCGATGAACGCAACCCCGTCAGCTACACCCGCAACGGGCAGTTCAAGGTCGACCGCGACGGCTTCATCGTCAACAACAGTGGCCTGAAGCTGATCGGCTACATGGCCGACGCCGATGGCATCGTGCAACCGGGTGCTGCAACGCCGCTGAAGCTCCCCACGGCGGGCATCTCGCCCGAGCCCACCACCCGGCTGGAGCTGGAGGTCAACCTCGATTCGCGCAAGGCAACCACGGCGCCGACAGCGGGCGCCGCCATCGATTACCGGGACCCGCGCACCTTCAACAACGCGACGTCGCTGACCATCTACGACGACAAGGGCCAGGACATCGCGATGACGCTGTATTTCCAGAAGTCGGCCAACGACTCCTGGAACCTGTTTGCCACGGCCAACGGTGTCAGCGTGGGCGGCACCAACGCCGCACCGGCCGCGGTGGCCACGCTGACCTTTGCTGCCAATGGCGCCAGCATCCTCACGCCACCCATGCCGCTGCTGGTGGACATCCCCGCCACCACCAACTCGGTGGGCGCGCTCACGCTGCCACTGACCGGCGTGGAGTTTGCGCTGGGCAACAGCACGCAGTACGGCTCACCCTACGGCGTCACCGACATGATGCAGGACGGCTTCACGGCGGGCCAGCTGAACTCGGTGATCGTCGAGAAGGACGGACTGGTCATGGCACGTTACTCCAACGGCCAGACCAAGCCCGCCGGCCAGGTCGAGCTGGCCACCTTCCGCAACCCGCAGGGCCTTCTGCCCATGGGCGGCAACCTCTGGGCACTGACCAACGCGGCCGGCGACGCCGTGCTGGGCACGCCCGGGCAGGGCACGCTGGGCGTGCTGCAGTCTGGTGCGCTGGAAGAGTCCAACATCGACCTCACCGGCGAGCTGGTGGCCATGATCACCGCGCAGCGCACCTACCAGGCCAACGCGCAGACCATCAAGACCATGGACCAGGTGCTGCAGACGTTGGTCAACATCCGCTGACGCCGATGTGGCTGTTGTAACGCCTGTCGCCTGATCGGGCACCGCACCTGGAGAACTGAGCCATGGACCGTCTTGTCTACCTCTCGATGTCAGGCGCCAAGGCCACGATGCACCGCCAGGAAGTGCTTTCGCACAACCTGGCCAACGTGTCGACCAACGGCTTTCGCGCCGAGATGGCCGCGCTGCGCGCCGTGCCCATTCGTGGCGACGGCGCCAGCACGCGCGTCTACACCCTGGAAACCACCATCGGCTACGACGAGGCGCCCGGTGTGGTGCAGGGCACGGGCCGCCCCCTGGACGTGGCCATGTCAGGCCGCGCCTGGCTGGCCGTGCAGGCCCTGGATGGCACCGAGGCCTATACCCGTGCCGGTGCGCTGCAGGTCAACCCCGACGGCACCGTCGTTGACGTGCAGGGCCGGCCGATTCTGGGCGACGGTGGTCCCATCACCGTGCCCACCAATGCGCGCATCGACATCGCCAACGACGGCACCATCAATGCCACCGTGGGCAATGGCCGCCCGCAGAACGTGGGACGCTTGAAACTCGTCACCCCGGAAGCCAAGCTGGACCGCGGGCTGGACGGCCTCTTTCGCCCCCCTGGCGGCGACCCGCTGCCCGCCGATGCGGCAGCGCGTTTGACGGGTGGTGCGCTGGAAGGCTCCAATGTCAATGCGGTAGAGACCATGGTGGCCATGATTTCCGCCGCGCGCCAGTTCGAACACCAGATGAAGATGATGCAGAGCGCCGAGCGAAAAGAAGAGCAGGCGGCGAAGTTGCTCGGGACGGTGTGAGGGCCGCTCAAGGCCATCCGAGATCAACCGATAACCTGAGCATCCGATGTACTCTTCGCGCACCGGCTCACACGCCTCTTCACGCCACGCCATGACGCCCGTCCTTTTCGAGCCTAACCATACACGCCCGCGATGGCTGCATGCGCTGGCTGCCGGGCCTCTCCTGGCCCTGATGGTGGCCTCGGGGGGCGCCCGTGCCGAGACGGTCGATGCCATGCCGGGTGGGATCAAGCTGTCCGCCAAGGGCTTCTTTACCGTGGGCGTAGCGAAGTCGGTTCGTGTGCGGCAGCCCGAGGATGCCTCGGCACAGAACTGCAACTGCTTTGTGACGGAGTACTCGCAAGGGGGTATTCATGAGGACGGCCGTGTGGGCTATCGTGCGGACAGCAAGCTCGGGCTGCAGGGCGAGGCCGCGATGGCCGATGGCCGCTACTCAATCACCGGCCAGGTGGTTGCCCGCGGCGCGCGCGACGGCAAGGTCAACCTCGAGTGGCTGTACGCCACGGCCCAGATCTCCGGCAACTGGACGGCGCAGGTCGGCCGCAAGCGCTTGCCATTGCTGGCCCACTCCGAGACGCAGGATGTGGGTGTGGCCATCCCGTGGGTGCGGCTGCCCACCCAGTTGTATGGCTGGGACATCGTCAACTACAACGGTGCCAACTTGATGTGGCGCGGCGCGTGGGGTCCCTTGGCGGTTCTGGCCAATGGCTACGCCGGCTCGGAGACGCTCAAGAATTCCCCTTACGAGGCCATCTACGCCAACGATGGCAACCGCACGGACACGCGCTGGAGCGGCATCCGCGGCTTTGAAGTGGCCATGCTGTGGGGTGATGTCAGGCTGCGGGCGGCTGCGGTGAAGGCGCGCAGCAGTTATGTCGTCACGGTGCCTGAGGAACAGCCCGCGTTCTACGACGGTGCGCCGCTGCGCATGTCGACGCTGTCAGTGTCCTACGAGCCGGGCCCCTGGACATTCAGCGCGGAGGGCCTGCGCGGTGACCGGCGCCTGGAGTACGGGCTGGACAAGTCGTGGAGCGTACAGGCTGGCCGCCGGTTTGGCGATGTTCAGGTGGTCCTTGGCCACTCGGCGTACCGGCTGGTTCCCAGCGAGCCTGGCAGCGCGGTCGAGGCAGACGCCATGAGCTCCGTCGTGCTGCGCTGGGATGTGGCGCCCGGCCGAGCCTGGAAATTGCAGTTTGACGACGTTCGCGACAAGAGCACCGGCGACATGGCCACGGGCAGTCGCCGGCTGGTGTCCATCACCTACAGCGGGGTGTTCTGACATGCGCCGCTCCTCAACCCTTGTCGCCCATGTCACCTCCGGCGTTGATCTGAACCGTCGTGCCTGCCTGACGGGCCTGTTGCTGATGCCGATCGTGCCCGTGTACTCACAGTCGGCCAACGTGGTGGTCATCGTGCATCCGGACAACCCGCATGCGGTTGACCGCGTGTTCGTCCAGCGCCTCTACACCGGTGTGCTGAGGGCCTGGCCCGATGGCTCACCGGCCTTTGCACTGGATCTGCCCGAGGAACACGCGACACGCGAAGCTTTCAGCCAGCAATGGCTGAGCCGCAGCGTGGCGAATGTGCGCACGCTGTGGGCTCAGAATGTGTTCACGGGCAAAGGCCTTCCGCCGCGCATCACGTCGGTGGAAGTCGAGATGCGGCGACTCGTGGCCACCAACCGCAATGCCATCGGCTATGTTGCCGTGACTCAGGCAGACACCAGCGTCAGGTCCATTCGACTGTGACACGTCGATGACGCCTGGTGACACGCCCGGAGTAGCTGCAGACGCTCGCATGCCCCCGCGGGGCGGGTCGTCGCGCGGTGTCCGCTCGATTGTCGGGTTTGCCGCCAGCGTTTCCCTGGTCATGGCGTTGGCGCCGCCACTGGGCTACTTCCTGCTCTCACACCAGGCCGAAAGACGCGAGAGTGCCATCGCAGCCCGTCTGCATGCGGCCTTCCTGACGCAGGTGGTGCTGCAGTCCGGAAGCACCTGGCAGCGCGACATCGAAGGGCTCATTGAGACCAACCTGGCCCCTGGCCAGCTGCCGGAGCGGCGAACCGTACTTGACAACGACGGGCGCGTGGTCTCGGCAAGCGGACCGCTGTTGCAAACCCCGCTCATCACCAGCAGGACGGCGCTGCTGAGCCCTGAAGGGCCCGTGGGCGAAGTGGTCGTCGATCGGTCCATCCGACCCATCGTCAACGTCACCTTGCTGATTGCCCTGGCCTCGTTGTCATTGGCGGCGGCGACTTTCGCGGCCTTGGTGCTGTTCCCCTTGCGGGCCCTGCGCAGCACGATTGCCGCCGTGCGGCGCGAGGAATCCCAGATACGGGCCCGTGCACAGGCCGAAGAGAACCTGCGGGTGGTCTTCGAGCATTCCGAGGAAGGCATCCTGATGTTTGACGGCCTGGGCCGCATCGTCTCGAGCAATCCCGCGTCACAGACCCTGCTCGGCGGAGGGCGCGCCTTGCCGCTGGAGGGCGAGCCAGTGCAGCGCTGGTTTCAGCCGGTGCAGGGCTCCTGCGAGGTGCAGGCCGTCGGCCCCGACAACCGGGAACTGTTGCTGGAAGTCACCGTGACCGCGTCAAAGGTCGGTGAGCAGACGCAGTGGGTGGCCATCATTCGGGATGTCACCGAGCGGCGCCAGCATGAACGCCGCCTCGCCGAGATGGCCACCGTGGACTCGCTCACTGGCTTGCCGAACAGGGCGATGTTTCGAACCCTGTTGCAGCAGGCCATCGACGACGCCCGTGCCAAGCATCGCAGCTTCGCGCTGATGTTCCTGGACCTCGACCGCTTCAAGTTCATCAACGACACCCTGGGGCATGACGCGGGCGACCAGCTGCTGCAGCAGGTCGCCCAACGCCTGAACCGCGCGGTGCGCCCGGATGGCGTGTCCACCGCCAACGGCCCCGCTGCCAGCGATGGCGTCGTGTTCCGGCTGGGCGGTGACGAGTTCACCATTCTGCTGCGCGAGGTGGCCGAGCCCGAGGCCGCATGCGCCGTGGCGCTGCGGGTGCTGGACGCCATTGCCTTGCCGGTGTTGATCGGCTCGGAACAGCTGTCCATTTCCACCAGCATCGGCATCGCCATCGGTCCGACGGAGGGTGTGGATGCCGACGGCCTGGTCAAGCAGGCTGACGTCGCGATGTACCGGGCCAAGACGGGTTGCGTGGCGCAGGAATTGCCGACACCTGGCGCATAAGGCCAGGCGTTAACTAACGTCGGAACGTATGATCCTATCAATGCGGAGCAGATAGCCGCAGTCACGCGGGATGCCGCACCTAACGCGCTTGTTGGTCCGCACGTCCATCCCCCAGAGGTTGGGCCACCACCTCAGCTCCACACCGGCGGCCCAGGATGGCCCCCAAACGAGTCACCCTGGGTTTTTCCCAGAGGACACCGCCCCCCCCCCCCCCC
>JAJTDE010000044.1 GCA_021298085.1 Rubrivivax sp.
ACGGTGTCCAGGTAGACATGGGGGTTCAGCAGCGTGAAGGCGGCTGCCTGCGCCAGCACCGCGCCCCGGCTCACCTCGGCGCCACCCTCGCTGACGCTGAGCTGCTGCACCCGCAAGACCCGGCGCCAGGCCCGCCAGCCATAAACCGCCAGGAACACCGCCCCCGCCAGCGCCAGCACCCGGGCCAGGCCCGGACGCTCGCCCAGGGCCTGGGCCATGCCCAGCACCCCCGCGGCGATGAGCGCGGCGTCGGCCACGGCGCAGAACAGCACCACGCTGCCGATGTGCTCACGGCGCAGGCCCTGGCGCAGCACAAAGGCATTCTGTGCACCGATGGCCACGATGAGCCCGAAGCCCAGCGCTCCACCCTGCACAAGGGCCGAGAGGGCGGGCGATGCGGCGGTGAAGGTCATGTGGCTCATGGGACGGGCTCTTGCCAGGGCTATCCAGCGCTATCCAGCGCTGGCCAGCCAAGACCCATCATTGTCCTTCGCGCAGGGCTGGCGCCCGACAGCGCGCACGGAAGTGGCGCGGCAATGGCCATCTCCGGCGGCCGCCCTGAGGCACACTGGCAGGCCACCATGCCCTGCATGAGACACCCCACACGGAGACGCCATGTCCCACGAGCTCTGGCGCCTGGACGCCGTTGAACTGGCCGCACAGATCCGCGCGCGCCACGTGACGGCGCGCGAAGCCGTGCACAGCGTGCTGGCGCGCATCGCCGAGGTCAACCCCCGCATCAACGCCTTACCGGATGTGATGGCCGAAGACGCCCTGGCAGCGGCCGATGCGGCCGACCGAGCCCTGGCCGCCGGCCTGACACCGGGCGCCCTGCACGGCGTGCCCGTGACCATCAAGGTCAACATTGACACCGCCGGCCGCGCCACCACCGACGGCATCGTGGCCGCCCGGGACAACATCGCTGTGACCGACTCACCGCTGGTGGCACACCTGCGCGGCGCCGGGGCGGTGATCGTCGGGCGGAGCAACACGCCAGCCTTCAGCCTGCGCTGGTTCACCGACAACGACCTGCACGGCCGCACACTCAACCCCTTTGACGATTCGGTCACGCCCGGCGGTTCCAGCGGCGGCGCCGCCGCCGCGGTGGCCACCGGCATGGGGCCGATCGCCCATGGCAATGACTATGGCGGCTCGATCCGCCACCCGGCCTGGGCCTGCGGTGTGGTGGGCCTGCGCACCACCCCCGGCCGCATCCCGTCCTACAAGGCCAGCGCGCCGAACCGCATCATCAGCAACCAGATGATGTCGGTGCAGGGCATGCTGACCCGCTCCGTGCGCGACGCACGCCTGGCGCTGCCCGTGATGTCGCAAGGCAGCCCCCATGACCCGCAATGGACACCGGCTCCGCTGGAATACCCCGCGCCCCTGCGGCCGCTGCGCGTGGCCGTCTTCCAGCGCCACCCGGCCTACGATGCCGACCCCAGCGTCGTCGCCGCCATCGAGCAGGCCGCGCAGTGGCTGGCTTCAGCCGGCTGCGAAGTGACGGAGCTCGTGCCGCCGCACGTCGAGGAAAGCGCGCACCTGTGGCGCCAGCTGGTGATGGACGACCTGCGCCGCGGCGCCTGGCCGGCGGTGGAATCGCTGGGTGACGCGGGTGTGCGGTCGGCGCTGCGTGGCTACCTCAGCGGCCTGGACCCCTTGGACGCCAACGGGCTGATGGACGCACAGATGCGACGCTTCACGATCTGCCGCGAGTGGGCGCAGCTGCTGGAACCCGACGCCGGTGGCCACGACGTGCTGCTGATGCCGGTGAGCTGGCAGCGGGCCTTCCCCGTCGATGCCGATGTGGGTGAACCCGAGCAGGTGCTGCGGCTGCTCGCGGCACAGAGCCCGCTGCTGGGCACGGCCATGTTGGGACTGCCGGGTCTGTCGGTGCCCACGGGCATGGCGGGCGGGATGCCGGCGGGCGTGCAGATCGTGGCCGGGCGTTTTCGCGAGGACCGCTGCCTGGCGGTGGGTGAACGGGTGGAAGCGGCGGCACACTTCTCAGCGCTGGACGTGTTGGCGCCGCGCGGCGCGGGCAACCGCCACCCACCCGCGTCACCGGAACCCGCACCGTGAAGATCATCGGCCCCCGCGCCACCGCCGCCGCCCTGCCCTTCCACCGCCTCATCGAGGCGCTGCGCCAGCAGTTTGCGGGCGGCTGCGAGGTGCCCCAGCGGCACGTCCACCAGCCGTCTGCGGGCATGACGTCGCTGCTGATGCCCGCGTGGCAGGCGGGTGGCCACTACGTGGTCAAGATCGTCAACATCGCACCCGGCAACGCCACGCTGGGCCTGCCCGGCCTGCATGCCACAGTGTTGCTGCACGACGGCGCCACAGGCCGGCCGTTGGCCTTGATGGATGGCAACACCCTCACGGCCCGCCGCACGGCGGCGGCCTCGGCCCTGGCCGCGTCGTACCTGGCCCGTGCCGACGCGCGACACCTGCTGGTGGTGGGTGCCGGGCGTGTGGCCGAGCTCCTGCCCGAGGCCTATGGCGCGGTCCGCACCATCGACCGGGTGAGCGTGTGGGCGCGGCGCCCGGCAGCGGCCCGCGCCCTGGCTGCACGGTGGCGCCGCCGCGGCATCCACGCCGAAGCGGCACCCTCACTCGAGCGCGCCACCGCGCAGGCCGACATCGTCAGCTGCGCCACCTTGTCCACCGAGCCGCTGATCCGCGGTGAATGGCTGAAACCGGGCAGCCACCTGGACCTCATCGGCAGCTTCACCCCCGCCATGCGCGAGGCCGACGACGCCTGCTTCCAGGGCGCTGCCCTGTTTGTCGACACCGATGAGGCCCTGGTCAAGAGTGGCGAGCTGCTGAGCCCGATGTCACGCGGCGTCTTTGCCCGGCAGGACGTACGGGGCACACTGGCCAGCCTGTGCCGCGGTGAGGCCGTGGGCCGCCAAGTCGCCGACGAACGCACCGTGTTCAAGTCGGTCGGCAACGCCCTGGAAGACTTGGCGGCGGCCGCACTGGTGCACGGTCAGACCGGCTGAGCGGCGACGATGGCGTAGGTCTTGGTGACCGTTTCCAGCACTTCGAACGAGCCGGCAAAACCGGCGGGAATGAACACCGCCTCACCCGGCCCGGCCTCCTGGAAGCGACCGTCTTCATGGTGCACACGGCAGCGGCCCTGCAGCACGGTGAACAGCTCATGTTCGCCGTCCGCCATCCGGATGCGCCAGTGCCCTGGCTCGCTGCGCCAGACACCACAGTAGAGCCGGCTGCCGCCCACCGCCACATCGACGTCATTCCAGGTGTCGCGGCGCGGGTTGCCGGTGATCAGGCGTTCGGGTGACGGGTGGTCTGTTTCTGGCAGGCCGGGCATGGCGGCGTGCAGTTTCAGCAGGGGCAGTGGGTCAGTCATCGCAGGGTCGCTCACAGGATTGTGCGAGGATCTGCCACCCTCGCGAGGAGCCTGCCAATGTACAACCCCGCCCACTTTGCTGTCACTGACCTGGCGGCCCTGCACCGCATCATCCGCGCCCACCCGCTGGGCATGCTGGTGACGGCTGGCAGCAGCGGCCTGGACGCCAACCACATCCCGTTTGAGCTCGACGCAGCCACCGCCCCCCTCGGTACGCTCAGGGCGCATGTGGCGCGCGCCAACCCGGTGTGGCAGCAGTGTGCAGACGGTGCCGCGGTGCTGGTGGTCTTCCGCGGCGCGGAGGCCTACATCTCACCCAACTGGTACCCCAGCAAACACGAGACGCACCGCCTGGTGCCCACCTGGAACTACGAGGTGGTGCACGCCCACGGCCGCATCAGCATCCGCGACGACGAAGCCTATGTGCGCGGCGTCGTGGCCAGGCTGACGCGGCGCCATGAGGCCACCGAGCCCAAGCCCTGGAAGATGGGCGATTCCGCCCCGGAGTACATCGACGGGATGCTGAGGGCCATCGTCGGCATCGAGATCACGGTCGATCGGCTCGAGGGCAAGTCCAAGCTCAGCCAGAACCGAGAGGCGCGAGACCGTCTCGGCGCGGCCGAGACGCTGCTCACCCGGGGTGCGGATGAACTGGGGCAGCAGATGCGCGACGCGGGTTGAGGCGGCGCCCCCCAGCGGCGCTCACGCGGCAGGCGGCCACAGTGGCGGGAACAGCGGGTGATCCATCGGCGCGCCCGCGGGCAGTTCGTCGGCGAGGCCGTCAAACGGTGGCGAGGTGCGCCAGCTGCGCGGGGCGTGGCGGATGTCGTCGCCGAGGAAGCGCACCGAGAACACACGCCGGCGGCGGTCGCCGTCCACCGGGCCGGCGGCGTGCAGTGTCAGCATGTGGAAGGCGACGGCATCACCGGGCTCGAGTGCCCAGCCCAGGATGGGCAGGCGATCACGCTCGGCCTCGATGTCCGGCAGCTCGGCCAGGCTGCCCTCGGGGAACCAGCGCGCCTGGTGCGTCATGAAGGTGCGTGGCATCAGCCAGGGGCCGCGGTGCGAGCCGGCCAGGAATTCCAGCGTCGAGTGGCGACGCACCGGGTCCACCGGGATCCAGAAGCTGACGTTCTGCAGGCCGTCGATGTTGTAGTAGGGCTGGTCCTGGTGCCAGGGTGTCTTCTGCCGCGTGCCCGGCTCCTTGGTGAGCATGTGGTCGTGGTACAGCCGTGCCCCGTGGCTGCGCATCAACCTTGCAGCCACCGCGGCCAGTGGCGTGGACACGATGGTGTCGCGGTAGCCGGCGTTGTCGGGCCAGCAGCCAAAGTCTTCGATGAAGAAGCCGGGGTCGTCGGGCTGGCTGGCGACGATGGCGCGCGGGCTGGGCCGTGCGAGGTTCTCGTCCAGGCCCTCACGCAGGCGGTTCAGCTCGGCGGGATTCAGTAGCCCGCGAAGGACAACCGCGCCGTCGCGCTGGTAGGCCTCAACCACCGCATCATCGGCGACGGTGGCGGCCCTGACGGCCGTGTCGGCCCGCGGCCAGCCGGGGTGTGGCGGTGCCGGCAAGGGGGCGGTGGCGGTGCTCATGGCGAAAACTCTCCAGCGAATGTGTAGCGCGAGCCGGGCTGCACCGGCTGCGCGTTGGTGATGGCCGCCTCGCGCGAGGCGGTGCGGCGGTGGATGACGAGGCAGGGTTCGTCAGCCGGCACACCCAGCAGGCGGGCTTCGTCCAGCGTGTGCCGGGCGGCCTCGATGCGGTACTGCGCGCGCCACGGCTCGGTCATCTGGAACAGCACGTGCGTGGGTGTCTGCCGGGTGAAGTCAGCGTCCAGGTGGCCGGGTGCGGCGGCTGGGGCGCGCTCGGCCTGGCGGTGGTGCACCGTCGCGCGGTGCGGGTGGCCACGGGCGACGATCTCCTCGTGCAGCTCGCGCAATGCGCGGTTGACCGTCATTCGGCTGACGCCGAAGTGCGCCACCAGCTCGGCTTCCGACGGCATCTGGCGGCCGGCCGGGTACTGCCCAGCGGAGAGGGCTGCCTTGAGCTCGCGCTTGACGCGGGCAAAAGGCGCTTCAGGGCGCGTTGGCGGCTGCCCCAGGTGTGGCGCCCTGGCGCATCCGGAGCCTCCCTGTGACCGACCGCCGCCCCGCCCGCCACCTCCGCCAGCCCCGGCCGGTGTCAGTCCAGCTTCGCGCCGGAGTCCTTGACGGCCTTGGCCCAGCGGGGCATCTCGGCCGTCAGGAAGGCGCGGAAGGCGTCGGCGTCCAGGAACGCCGGGTCGGCCCCCTGGGTGACCATCTTCTGGCGGATCTCCGGCGATTCGAGCACCGCCTTGAACGCGGCCGACAGCCGCTCGGCCACCGACCGCGGCGTCCCGGCCGGTGCCAGCACACCGTAGAAGCCCACGACCTCGAAGTCCTTCAGGCCGGCCTCGATGAGTGTCGGCGTGTCGGGCAGGGCCGGGTTGCGCTGGCGGCTGGTGACGGCCAGCGCACGCAGCTTGCCGGCCTTCACGTACTGCGCCGCCTGCGGCACCGATTCGGCCATGAACTGCACCTGGCCCGCCATCAGGTCGGTGAAGGCCGGGGCGCTGCCGCGGTACGGGATATGGACGATGAAGGTTCCCGTGGCGGCCTTGAACATCTCCGGCACCAGATGGCTGATGCCACCGTTGCCGGCCGACCCGTAGTTCAGACGACCTGGCGAGGCCTTGGCCAGTGCGATGAACTCCTGCAGCGTGCGGGCCGGCACACTCGGGTTGACGACCAGGGCCAGCGGCTGCTGCGCAGTGCGCGCGATGGGCACAAAGTCGCGCAGTGTCTGGTAAGGGATCTTGGTGTAGACGGACGGGTTGATGACCATCGTGCCGGTGTTGGCCATCAGCAGCGTGTGGCCATCGGGTGGGCTCTTGGCCACAAACTCCGCACCCACCGTGCCACCGGCGCCGGCCTTGTAGTCGATGACCACCGGCTGGCCCAGGCGCTTGCCCAGTTCCTCGGCCAGCAGGCGGGCATGGGCATCCAGAGGGCCGCCGGCTGGAAAACCGATGATCACCGTGACCGGTTTGGTCGGGAAAGCCTGGGCCGCTGCGGCCAGCGGCAAGACGAGGCCCAGCGCCAACGCCAGCACCCGGCGGCGGAACACAACAGTACGCAACAGCATGAATGGCACCCCAGCGGGACCCGCCCGCACACAACCGAGTGGATTCTTGGCGAGCCTGACAGCCCCGCCGATACGGGTTCCCCCGAGCAGTGACCGCCGCCACGCCCGGTTGTCCTCGGTGAAGACCCTCGATGACTCCCAATGACCCTCGAAGACCCCATGACCCAAGACGCCACGACCGACAGCCTCACCCTCCTTCCCGGCGCCCTGACGCTGCAGCACCTGCAGGCCATCCATGCCGGCCTGCGCCCTTTGCGGCTCGACAACAGCTGCTGGCCGGGCGTCCAGGCCAGTGCCGAGGTGGTGCGCCGCTGGAGCCGGCCATCGTGCGCCTGATGCTTGCGCTGAAGGCGGCCAGCCTGGCGCGCGGCCACAGCGGCGTGCGCCCGGTGGTCATTGAATCGCTGCTGGCGGTGCACAACGCCAGGCTGGTTCCCTGGGTGCCGGCACAAGGCAGCGTCGGCGCCAGTGGCGACCTGGCCCCGCTGGCGCACATGACACTGTCGCTGATGGGCGAAGGCCACTTCCGTCGCGCTGACGGTGGACGCCGCGCGCGGCAGCGACGACCGCGTGGAGGACCCGTACTGCCTGCGCTGCCAGCCGCAGGTGGTGGGGGCCTGCCTGGACCAGCTTCGCCACGCGTCGCTGGTGCTGCTGCGCGAAGCCAACGCCGTGACGGACAACCCGCTGGTCGTCGGTGACAACCTCGTCAGCGGTGGCAACTTCCACGCCGGGCCCGTGGCCCTGGCCTGCGACGCGATGGCCTGCGCGATCGCCGAGGTCGGCGCCATCGCCGAGCGGCGCGTGGCCATGATGATCGACGCCAGTGTCTCGCGCCTGCCGCCATTCCTGACGGCCGATGCCGGCCTCAACAGCGGCCTGATGATCGCCCACGTGACCGCCGCCGCCCTGGCCAGCGAAAACAAGTCGCTGGCCCACCCGGCCAGCGTGGATTCGCTGCCCACCAGCGCCAACCAGGAAGACCATGTTTCCATGGCCACCTTCGCCGCACGCCGGCTGCAGCCCATGATCGCCAACGTAGCCCACATCCTGGCCATCGAGTGGCTGGCTGCAGGACAAGGCATCGATTTCCTGCGCCCGCTGCGCAGCAGCGCAGTCTGCCCGGTCAGTCGACAGACATCAGCCTCTGGCGTGACGCGGGCCTGTGAATCTGCATCTTCAGGGCAGCCAGGCGCATCGACTCCGCTGCGCCCTTCTTGCCTTGCACGAGGGCACGCAACTGGTAGGCCCTCAGGAAACGACGGAAGCCCGGCTCCTCGTGGCGTGGCAGTCGCTTCAGGAAACTGCGCAGCCAGCCCCAGACCATCGCCGCACTGCCGATCAGATAGGGCTTCTCGTTCAGGCGGTTTGCCGCGTTGACGAACATGTAGAGCAGGCTGGTACCCATGAAATACTGGCCGTGACCATGCCGCATCCGGCCTGTCAGGATGCCGACCTGACTGGAGCCCATGGGACGAAGGTGTATGAAGCGCAGATCGGGGTCATCCCAGCTGCAGGCCACCCAGCCCCGCATGCGGCAGCGGTGGCAATCGATCCCGTCCCACATGATGTCGCGAACAAAACCGCCCATCTCAAGAAACTGCGACATCCGGTAGAACTTGGATGCGCCGATGGAGGTCTCGTCGCCGTGCCGCTCATTGACGAGTTCAGAACCCCGATAGATGTATGCCTTGCCACTGCATGTGGCGATGGAGGGGTCTGCACGCATACGCTCCATCAGGAGCTCGAAATACCGGGGCGGCAGCAAGAGGTCAAGGTCGAGTTTGCACAGGAACTCGTAATCGGTCGGTACGATCGTGTCGTAACCGGCGTAGAACGCCTGCATCACGCCGGGCCCCACCGAGCGCCCCCCCCGATCAGCGCGTGTCACGATCTGGATCCACGCGTGCTGCGCGGCGTACTCCGCCAGGATCTGCGGCGTGGCATCACTGGAGCCGTCATCCACGATGACCCACAGCGCGGGCCTGATGGACTGCGCGACCACGCTGTCCAGCGTCTGGCGCATGAACTCCGCTTCATTGCGGCAGGGAGAGATGAGGACGTAGCGGGGGTTTGTCATAGCAGATTCAGACATCTGATCAAAAAACGGAATAGCCAAACGTCCAGCGTTAGGCGCGTGCGCGCAGCCAGGCCCTCAGCATCAGAACGGACCATAAGGCGTGTTGCCAGTTGCGCTCGCCTGACTGATGCTCCAGCCAAAGCGCTTGCAATGCGGAGCGATCGAGACCGTCATCAACCGGCGTGTTGCCAAGGATCAAGTCTTCAGCCCATGGGCGCAGCGGCCCACGCAGCCAGTCGTTCAGCGGTACGGAAAAACCCATCTTGGGTCTGTCGACCAGATCGCGAGGCACGTGGCGATAGAGCAATTGCTTGAGGATCCACTTCTGATGGCCGTCACGGATCTTCATCTCGAACGGCAGGCGCATGGACCACTCGATCAACCGATGGTCCAGCAGCGGGACGCGGCTTTCGAGACTCACGGACATGGTCGTCCTGTCCACCTTGGCAAGCACGTCGTCCGGCAGGTAGGTCATCGAGTCGAGATACATGGACGTGGCGCCGGGCGACAACAGCCTCGGCCACACGCCAGGGGTGTCGTACAGCGTGGTCGCCAGGCGGGTCTTCGGCAGCAGGCTTTGGGTGTCGTGCTGCACCAGTGACAGGTACTTGTAGAGCTCGTGCGGCGGCAGCGTCAGCATGTCGGCCACGCGGTGAAGGCTGTCCCCGGGGGTGCGGTGACCGTTGGGTTTGCGTCCAACCAGGCCCGCCAGCCTGCTCAGCGTCGCAGGACTGACGCTGCGGATCGCACCGGCCAGGGCGCTGCGCAGCACTGACGGGATACGCTGCTGCAAGCGGTGCAGATCCATGACACGCCGATGGCGTGGGTAGCCGCCAAAGAGCTCATCACCGCCATCGCCCGACAGGGACACGGTGACCGACTGGCGTGTCATCGCTGACAGCAGCATGGTTGGCAGTTGGGACGAGTCCGCAAAGGGCTCGTCGAAGATGGCACTGGAGCGCTCGACTTGCGCCAGCGCCTCCTGGCCCGTCACCATCAGATCGGTGTGATCGGTGCCCAGATGATGGGCAACCGCGCGAGCATGGCCGGACTCGTCGAACTCGGCACTGTCAAAGCCGATCGAAAACGTCCGCACCTTCTGGCTGGACAGGCGCTGTGCCAGTGCCACCACTGTCGAGGAATCAATGCCACCCGACAGGAAAGCACCCACCGGCACATCGGCTTGCAGCTGTAAACCGACAGCGTCGGACAACAAGCGCTCGAGCTCATCGACACATTCGCTGTCGCTGCGCCGTTCAGGGTTGGCGGCCCCTTGCTCGGCCACGGCCTTGAAAGACCAATAGCAGCCGTGCTCAGGCGCTGAACCGGCCCTGAAGCGCACCCAACAGCCGGGCTCCAGCTTGTGCACATCGGTGTACACGGTGTGTGGCGCGGGAATGTAGCCGTACGAGACCAGCAGCCCGACGGCCTGCGGGTTCAGCGTCAACCGGCCCTTCCAGCGCTGCATCGCCTCCAGCGCATGGAGTTCAGAGGCGAAGGCCAGCACGCCGTCGTGGATACCCCAACTGAGCGGCTTTTCACCCGTGCGATCACGGACGAGCATCAGGCTGCGCTCCTGGCGGTCCCACAGCGCAATGGCGAACATCCCCACGGCCAGTTCAATCGTTCGCCCCAGACCCCATCTCTCGATACCTGCGAGCAGGACTTCGGTATCGGAATGGCCGCGCCAGCCCGGCCACCCCTGAGCGTCGAGTTGGGCGCGCAAGGCTGCGTGGTTGTAGATCTCGCCGTTGAAAATCAGAACGTATCGATCAGAAGCAGAAGCCATGGGCTGATGGCCAGCCGGGCTGAGATCGACGATGGATAAACGCCTATGCGCCAAGAACATACCCTGTTCGGCGTCGGACCAGATACCTTCATCGTCTGGACCACGGTGCCGAATACGCTGCGCCATTGCACGCGCAGCAGCCTCACCATGGGCGGTATTCGTGGTCGCTCGAAAATCCCAAAAACCAGCAATTCCACACATGACGGGTTCGAAAATCCCGGCATGGCGCTTCAAAGGATGCCACAGCGCGTGGGCAAACTTCTTTGGAGCTGCGGGCCGGTGTAGGGCCTCAGTGGGAAACAGTATCCCGTGACTCCCTCAGGCAGCGGCACCCCTGTACATGGGACCGAATACCCCTAGTTCCTGGGTCGGGTAGTCTCCAAACGGCGGATTTCCCGAAGACATCAGGCCTTCCTAGGCGACAGCGTGACGCTGCCCACCTGGCCGCGAAGCGCAGAGAGCGCGCAATGAAGGCCATGTGCTGGCCCGCTGTGACGTCAACGAGTGCAGCAAGTCGACTCAGGTCAGCGATGCCTTCCCTAGGAGGCCTTGGGAACCCGGCCACCCCCCACCTCTGCTGACGCGCGAACGTCAAGCACGGCTACGCTCATGAGCCTGTGCTGCCCGTCTGCGGTCGAGCCGTTGGTCATCACGGAACTGAGTCCCCATCCACCCAGGTTGCGGCTTAAGCCCGTCAGTACCCGTCCAGCTCAGCGCGCAGTCAGTCTCGGGCCCACACGTCGCCTGCGCTCAAAGGTGCAGGAGGTCGGCTGCGAGAAGTTGTCGTTCACGCCCTCGATGTCGCTGCCGATGGCACGCTGCCAGCCGAGCTGGAACAGCACGACCGGGGGCATCTCGTCGAAAACGATGCGTTGCGCCTGCTGGTACAGCGCGGCGCGGGCCTCGCGGTCGATCGTGCAGCCGGCCTGCCCGATCAGCTTGTCGACGCTCGCGTTGCGATAGCGCGGGAACTGGGCGCCACCGATCATGGCCGAGTAGTAGACGAAGTTGAAGACTTGAGACACTTGCTTCGGTCGGCGTCAACACCCTGGGTACCCAGCGCCTCCAACATCGCGCCGATCACGCGGTCCCGGGTACCGGTGGGGCTGTCTGGCGAAGGCTCGCTGGCCATGCGCCTAAAGGCTATAGACCGGTCGGTCGATAGTCAACTGACTTGCTGTGGAGCGCATGGCGAGGTCGCTCTCCTGGGTCACCTGGGCGGAGAATTGATCAGCCGGCTCCCGCACAGCGCCTGTCACTCGGCGGCTCAAGGAGGTTTGATGTCCACGACCGTGTTGCTGATGCGGTGTCTCACGGGACTCGTGCTGTCCTGCCTGGCGCTGTTGGAGAGCGCCAGTGCCGGACCTGCCGATCAGACGCTGCGGTGGGTGACGGCCGAGGTCCAAGCACCGCGTGTCGTCTACCGCACCTTTGACAGCAAGGCCGTCGGCGCCAAGGTCAGCTACCACGCCTATCTGCCCCCCGGACATGATCGGCCCGACCGCCGCTGGCCGGTGCTGTACTGGTTGCATGGCACAGACGGCGGCGTGTCGGGCATCCGCCCGCTGGCCCGGCTCTTTGATGAAGCCATGGAGTCGGGACGGATGCCGGCCATGGTCGTCGTTTTCGTCAACGGGCTGCCGCGCCGCCTGTGGGCCGATGCCAAAGACGGGTCCTCCCCGGTTGAAACTGTGTTCATCCAGGAGGTCATCCCCGATGTCGACCGGTCCTTTCGGACAATCGCGTCTCGGCAGGGCCGCCTGCTCGAGGGGTTCAGCATGGGCGGTTACGGTGCCGCCCGCATCGGATTCCGCCACCCGCATCTTTTTGTGGGGATTTCTATCCTGGCTGGCGGACCGCTCGATCTGGAGTTGCGCGGGCCGAGGGCGCAGCGCAGTCCTCAGACCCGGCAGCAACTGTTGCGTCAGGTCTGCAGTGACGACTGGGACTGCTTCAGGGCTCTCAGCCCGCTGACCGTGGTGGAGACCGCGGCGCCTGCGCTGCGCGCCCGACCCCTCGCCGTGAGGCAGGCCGTGGGCATGCTGGACGACACGCGCGACCTGAACCGCCAGTTTCATGAGCGCATGGCAGCGCTGGGGATTGCGCATGACTACGTGGAGCTGCCCGGCACGGGGCACGATGCGCAGGCCTTGCTGCAGGGCCTGCTGGCGCGGGGAGACGGGTTCTACGGGCGGGCACTCGCGACACAGTAACGCGGCCTGACAACGTTCCCCCGCGGGCACGCGTTGAACCTGGCGGATCTATCGGCCCCTGGGCGGCAGCAATCGCAGAAAACTGTCGGTCAGGGCGGTGGTCTGTTCGGGTGCGTCCACCACCGAGATATGCGCAGCTCCAAGCACTTCGAACCGACCTTGGTGTAGAGCGGCGGCGGCGCTGCGTGGTGTTCCACAGAGCTTGCGGCAGTGTGCCCGCAGGGCGATTCGACAACGTCTGTGCACACCAGGGTCTCCCACAACGACGACCGACCCGCAGCGGGCCCTGAAGTCAACGGCATTGACGTTCAATCTGAGGCCTTGCGCGCCAGAAGTAAACACAGATAACATAACCTGATGCCAGACGTGTCCGCACCACCCAAGTCTCGAGCGCGCCAAGTCCCTGAGCCTGCCGCGAGGGGCTTTCACCACGGCAACCTGCGTCAGGCCCTGCTGGACGCCGCGCTGGCGGCGCCCGATATCGAAGGCCTGTCGTTGCGCCAGCTCGCCACCGGTCTGGGCGTGACGCCGGCTGCCGCCTATCGCCACTTCGCGAGCCGGGAGGATCTCCTGCTGGAGGTGGCCCGTATCGGGTTCACTCGGCTGGAGTCGCGCTTCGCGCAGGCCTTCGATGTCTCCCAACCCCCTGCGGACGCCCCCCAGGCGCAGAGCCGTTTCATGCGTCTGGCCTGCGCCTACCTTCAGTTTGCCGACGACGAGCCTGCGTTGTGGCGCTTGATCTTCGGTGCGCAAGGCGCAGCCTACCGGGCGTTGTCCGCAGTTCTGGACCGCCGCAACAGCTACGACTACCTGCCCGCGGCGCTGCTGGGTTTGCACCGCACGGGTGTTGTGCCCCATCCGCCCAGCGAGCGTGATGCGCTGTTCGCGTGGAGTGCCGTGCATGGGGCAGCGTCGCTGCGCCTGGGCCAGGTGCCAGGCGCACTCATGCCCTTGAACGACCTGGCGCAGGAGGTGACGACCCGCGTCGTGCAGTCCCTGCGGTCGCCGCCCTGAAACAAGTCGTCGCCTTGGACACGACGCCACTTACGACAAGGAGATATCGCCATGTTGCTTCACGATCTCACTCCCGGCATGCATCCGCGGCGTGTGCGCATCTTCCTGGCCGAAAAGGGCTTGTCCATTCCGCGCAAGGAGGTGGACGCTGCGGGCCTTGCCAACGAAACGCCGGAGTTCCTGAAGCTGAACCCGCTGGGCAAGCTGCCCGTTCTGGAGCTTGACGACGGCACCACCCTCAGCGAGTCCCTGGCCATCTGCCGCCATCTTGATGAACTTCACCCCAACCCGCCGTTGCTGGGAAGCACATCCGTGGAAAGAGCCCGGATCGACATGTGGACGCTGCGCATGGAGTTCGAGCTCTCCCGCCCGATCGCCCAGGTCTTCCTGCACACCGGCGAGTTCTACCGCGGACGCATGGAGCAGGTGCCAGAAGTCGCCCGTCATGCCCGCAGCCACGCCCTGGCCACGATGCAGTGGCTCAACAGCGAGCTCAACGCCCGCCAGCACATGGCGGGTGATGGCTATTCCATGGCCGACATCGTGGCCCAGTGCGCCTTCGTGCTCGGCAAGGCCGCGGGGCTGCGCATTCCCCCGGAGATGGCCCACCTCTCGCGCTGGTTTGCTGCCGTCTCGGCACGGCCAACGGCCCGCGCGTGAGGGGAATGACTGGAAAGAGACCTTCACCGATGCATCGATGACCGGCTGGAGTCAACCCGCAAGCGTCGGCACCACGGGTGCCTTGAACCCGCCGCGTGTGTGCTGTGTGATCGGCGCTGGCGACGCCACCGGCTCGGCCGTGGCGCGGCGCTTCGCGCGAGAGGGCTACACCGTGTGCGCGGCCCGGCGCAGCGCCGCTGCCTTGCATCCGCTGGTGGAGCGCATCGGCACCGAGGGTGGCAGCGCCCGCGCTTTCGGTCTGGATGCGCGGCGTGAAGAGCAGGTGGTCGCCTTCTTCGATCAGGTCGAGGCCGAGGTGGGTCCCATCGAAGTGGTGGTCTTCAATGTGGGCGGTAACGTGCGCTTTCCGATCCTGGAAACCACGGCGCAGAAGTACTTCAAGGTTTGGGAGATGTGCGCTCTGGCGGGCTTTCTGGTGGGGCGCGAGGCGGCCAGGGTGATGCTGCCCAGGGCACACGGCACACTGCTCTTCACCGGCGCCACGGCCAGCCTGCGGGGTGGCTCAGGCTTCGCGGCGTTTGCGGGCGGCAAGGCGGCGCTGCGGGCACTGGCCCAGTCCATGGCTCGCGAAATCGGCCCCAAAGGTCTGCATGTGGCCCATGTCGTCATCGACGGCCTGATCGACACGGCCTTCGCGCGGGAGCACTTTGCGCAGCGTGTGGCCGAGGCCGGGATTGATGGCGTCCTGAACCCCGACCACATCGCCGAGACCTATTGGTGGTTGCACCAGCAACCGCGCGACGCCTGGACCTTCGAGATCGATCTGCGTCCGTCGGTCGAGCGGTGGTGAGGCCGCCTGTTTAGCATGAGCCGTTTCCACAGTCTTGAGGCCAGAAAGCCCATGGCGCGCCGTTGAGCTCGGGCGGGCGGCGCGGCTTTGTGCACATTGGCGTGCTCAAGGGGCTGGCCGGCCTGGGCGCGCCGCGACTGGAGCAGTTGGCGCTGGACCTGCCGCCTTGGAACGTCCTGCGATGGAACCCCCGCGGGCCCGAGTGGTTCCACGGTGGCGGTCTGGCCGGGCAGTGGCCTGGAGATGTCGCGGCTGCTGGCGTGGAACTCTTGCTGGGCAGCGGACTACCCGTTGATCGAATCGGCCACAGGGTCCTCGCCCAGCCTCGCATGCCGCGAGGGGGCTTGTCATCGCACGTGGGATCGTTCACGCACAGTCATCGGGTCGGGGGCAGTCGAGCCCTCAATGGGAGGGGGATTCTCATGAAGCTGGCGGTTTTCGGCGCCACGGGGTTGACCGGTGGGCTTGTCGTTCGGAACGCGCTCGTACAGGGCCATGAAGTCATTGCCATGGTGCGCGACACTCGCAGGATGACTCTCGAGCACCCGAACCTGATCGTGATCGGTGGCAACTCAAGCTTGCAGGCCGAGGTCGAGCGCTGTGTGCACGGAGCCGACGCCGTCATCCCCTGTCTTGGCATCGGCGGCAAGGGCGACGGGCAAGCCACCACCCTCATCTCCGACTCGGTCAAGATGGTCTTGGCCGCCCTGCAGCGCCATGGGGTCGCACGCATCGTGTGCATGTCCAATGTCGGTGCGTCTTCCCAACATCTTGCGAGGCCCGGCCAAACCGCTGCGGGTGAGTGCTGACGGCCGGGGCCTGGGTCTGTCCATCACGGCCGAGTCCGCAGCCCGCTTCCTGCTGGCGCAGGTCTCGTCTGTCGATCATCTGCGCTTGTCACCGAGCATCAGCAACCGAGGGCAAGCCGTGAACGCAATGGCATATCAAAGCACCGAAGAGGCGCGCTTCGATCACCTGCCAGGGTATCGGTGGCCTGCGCACTACGCCACCGGCTTGCGGGCGCTGGGCGGCATGCGCATGCACTACCTCGACGAAGGACCGCGCGATGCGGCTGTCACCTGGCTGTGCCTGCACGGCAACCCGACCTGGAGCTACGTATACCGGCGCATGATCCCGGTGTTTCTTGCCGCCGGGCATCGGGTGGTAGCCCCCGACATGCCGGGGTTTGGCAAGAGCGACAAACCCATCGATGTCGCGCAGCACCGCTTCAGCTGGCACCGGCAGGTGCTGATCGAGTTCGTGCAGCACCTCAACCTTCAGCACATCCACCTCGTGGTGCAGGATTGGGGTGGTCTGTTGGGCTTGACGCTGCCGCAGGCCGACCCCGCCCGCTACCGCGCACTGCTGGTGATGAACACCTATCTGGCGACCGCGGAAGACCCGCTGCCTGAAGGCTTCACGCAGTGGCGCGCGATGTGCCGCACGCGCCCCGACTTCGGCATCGGCCGATTGCTCTTGCGAGGCAACCCGCACCTGTCTGAGGCAGAGGCTGCCGCCTACGACGCACCCTTTCCCGACATGAGCTACCGGGCGGCGACCCAGGCCTTTCCAGAGATGGTGCCCGAGCGTGCAGACGCCGACGGCGTGGTGGCCTCCCGCGAGGCGGCCGCCTTCTGGCGCGACCGTTGGCAGGGACAGTCCATGATGGCCATCGGTGCACAGGACCCGGTGTTCACCCCGGCGTCCATGGACAAGCTGCGCCTGAAGCTCCGCGGATGTCCGCCGGCGATGTTGATCTCCGACGGCGGCCATTTCGTCCAGGAGCGTGGTGAACAGATTGCCATCGAGGCGCTGCGAAGGATGCTCTGAGCATCGTGCCGAGTGTCTGAAGCTCGTTCACGGCCAACAGCCGCGATCCCCGATCAACCAGGCCTTCATCCCGCGATCCACGGGCGCCAAGGTCCCGCTCAATCCGAGCATGACCTGAGAAGCCCTGTCGCGCTTGCCCACGTCGAGCGCGACTCGCGGACCGGCCGCGACCTTCACCTCAAAGGAAGTGCCAGGCAGACCCGAATCACCGAAGTGTTCGGCATCCAGTGCCCCATCATCCAGGGCGGCAGGTACCACGTCGGTTTTGGAAGTCCTGATGGCAGGACTTCTCCCTTGGCAGCCCCTCGTACCGCTCAGACCAGTGTCCGGCCTTCGGCGAGGCCGGGCTGGGCCAGCGCGTCAATCTGGCGCAGTCGATTCTCATCGAGCTGGATCGTCGAGGCTCGCGCGTTTTCTTCGATGTGCTCCGCCCTTCGGGTGCCCGGGATCGGAATCACGTCTTCCCCCTGGTGCATCAGCCATGCCAGCGCGAGCTGAGCCGGGGTGATGGACAGTTCACTGGCCAACTGCAGCAACGGTGCATAGCGGCCCGCGTTCGTGGCCAGGTTCGCGCCCGCGAAGCGCGGGTTGTGCTGGCGAAAGTCGTTCGCGCCGAGCGAGTTCACCGTGCCCGTCAGGAAACCGGCCCCCAGCGGAGACCACGCCACGAGGGCGATACCCAGCTCGCGCAAGGTCGGCAGCAGCAGCGTCTCCGCCTCGCGACGCCACAGCGAGTACTCGTACTGCACGGTGGCAATGGGGTGCACCGCGTGGGCGCGGCGCACCTGCTCGGCGGTGACGTTGGACAGGCCGATGTGGCGCACCTTGCCGTCCCGCACGGCCGAGGCCATGGCCCCGACGGTGTCCTCGATGGGCGTGGCCGGGTCGGGGTAGTGCAGGTACCACAGGTCGAGCGCATCCACGCCCAGGCGCGACAGGCTGGCATCCAGCGCCCGCTTGGCGTAATCGGGGCGGCCGTTGATCTTGAGCGAGAAGCCCCACCCCGTTGGCAGGTCGGTGCCGGTTTCCGTGGGCTCGAACACGATGCCGAACTTCGAGGCCACGAACGCGTCGCGCCGGCCGCGCACCGCGCGTCCCACCAGGCCCTCGTTGCGGCCATTGCCGTAGGCGTCGGCCGAGTCGATCATCGTCACGCCGGCGTCCAGTGCGCGGTGGATCGTGCGGATGGCTTCGTCGTCGTCGCTCGCGCCGTAGTAGCCCTCCAGCACCATGGCCCCATAGCCCAGTGCGCCGACCAGCGGCCCGCCCTTGCCCAGTTGGCGTGTCCTGATCATGGCTTTCCTCCGTTGATGGTCTTCACGATCTCTTGGTTCACGGCCTCGGCCTGCAGTTCGCCGAAGACGTCGCTGTAGCGGCGGTAGAGGTCGTGCCAGGCTTCGTGGATCTTGGGGATCAGCTTGAGGCCGGCGGGCTGGATGGTCAGCCAGGTGTTGCGCCCCTCGCGCGTTCTGCTGACGAGGTGTTCGTCTTCAAGGCGCTCGATCAGCCGGGTCACGGTCGAGCGGTCCAGCGTCATGGCATCCGCCAGTTGCGAGGCCGTGGCCGTGCGTCCGGAGGACTCGGCCAATGCCATGAGCAGGAAGGCGTGGCTGGGGGCCACCCCCACATCCCGAAAGGCCTCGGTGGCCATGCGGTCGACGCGCCGGAACAAGGCGCCGGCCGTGAAGTAGAGACAGCCGGTGAAGTAGTCGCTCAGCTTCGGATCATCGATGTGTTGCTTGCCCACGCTTTCATTGTATGTGCAATTGTATATGCACGCAATAACGGGTGCCCCTGCAAATCTGCATGGCCGTCATGCATTGTTGAGGCTTGCCCTGCATGGGCCCCAAACGGCAGGATGGGCGCCTCGGAGTTGAGTGGAACGACTCATGGCGAGTGGTCATTCACGATCTGGTCACCGATTCCTGCAGGCGCCCATCTTCGCCATGGGGCTGGTGGCCGTGTGGGCGCTGCTTTCGAGCTGTGCCTCCAAAGAGAGCACCGCGCCCCGGCCGGAACTGCAGAGCAGCGGATGGCGTGACGCATCTGCCGTGTCGCCTGTGGCCGACTTCGACGCCTACGTCGCGGGGGTGACCCACGAACTGCGCGCCCACCGGCTGCCCTTTGCCCCCTCAAGGGCCGATGCGGAGTTGATGTCCGTGGCCCCCTTCCGCATTCCCCCGGGCCTGGGGTGCCCACCTGGGGCGCCCCGTGGCATCGCCGTCCTCGTGCACGGGCTGTCGGACACCGCCTTCGCCATGCGCGATCTGGCGAGCTCCTTCTCGAGGCTGTGCTTTGAATCCCGCGTATTGCTGCTCCCGGGGCATGGCACACGTCCGGCCGACTTGATGGTCGTGGATCACCGGGACTGGGTGGCTCACGTGGAGGCGGCGGTGGCGCAGGCCAACCGCGAGAACGACGTGGTCGTGCTTGCAGGTTTCTCCCTCGGTGCGGCGCTGGCGCTCGCCGTTGCAGCTGAGCGGCCCGGCACCGTCGATGCGGTGATCGGCTTGTCACCAGCGTATCGGCTTCGCTCCAACGCGCTGGCGCGGCAAGCCCGATGGGTGGCTACCTTCCGGCCTTGGCTCGATCTGGGGCCGCGCGAGGACTTCGCACGTTATGGGGCCATGCCGACGCGCGGCATTGCCTCGACCATGGCGGTGCTCGGCCTGATGGAGCGCCGGGTGAGGCGAGCAGGCGCTGTGAAGACGCCCTGGCTGGTGGTGCAGAGTGAAGACGATGAGGTGCTCGATACCGTTGCCAACCGGGAGTTCTTCGCTGAGAGCGCCCGTGATCCGCGCAGCGTCTTCGTCAACTACTTCTCCCAGCCGCCCGAGGAGGCCTTCAGCAGCAGGGTGATTTGGCTGCCTGCAGCCCATGATGCCTTGCGCGTGGTGGGGCTGTCTCACCTGGCATTGCACATCTCGCCCGACAACCCGCACTACAAAGATCTCGAGCGCCGTATCGGGGAGTTCCTGGACCAGGTGGACAACCGCTACCGCGAGGCGGCAGCGACTCGCCTGCGCAAGCCGTGACGCCAGTTCAGCCTGCAGTTCGCAAGAGCCGACAGAGCGCCTCCTCACGAACAAGCCCGAATCGCCTTGGCGCTTCCTTGTCGACCTGAAGTCCCTTCACCCTTCCCTCCATCGGAGCCCGCATGCCACCCAGCGATTCTTCCAACGACCACGCCACGACTTCCCGCAGCCTGTTGCTGGCCGCTGGACTGGTTCTGCTCGTGCAGGGCTTCAGCCTCTTCGCGCCCATGGCCGTGCTCGGCAACGCGATCCAATGGCCGGACAGCCTCGACTACGCGCCTTCGAAGATGCTGCCGCTGTTGCGGGAGCAGCTCGATGCCGTACGGCTGGGATACGGGCTCTACCTCGGCTACTCACTGCTCTTCCTGGTGACCGGCGTCCTGACCGTTCGCCTGGCGGCCCGGCGCGGCGCATTCGGGGCACTGGCCTTCATCGCCATCGGCGCGGCCGCGGCCTCGGCGCTTGCACGGGCGATCGGCATCCTGCGCTGGCTCACGGGCAGCGTGACGCTGGCCGAGGCCCACGCCGCCCCTGGCCTGTCGGCGGAGGGGCGCGCTGCCATCGAGGCCGTGCAGTCCGCCGTCAATGCCTGGGGTGGCGCGATTGGAGAGATGCTGGGCGTGGCGGCCTTCGCTGCGATCTGGGCCATCGCCACCAGCCTGCTGATCCTGCGTGACAAGCAGTTGCCGGCTTGGGCAGGCGTGACCGGGCTGGTGGTGGGTGGCCTGGTCGCCTTGCCCGCCCTCGAGCTGTTCGGCATCACCCCGCCCATCTCGATCGTGCTCAGCACGACGGCGATCCAGCTGTGGTTCATGGCCCTTGGCTTGCTCTTCCTCTGGCGCGCCTGGCGCCGGCCTGCGTGAGGGCACCCGCCGTGGTGGTCAAGCGACTCGAGATCCGGGCCTTTGGTGGCCCCGAGGTGATCCAGCTGGTGGAGGATGTGGCTCTGCCGGTGCCCGGCCCCGGCGAGGTACGCGTCCGGGTCGAGGCTTCCAGCCTCGTGTTCACGGACATGCTGATCCGGCGCAACCTCTATCCCGTGCTGAAGCTGCGCCTGCCCCTGACCCTGGGTTACGACATGGTGGGCTTCATTGACGCGGTCGGCCCGGGCGTCACGCGCTGGCAGCTCGGCGACCGGGTGGCCGACCTGACGCAGGTGGGCGGCAACGCCACCCATCTGGTGTGCCGGGCCGCCACCCTCGTCGCGGTGCCGCAGGGGCTGGCGGCAACGCAGGTAGAGCCGCTGATCCTGAGCTACATGACCGCCTACCAGGCGTTGTTTCGGGAGGCTGAAGCCAAGCTGGGCGATCCGGTGCTGATCCTTGGCGCCAGTGGCGCCGTGGGCCTGGCCGCCCTCGACCTGTGCCGCGCCTTCGGGCTGCCGGCGGTGGGTGTGGCTTCTGCACAGCGGGAGTCTGTGGTGACCAGCCTTGGCGCGACCTTTGTCGCCTATGACGCCGGCGATGCCGCCGCCCAGCTCGACCGACTGACGCGAGATTTCAAAGGCTTCAAGGTCATCCTCGACGCCGCCAGAGGCGAGGCGCTTTCCACCGTCATGGCGCGTCTTGCACCCGACGGCCGCTTAGTCGCGCTGGGCTTCAGTGCTGCTTTCCGGAGCGCGCACCAAGCCGGCGACGCGAGCCCGCGGCTGTTTGCGCGCCTTCGCTTTGCGTTCGACTTCCTGCGCATCAAGGGGCTGTCGTCATGGCCGGGTTCGTCGAGGCGGGTCGTTTTCTACGACATCTGGGATCGCCGGACCCGCCATCCGGAATGGTTCCAGGACGATCTCTCGGCGCTCTTTGGCCTGCTCGAGGCCCGGCGGATCGCACCCCGCATCCAGCGCGTCTTCGGCCTGGAAGAGGCTGCCGATGCGCATCGGTTGATCGAAGCGGGGCAGGTCGAGGGCCGGCTCGTGCTCGATCTGACCTTGCCGTCGGGCGGTGATGCCAGTGGCCATCACGCCGGAGCGGACGCATGATTCGTAGCGCAAGGACGCCAACGAGGTCTTGATTCATGAGCCCCGATGTTCTCTTCCAGGCCGCCAATTCGATGGCGCTGCTGGGCTGGCTCGCGCTCGCCCTGGGCCCGCTGGCGCCTCGGGCGATGGGGCTGGTAGGGGGCGTTGCTGTTCCGCTGGTGCTCTCGGGGGGCTATGCCGCCATCGTGCTGAGCCACTGGAGCTCGGGGCAGGGTGGCTTCGACAGCCTGGCGTCGGTGGAGCAACTGTTCAAGAGCCGCTGGCTACTGCTGGCGGGGTGGGTGCACTACCTCGCTTTCGATTTGCTGGTGGGCGCGTGGCAGCTGCGCACCGCCCGGCGCGAGGGCATCCCGCACCTGCATCTGCTGCCGTGCCTGCTGGCGACGTTCCTGTTCGGGCCGGCGGGCTACCTGCTGTTTCAGCTGCTGCGCGCTGGGCATCGCAGCAGCGTCCGCTCGGTGGTTGTCGAGCCCGCGCACCTGACCCCCGGCCCCTGGACCCTGCGCCGCCTGGCTGCTGACTCGCCCAGATACACGGGGCTGGCCGTCCTGCTGGCCCTGGCGATGCTGCCGCTCTTCGGTGCCTTCTTGCTCGACGAACGGCTCTTCCAGGGGGTCAACGTCTGGCTCAAGCCGTTGAAGTTCCACGCCGCTTTGGTCATCTATCTGCTCACGCTGGCCGCCTTTGCCCGCTTCGCATCGGCTGAGCTCAGGTCGCGGCCGTGGTGGCGCTGGTACGAGCGCCTGGTCGTATGGGCCGTGGTGCTGGAGTTGATCTGGATCGGTGGGGCGGCGGCCTTGGGCACGGCTTCCCACTACAACGAGTCCACGCCCTTGGCGAGGGCGGTGTACTCGTTCATGGGGGTGGCCGCCGTCTTGCTGACCTCGGCCAGCGCGACCTTGGCTTGGGCGATCCACCGCCATCCGGCCGGCGACTTGTCGGCCGCCGTGCGCACCGGGCTGGTCTGGGGGCTCGGCCTCACCCTGCTGCTGACCCTGGTGACGGCGCAGACCTTGTCGGGCATGGACAGCCACTGGGCGAGCGGCACGCAAAACGATGCCGCGGGGCTGTGGCTTCTGGGCTGGTCTCGCGATGGTGGCGACCTGCGCGCCGCGCATTTCTTCGCCACCCATGCCATGCACGCCGTCCCGCTGGCGGCCCTGGCCTGCGCAAGGCTCTTCGGCCCCGCGGCCCGGGCCCCTGTCCGTTTCGCCGCGCTGGCCTACGCAGGTTTCGTGGCCGTCGTCTTCGTCCGGGCCTTGAGCGGCCTGCCCCTGATCCCGTTCTGAAAAGAACCCACCATGCAAATCCCCTTCAAGCTCATCCGAAACCTGCACCTGGCGGCCTCTCCCTTCATCGGGGCCTTCGTCTACTCTGGCGCACTGCGCGAAAACGACGCCTTCGTGTCGGTCATCCATTGGGTCGTGTTCCCCCTCGTGGCCGCCGCCGGCCTCGCGCTGTGGCTGGCCCCGCGCTTGGCGCGGTACCGAGCCAGCCAGGCTGTCGTCGACAAGACGCCGCGCTGAGCGGCTGGCACCGCACACCAGCGGCAACAACGCCCGTAAGGCGATGCGCCGCACGTCCGCCCATTCATCTGCAGAAATGGGGGTTTCGTCGCACCAGGCTGGACGAGCAGCCGTGCAAGCGGGTAGCGTCTTCCTCATGCTCGACATCCACCACCTCTCCCACACCTACCCCAACGGCACCCGCGCGCTCGATGCCGTGAACCTGTCCATCCCGGCCGGGATGTTCGGGTTGCTGGGCCCGAACGGCGCCGGCAAGAGCAGCCTGATGCGCTGCCTGGCCACGCTGCAGGTGCCGAGTTCCGGCAGCATCCGCTTCGGCGATCTGGACGTGCTGGCCCAACCCGAGGCGCTGCGCGCCACGCTGGGCTACCTGCCGCAGGACTTCGGCGTGTACCCGCGCGTCTCGGCCGAGGATCTGCTGGACCACCTGGCGGTGCTCAAGGGTGTAGCGGGGCGTGGCGAGCGGCGCGAGACGGTGGAGGCGCTGCTGCGCCAGGTGAACCTGTGGGAGGTGCGCAAGAAGGCGGTGGCCGGCTACTCCGGTGGCATGCGCCAGCGCTTCGGTATCGCGCAGGCGCTGATCGGCAACCCCCGGCTGATCATCGTGGACGAGCCCACCGCGGGCCTGGACCCGGAGGAGCGCAACCGCTTCAACAACCTGCTGTCGGCCATTGGCGAGCAGGTTGTTGTGATCCTGTCCACCCACATCGTGGACGACGTCACCGACCTGTGCCCGCGCACCGCCATCATGGTGGGCGGGCGCATCGTGGAGAGCGGCACACCCAGCGACCTGATCGCCGCGCTGAACGGGCGCGTGTGGCAGGCCGGCATCGACAAGGCCGAACTCGAGACGGCGCGCTCGCGCCACGCCGTGATTGCCACGCGGCTGAAGGCCGGGCGCACCGTGATCCGCGTGCTCTGCGACGAACCGGGCCGCTGCCCGGGCGACGGCTTCACGCCGGTGGAGTCGGGGCTGGAGGAGGTCTACTTCGCGACGCTGCACCGGCTGCGCGCGCAGCCGGCTGTGCAACAGGCAGCCTGAAGGCGGGGGCCGACGATGAAGACGCCTTCCCTGTTCGGGCCCGTGGCCGCCTTCGAGTGGCGCTACCAGCTGCACAGCCCCGTGCTGTGGGTGGGTTTCGCCCTGTTCTTCCTGCTCACCTTCGGCGCCACCACGATCGACCAGATCCAGATCGGCTCGCGCGGCAACGTCAACATCAACGCGCCCTACGCCATCTTGCAGACCACGGGCATCATGAGCCTGTTTTCGATCTTCATCGTCGTGGCGCTGGTGGCCGGCACGGTCTTGCGCGACGACGAGACCGGCTTCGCGCCCATCCTTCGCAGCACGCGACTCACGAAATGGCCCTATCTGGGCGGGCGCTTCCTGGGCTCGGTGGCTGCGGCGCTGCTGGTGCTGTCCTCGGTGCCCCTGGGCATCGCCGTGGGCTCTTTCATGCCCTGGCTGGACGCCGAGCGCCTGGGCCCGTTCCAGCCGGGGCACTACCTCTGGGCCCTGTTCGTGATGGGCCTGCCCACGCTGCTGATCCTGGGCGCGGCCTTCTTCGCGTTGGCTACCGTCACGCGCTCCATGATGTGGAGCTACGTAGGCGCGATGCTGCTGCTGGTGCTGTACCTCGTCACTCGTGGGCTGCTGCGCGACCCGCGCTTCGATGAGATCTCCGCGCTGACCGACCCCTTCGGCCTGTCGGCCCTCTCGCTGGCCACCAAGTACTGGACGGCGGTGGAACGCAACACGCAGCTGCCCGAGCTCTCGGGGCTGTTTCTGGCCAACCGGGTGATGTGGCTGGCCGTGGGGCTGGCGGTGTTCGCGGCAGCGGCGGCGCTCTTCCGCTTCGAGCAGCGCGGTGCGAAGCGGACGGCTGCGCCCGCGGGCGCGCCAGAGGCCGCGACGACGCCGTCACCAGCCATGCCCCCCCGGCTGCCTGCGCCCCGCGCTGACCGAGCCACGCGCTGGACGCAGTTCGCCGCGCTGGCGCGCTTTGACACGGCCTTTGTCGTGCGCAGCCCGGCCTTCTTCGTCTTGCTGTTCATCGGCGTGCTGAACGCGGGCGGTTCGGCCTGGTTTGTCAATGAGTGGTACGGCAGCCCCAGCTACCCGGTGACGCGGCTGATGGTGCAGACGCTGCAGGGCGCCTTCAACATCATGCCCATCCTGATTGCCATCTACTACGCCGGCGAGCTGGTGTGGCGTGACCGTGAGCGGCGCATGCACGAGATCATGGACGCCACCGCTGCGCCGGGCTGGGCGCACCTGGTGCCCAAGATCGGTGCCATCACGCTCGTGCTGGTGGCTACGGGCCTCGTGGCCGTGCTCACCGGCATGGCGGTGCAACTGGCCAAGGGTTATGCCCAGCTGGAGCCGCTGGGCTACCTCGCGTGGTACCTGTGGCCCACGGTGGTGACGGCCCTGCAGGTGGCGGTGCTGTCGGTGATGGTGCAGGTGCTGGTGCCGCAGAAGTTCATCGGCTGGGGCGTGATGCTGATCTACGTGGTGGCCACCACGGCACTGTCCACGGCCGGCTTCGAGCACAACCTCTACCACTACGCCGGCACCTCGCCGGTGCCGCTGTCGGACATGAGCGGCATGTCGCGCTTCTGGGTCGGCCAGGTCTGGTTCCAGCTCTACTGGAGCGCGTTCGCGGTGCTGCTGGCCGTGGCGGCGCACGCCCTCTGGCGGCGTGGGCTGGGCGGCACGCTGCGCCAGCGCTGGCCGCAGGCGCGCGCGCGGCTGCGCGGCGGGGCGGGCATGCTGGCACTCGGTGCCGGCCTCGTGTTCGTCGGCACGGGCGGCTTCATCTACTGGAACACCAATGTCCTGAACCGCTACGTCACGCAGCCCGAGGAAGAGGCCATGACGGCCGCGGCCGAAAAGTCGCTGCTGCCCTACGAGAAGCTGCCGCAGCCGCGCATCATCGGCGTGACGCTGGACGTGCAGCTCTACCCGCGCGAGGCCCGGGCGGTGACGAGCGGCACCTACGTGCTGGAGAACCGCAGCGGCGAGCCCGTGACCGAGCTGCACCTGGCGATGCCTCGCACCCTCACGCTCGAGCGCATGGGCTTCCCCGGGGCCACGCTCAAGACCGAGCACGCCGACTGGGGCTACCGCATCTACACGCTGGCCGAGCCGATGCTGCCCGGGCAGCGGCGCGAGCTCGGCTTCACCACTGTGCTGCACGAGCGGGGCTTTCCGAACTCGGGCCCGCTGACGCGCATCGTCGACAACGGCACCTTCCTGAACAACGGGGAGATCGCGCCGGCCATCGGGGTCTCGCGCGACAGCTTCCTCACCGACCGTTCCAAGCGCCGCAAGCACGGCCTGCCGCCGGACCTGCGCCCGCCCACGCTGGAGGACGAGTCGGGTCGCAGCCGCCACGGCCTGCGCCATGACAGCGACTGGGTGACCGCCGACATCACCGTCACCACCGACGCCGACCAGACACCCGTGGCGCCCGGCTATGTGGTCAGCGACACCACGCGCGACGGGCGCCGCACCGTGCGCTTCAAGCCCGATGCGCCGCTGATGCACTTCTTCAGCATCCAGTCGGCGCGTTACGAGATCGCGCGCGGCAAGGTCGGCGACACCGAACTGGCTGTCTACCATCACCCCGGGCACGGCTACAACGTGCCGCGCATGCTCGAGGCGATGAAGGTCTCGCTGCAGCTCTTCTCCGAGGCTTTCTCGCCCTACCCCTTCCGCCAGGCCCGCATCCTGGAGTTCCCGAGCTATGCCGACTTCGCGCAAAGCTTTGCCAACACCATTCCTTACAGCGAGAACCTCGGGTTCCTGTCGAAGCTGGCGGACCCGGAGAAGATCGACGTCGTCACCTACGTGACGGCGCACGAGATCGCACACCAGTGGTGGGGCCACCAGGTGGTGTCCAGCAGCCAGCAGGGCGGCACCTTCATCATCGAGAGCCTGTCGCAGTACTCGGCACTGCTGGTGATGGAAAAGCTCTATGGCCCCGAGCACATGCGCCGCTTCCTGAAGTACGAGCTCGACCGCTACCTGCGCTCGCGCGGGGGCGAGGTGCTGGAGGAGCTGCCGCTCTCAAGGGTGGAGAACCAGTCCTACATCCACTACCAGAAGGGCTCGCTGGCGCTGTGGTGGCTCAAGGAGGTGATGGGAGCCCCGGCCGTGAACCGGGCGCTGGCCAGCTTCGTGCGCGAGTTCGCCTTCAAGCCCGCCCCATATCCGAACAGCCTGGACCTGCTGCGTCACCTGCGGCGCGAGGCCGGCCCGGCGCACGAGGCGCTGATCACCGACCTCTTCGAGAAGATCACGCTGGTGGATGCCAAGGCGCAGGATGCCAAGGCCACACAGCGCCCAGACGGCCGCTGGGACGTGAGCTTCACCGTGCAGGCGCGCAAGCTCTACGCCGATGGCAAGGGCGTGGAGACGGAGGCGCCGCTGGACGAGCCCTTCGACATCGGGTTGTTCTCGGCCGAGCCGGGCAAGAAGGGCTACGCAGCCAGCGACGTGCTGCTGATGCAGCGGCGTTCCATCCGCAGCGGCTCGCAGGAGATCACCGTCACCGTGGACCGCAAGCCGGCCTTCGTGGGGGTGGACCCGTACAACAAGCGGATCGATCGGAATTCGGATGACAACGTCGTGGCGGTCGGCCTGTAACCGGCCGGGTCGGTGGCGGCATCACGCCCGCTGGCACACCCTGGCCGTCTTCGCCCAAGGCAGCACATCAGCGGACTTCTGAACCATGTCCAGCAACGAATACTGGAATCCGCTTGTCCCCGAGCTGACCGTGAAGGACCAGGGCCAGGCACAGGTCAATGCTCGAGCAGCAGCAGCATGCGCGCGGCTGAAACGTGGAGCCCCTGGACAGGCCGCTGGGGCGCGGGATCAACGTCCAGATCGAGGTGGTGGACATGCAGAGCACCGTTGCCGCCTTGTCCGCTTGCGGGTTGAGGCCCTTGCGCGGCGTGAAGGAGACTTGGTGCGCCGTTTCAGGCGAGTCGGAAGAAGGCCAGCGCGGGTTCCTCGTCCAGGACCCGATGGCTGCCTGATGCGTCTCGCACAGCCTGTGGGGCGCCGGCCATCGAGCGCCAATACGGTCACCTCTTCCGGAAGGGCACTGAGGACCTCAGCGCGCCGGACATCGACGGCAACCGGGTCCGCATCAGCCAGCCGCCGGCGTACGTGCCGATGAGAACCCTGAGTACCGATCGCTGCACGCTCGAGACCCTACGCGAGGCGAATGCCGTTGCGATGTTGCGCGTGCTTGCCAACCCGGCGATCGATGAGTTCGAAAACGCAACCCCGCCCTCGCCACAGTGGCTCGCGCAGCGTTACCGGCGCCTGGAGAGCCGCGGTTCGCCCGACGGCTCCCAGCACTGGCTCAACGGGGTCGTGCGGCTTCCTGGAGAGGTGTTGGCGGGCTACGTGCAGGCCACCGTGCTTTCCTCGGCCATCGCCTATGTGGCCTATGAACTCAACAGTCGGCACTGGCGCCAGGGCATCGGCTCGAGGGCCGTGCGCGCCATGTTGGACGAACTGCGCGAGCACAACGGTGTCCACACCTTCGTGGCGGTGCTCAAGGCCGCCAACTTCCGCTCTGCGGCCCTCCTGCGCAGCCTGGGCTTCGATCCGGGCGACCCCGCGCAGCGGGCACTGCACAGGGACGAGCCCGACGAACTGGTGATGGTGCGTCCGGCGGCAACTGACGCAGACTTGTCGCCCTAGGCCTGCTTCGATGTTGAAACCCGGTTCAAGGCATCGGCTGCCTGAAGAACGCCCAGACCTGCTCGAAAGGAGCACCGCCATGCGCCATATCGTCCCCGGAGTCCTGCTCATCGTGGCCCTGATCCACGTGCTGCCGCTGGCCGGCATGCTTGGCGCCGCCAAGCTCTCCTCGCTGTACGGCATCGCCGTCGCGGACCCCAATCTCGAGATCATGATGCGCCACCGGGCGGTGCTGTTCGGACTGCTGGCCGCGCTCCTCGCCTACGCGGCCTTCCACCCGTTGCTTCACGGTCTGGCGCTCGTGGCCGGTGCGGTGAGCGTGATCTCCTTCCTGGTGCTCGCCTGGATGGTGGGCGGCTACAACCCTGCGCTGGGCACCGTGGTCAAGGTCGACATCGTGGCGGCTGTCCTGCTGGCCGTCGGGTTCGCGTTTCACCTGCGGGGCGAGGGCGGGTCTTGAAGTCCTCGCGAGCGGTCAGGTCACAGGCCACGCGAAGCCTGGAAGAACGACTCGCAGCCGCTGGCGCAGGACTTCCCAGCGCTGCAGCAGATGCTGGAGCTGTACCAGTACGAGCGCTCCGACATCTGGCCGCAGGAAGCGGACGCCCGGGCCCGCTACGGCTACGACCTGGATCGCCATGGGCAAGGGCAGCGCTTTCATGCGCACGTGGCGATCGACGGTTCGCACTGCGTAGGATTCGCACTGGTCGTCCCGGCCCGGGTCACCCGCACGGAAGGCTGCTGGCTGGAGCAGTTCTTCGTCCTGAAGCGCTTTCGCTGCCAGGGCACCTGCTTCGCGCTTGCCCGGCATGTGGTCCATCAACACCCTGAGCTGTGGGAAGTCGGCCAGACGCGCGCCAACACGGCCGCCCAGGCCTTCTGGCGTCAGACGTGTCCGCGATCGCGTTAGGGATGCCGGTTACCCGGCACCCCCCGCACAGATCCGTGCGTGCCCAATTGAGGCCTACGGCTCCTACACCGGGTATCTGACGGCCATCCGCTCTTCGGGCCACGGGTGAATTGCCCTTGATCGCCACGCACAAGGCGTCCAATGCGTCGTGCTGCCCTCGCCCGGGCCGGAACCCGTACGAGAAGCCGAGGAAGTCTTCCT
>JAJTDE010000340.1 GCA_021298085.1 Rubrivivax sp.
CTCGCAGCAGCCACTCGTTGCGGCACACGCTGGCGTGCCGCCTGGTCAACAACGGCAGCTCCATCAAGGAGGTTGCTGATGTGCTTCGGCATCGATCGATGAATACCTCGTTGATCTACGCCAAGCTCGATACGCATGCGCTCAGCGAGGTCGCCTTGCCTTGGCCTGGGAGTGCAGCATGAGCGCCCCCGTCGACCCCGGCAGCGACCTCGCATCCCGGGTACGGCAATACGTTGAGGAGCGCCGTCGCCTCGGGTTCAAGCTGTGCTCAGCTGCTCGCGCCTTGCCCAACTTCGAACGCTTCGTCACCAACACCGACCACACCGGACCACTGACGATTGAGTTGATGGTGCAGTGGGCCCATCAGGTCCAAGCCAATCACATGGTGGACGGTCTGGTCGCTGGCGCTACAGCGGCGCGCCGGCTCGTCTTGTTGCGGCCGTTCATGCGCTGGCTGCGGCAGTTCGAGCCGGACACCGAAGTGCCGGACGATTCCAGCTTCGGGCCGCTGCCCGGCCGCGTGGCGCCGCACATCTACGGCGAAGCCGAGATCGTCGCGCTACTGTCGGCGGCCCGCCAAGTCGGGCCGTCGGACGGCCTTCGCGGTGCAACCTATGCAACGCTGTTCGGACTGATTGCCTCGACCGGGTTGCGAATCTCCGAAGCGCTCAATCTGAATGACCCTGACGTAGACCTGGAGGGCCGTGTCCTGACCATACGCCGGACCAAGTTCACCAAGTCTCGTCAGGTACCGCTGCACCCCAGCGCGATCGGCCCGTTGGCTGCCTACCTCGCGCTGCGCCGCCAGCAGGTTCGATCGACAGCGAACACGACCTTCTTCGTCAGTTCGCGCGGTGCGCGCCGGGGTGAGCCGCTGGGTGACAGGCAGGCCCACCGGATGTTCGTACAGTTGCGCGAGCAACTGGGCTGGGTCGATCGCGGGGGACACGGTCAGCCTCGGATACATGACCTGCGCCACAGTTTTGCCGTGAGGCGACTGATCTTGTGGCATCAGCAGGGCTTCGATCTCCATCAGCGGATGCTGGCACTGTCCACCTACATGGGCCACGTCAACATCGCCAACACCTACTGGTACCTCAGTGGGGTGCCGGAGCTGATGGCGCTAGCCGGGGCGCGGTTCGAGCGCTTCGCTGATGCTGGAGCTTACGACTATGAGTAAGCACAGCGACCGCAAGCTGAACCCACCGAGCTTCACGGCGCTGGTGCAGTCGTTCTTCGCTGAACATCTGACGCAGCAGCGAGGGTTGAGTGCCCGAACCGTGGCGGCATACCGGGATGCGTTCCTGCTGTTCCTGCAATTCGCTCAGGCGCGGCTGCACAAGGCACCCACGGCAATGCAGCTCGCGGACATCACGCCCACCCTCATCCTCGCCTTCCTCGATCATCTGGAGAGCGATCGTCACAACGCGGTTCGCAGCCGCAATGCGCGGCTGGCCGCGCTGCGCACATTCCTGAAGTTCGCAGCGCACAGGGACGTGACGGCACTGCACATCGTCGAGCAAGCGCTAGGCGTGCCGATGAAGCGATTCGAGCGGCCGATGCTCGGGTTCCTGACGCGTGAGGAGGTACTGGCCGTGATCGGAACGCCCGGCGCGAGTTGGATCAGTCAGCGCGACGTCCTGCTGCTCGCACTCCTGTACAACACCGGCGCTCGCGTGTCGGAGTTGATTGGCGTGAAGGTCGCCGATGTTGTGCTTGCCCCTGCTGCCTGCGTGCATCTTCATGGCAAGGGGCGCAAGCAACGTTCAGTGCCACTGTGGCGATCGACGGTGAAGGTGCTTCGGACGTGGTTGCGGCTGAACCCTGAGCTGGGCCCTGCATCGGCGCTGCTGCCCAACCGAGAAGGGCTGGCGATGACGCGATCCAACGTGACACAGCGCCTGGCGCTGGCCGCACAGGCAGCTGCGCAAACGATGCCCAGCTTGGTCGGACGTGCGATCTCTCCCCACACCCTGAGGCACTCGACGGCGATGCATCTCCTGCAGTCGGGCGTGGACATCACCGTCATCGCCCTGTGGCTCGGCCATGAGAGCCCAACGACGACCCACCAGTACGTCGAGGCCGATCTTGCCATGAAGGAGAAGGCGCTGTCCCGGCTTCAGGATCCCAACGTGCTCGCACGACGCTTCCGTGCGGATGACTCGCTGATGGACTTCCTCAAGACCTTGTGATTATGCTCAGCGAGTGATCGCGGCGGCGATGCCTCTTGACAGGTAGCGCCGCCGCGGCTCTGACCTCGGATGTGCATAACCGAAGGCTGCGCATAACAGTCTTAAGACCAGCGCAGCGGCGCCACGCTGGTCCAATGGGAGAAGCACCCGCTGACACGGGCGCCCTCCCCTCACAACAGTCCGCGTTCCGCAAAGCTGGTCGTCGCGTCACCGCCGACGATGATGTGATCCAGTACCCGGACATCGATGATGGCCAGTGAGGTTTTCAGTGTCTGCGTCAGATACTCATCTGCGCGGGAAGGCTCGGTGGAACCTGAGGGATGGTCCCTTAACTTGTCAGACAGGAGATTGTTTATGCTGGAACGCTACTTCCAAAAGCCCGTCACCGTAGATCGCATCCGGGCGCTCTGGCTGGGGCCACAGATCGAGCTCTACGTCGGCTGGCTTGAAGCTCGACTGGCATCGAGCGCCTCGGTTGTGCGCCACGTCAGCACGCTGCGCCACTTCAACCAATTCGTATGCACCCGTGGCGTTACCGCGTGCGAGCAGTTGCCGACGCACGTACAGCCGTTCATCGACGAGTGGATGCGCGCCAAGGCTCCAAGCCGCCTGAGCAAGGCAGCCCGTGGCACGGTGCTGGCCAATGCCCAGGTGCCGGTGCAGCAGCTGCTCGAGCTCATCGTGCCGGGGTATGCAAGGGTACGGCACCGCGTCGCCACACCCTTCATGTCGAACGTGCCAGGATTCTTCCCGTTCCTTCGTGAAGAGAGAGGACTGCGACCCCAGACCTGCGTTTGTGAACGGCTGTCAGGAAGCGCTGTTTTCTGGCTGTGAGGACGCGGTTCTG
>JAJTDE010000190.1 GCA_021298085.1 Rubrivivax sp.
ACGTTGTCCAGCAAAGGGCAGTTGGTGATTCCAGCGGCACTGCGCAAGCTTGCCGACTTGACTGCGGGGGCGGTCGTTGAGGTTCGCTACCAGGACGGTGAAATTCATCTGCGTCCCATTTCGCCGGTCAAGATCACCACGCTTACCGACGTGGCGGGGTGCCTCGCCAAGCCAGATCGCAAACGGCTGAGCAAGGTGCAGGTGGAAGCGGCCATCAAAGCGCGATTGAAGGCGCGCAACGCTCCATGATTGCGTTGGACACCAACCTGCTGGCGAGACTGCTGCTGCAAGACGACGCGGCTCAACACGCAAAGGTCGTCCAATTGTTGTCGTCGGATGCCGTTTTCACCGCCCCGACCACGGTGCTGCTGGAATTGGTTTGGGTACTTGAAGCGCACGACTGCACACCGCAAGAAATCGAAGCCGGGCTGACCCTCCTGTTCGGGCTGCAGAACTTCAGGCCTGCAAACGTGCAGTCATTGCGCGCTGCGCTGTCGGCGTATTCGAAGGGTATGGACTTCGCAGATGCGCTGCATCTCAACATGAGCAAGGCCGAAGACGAAATGAAGACTTTCGACAAGAAATTCGCCCGCAAGGCCGCGGCGCTCCGGTTGTCGCCTGCGGTGAATATGGTTTGACAGCGGAAGCGGCGTTGCCACTGGCTACGCCAGTGAGTCATCTGTCAGGCGGGGTTGGGGTGACTTTGGGCGCGTTCGATTAGCGACAATGTGTCTTATGTCAACTACATGCAGTTCTTCGCTCAGGTTTCGGCGGACTTGCTGTTCAGGCTAACTGAGCCTCCGCGAAAGCCGGCGCGGTTCAGCGCGGCACGAAGAAGGTCGACTTCTCGAACTGTGCAGCCGACACCACCGTGCCATCGACGGCCTGATCCTGAACGCCCTTGACCTCGAATGACACGGGTATGGACCGGCCTGCGAACCCTTGTGCCACCGCAAAGGGCAGGCGCAGGCTCACCGACATCGACGCCACGGCGGCCGGCGCGGCGCTCACAGGCCTTGCCACGACCTGCAAGCCATCAATGCCCGATGCGGCTACGCTGTACGTCTGTGAGCCCTCCGTGCGGTTCATGATCTGGATGCGATAGACGTTCTCTACAGCGCCCTCCTCCACCACCCGCGCCAAGGCACCGCGGTCCTTGACCACATCGAACTTGAACGGGCTGCGCATCGCCACGCTGGCCACGAAGGCGATGCTGGCTGCACAGAGGACCGCGCCGTAGATCAGCACACGCGGCCGCAACGCTCGCTTGAACATCTGCAGTCTTGTCCAGCCGTTCGCGACACCGTTTTCGGTGGCGTAGCGGATCAGCCCCTTGGCATAACCCATCTTGTCCATCACGTCGTCGCAGACGTCGATGCAGGCCGCGCAGCCGATGCACTCGTTCTGCAGCCCGTTGCGAATGTCGATGCCCGTGGGGCAGACCTGCACGCACAGGGTGCAGTCGATGCAGTCACCCAGGCCCTGCGCTGAGGCGTTCGCCTTCTTCGAACGCGAGCCGCGCGGATCGCCACGCGCTGCGTCATAGGCGATGACCAAGGAATCCTTGTCGATCAAAGCGCTCTGGAAACGAGCATAAGGGCACATGTACTTGCACATCTGCTCCCGCAGGAAGCCCGCATTGCCGTACGTGGCAGCGCCATAGAACAGCACCCAGAAGGCGTTCCAAGCCGACATGTCCAGGGCCACCGCGGCGGCGGCCTGCTCCCGTATCGGCGTGAAGTAGCCGACGAAGCTGAAGCCTGTGAGCAGAGCGATGGCGAGCCACACCCCCTGCTTGGCGCCCTTGCGCAGAATCTTGTTCATGCCCCATGGTGCTTGGTCCAGCCGCATGCGAGCGATCCGGTCGCCCTCGATGCGTCGCTCGGCCCACATGAAGATCTCGGTGTAGACCGTCTGAGGGCAGGTGTAGCCGCACCACAGACGGCCGGCCACGGCAGTGAAGAAGAACAATGCCAGGGCTGACAAGACCAGCAATGCGGCCAGGAAGATCAGATCCTGGGGATAGAGCAGCAGGCCGAAGATGTAGAAGCGTTGCGCCTCCAGATCGAACAGCACGGCCTGGCGCCCGCCCCATTGCAGCCAGGGGACGCCGTAGAACAGCAGCTGTGTGAGCCAGACGAAGACCCATCGCCAGGTGGCGAACCAACCCTTCACTGCACGTGGGTAGATCGCCGCCTGCTTCTGGTACATCGACAGGAACTGCGCGCCGTCGTCGCCCGAATCCGATACCGGCGCGATGGGGATGAGCTTGCGTGTGCTCGCCATGCTCAGGGCGCGCCAGCCAATGAGTGGTCGTATCGCACGGGGGCATTCATCGCTTCAGCTCGGCCAGCTTGTGTTCTATCTTGCTCCAGGCTTCGGCATCTGGCAGTGAGAGCTTGGTTGTTGTGATCGGCTTCCAGACGCGCGATAACTCGGCGTTCAGCGGCGTGAAGTGCTGCTGGCCGGCGGGCACATCCTCTTCGGCATAGATGGCGCCCACCGGGCATTCGGGAACGCAGACCGCGCAGTCGATGCACTCGTCCGGATCGATGACCAGGAAGTTCGGCCCTTCGCGAAACGCGTCGACCGGACACACGTCCACACAGTCCGTGTACTTGCACCGGATGCAGGCCTCGGTGACGACGAAGGTCATCGCTGCGCGATCGGAACGTCAACCGCAGCATGCGCCGCCGGAGCAGCAGGAATCGCCCTTGGCGCCCGCCGATGGCACAGCGGCGTCAGCGATGCGGGTGATCTGGATGCGCCAGACCGACGGGCCGGCTTCCAGCGTGGCCCATTCGAACTGGCCGAAGGCGCGATCTTCGAACTGAAAGCGCAAGGGCTGCGGGTTGTGGTCGTTCACGAGCTGCAGCGCCTGGCCGGTGGCAAGGGCATCGAAGCGGCCGAAGATCAGCGGGTGACGCTCACGCGGCGCGATAGTCCGCAAGTCGAGCTCAAAGCTGGGTTGAATCAAAGTTGCAGTCATGGGAACCTTTCTGGAGTGAAGTGCGCACTTGACCTTGACCTAGGCGGTGGAGGTGCGACAGGCGCGATGGGGGAACAGGGGCGCTCAGCCGTCCTTGCCGTCGAGACGACTGCTCAGCAACCAGGGCGTGAAGACCCAGAGGTAGAGCGCGAAGGCCGAGGCCCAGGCGGCAGCGGCCACCACGAGCCCCTCGGCCGTGTGTGCCGGCGCGACCAAAGGGAGCAGCACACGGGCGATAGCGGCGACCGCCACCAGCAGGTAGGCGGCCACCTCCAGACGCGACACCTTCAGCGGGCGCCCGGTGTGACCTCTTGCGGTGCGGGTGACCATGCCGACGATGAGCCCGGCCGTGGCACCCACCGCCAGGGCGTGAATGCCGGCAGAAGCAGCGACACCCCCCAGCTGCGCCCATGCCAGCAGCCCGAAGCCGACGGGCAACCAAGCGTACGCCGCGTGCAGCACCCACAGGATGGGCCGCGCACGGGTCCGCCAGGGCTGCCAGTGCCACAACCGCGCGGCATGCAACGACGCCGCCAGGGCGAACCCAGCCGCCGTGACCGAGTTGGCAGGTAGCAGCACCCACGACGCCAGCGACAGCGCCGTCGTGGCCAGCGTGGTGCGCTCCAGCCAGGGTGGCACCGTCAACTGCCGGCCCGGCAGCGCAGACATCGTGAACGCTGGAATCACCCGCCCGGCGATCACGCATTCGATCATCACGACCAAGGCCAAGCCGGCGTGCAGCGCCCGCACCGGATCGAGGTCCAGCCAGCCCAGAACGGCAGCGTGAAAGCTGAGATTGGCTGTTGCCAGCAGCAGCAGGATCGCGCCCAACGGCAGGTTGCGCCGGTTGCCGGCTTTCAACAGCACCCGGATCAGCACAAAAGCCACCCAAGGCAGCAGCACAACGTCCAAAACGGCATAGACCGCGTAGGGCGCCACTGCGGCCGAAAGCCGCGCTGCCAGCCACAGGGCAGCCATTGCCGCCAGCTTGGCGCCGCGAGGCGTGGCCAGGCCCGTCCAGGCCTTGCCGGCCGTCAGCAGGAAGCCGACGATCACGGCCACGGCAAAGCCGTAAAGCATCTCGTGCGCGTGCCAGAGCAGCGGCGGCATCGTCGAAGGCAGTGCTACCAGGCCCAGGAGGCCGGCGATCCAGTACGGCACAGCAAATAACGCGAACGCGGCAGCGCCCAGATAGAACGGCCGGAAACCCAATCGGAACACAGGCAGGCCGGGCCATGGAAACTGCGCACTCGGCCCTTGAAGCCCGTTATCGGAATGATTGCCTGAAACATGCATCATGTATACATGATAATGACTTGCCCGCTCTAAAGCAATACACTGTATACATCTTTAAGGGTCGCGATGCGCCTGTCCGAATACACCGACTACACACTGCGCGTGTTGATGTACTGCGCGGCGCACCGCGACCGCCTTGTCACGATCGGCGAGCTCGCCGAGCAGCATGGGTTGTCGAAGAACCACCTGATGAAGGTGGTCAACGTGCTCGCCCGCCAGGGCCTGCTGGAAACGACCCGTGGCCGCGGCGGCGGCCTACAGCTGCTGGCCGATCCGCAGACCATCCGTATTGGCGATGTGGTGCGTGCGACCGAAACCGACTTCCGCCTGGTCGAGTGTTTTGACGCCAAAACCAACGCCTGCACACTGACACCCAGTTGCAGGCTGAAGCACCTGTTTAACGAAGCGCTGACGGGCTACTTCAGGGTTCTGGATGGTGCGACGCTGGCGGACATGGCGCGCGGGCTTTCGCTGCCGGCGATGAAGGCCAGCCGGCCACTGGCTGACCGCAAGCTACCTGCCGTCGTGGCCGCGAAGGTGGCGGCGCCAGCCCCGCGACGCACCGCGCGCTCGGGCCGCGCCACATGAATGCGCAAAGAAGTCCACCCACCATGCCCCACTCCTTACCTGGCCACAACGCCCCTGCCGTCGGCTTCGAAGTGCCCCTGGAAATGCTGGCCGCCTGCCACGGACGCGTTCAGCACCAGTGCGACACCTTGATGCGCCTGGTTGCCCATGTGCAAACGCATGGCGCGGACCGCCCCGCCCAGGAAGCCGCGAGCGCTGTGATGCGCTACTTCGATACGGCCGCGCGCCACCATCATGAAGACGAGGAGCAAGACCTCTTCCCTGCCCTGCTGGAGTCGGTGGCCGGCTCCGATGCCGTCTGTCTTCGAGACTTGACCGCGTCGTTATGCAGCGACCACCGCGCCCTGGAACAACGCTGGGTTCACTTGCGAGGGCGATTGCTTCAACTCACGGAAGGCCTGTCAGCCGCGTTTGCCAACGCCGACGTATCGGGCTTCGTGCAGTTGTACGGGCAGCACATCGCCCGAGAGGAGGCCGAGTTGCTGCCCATGGCCGCCCGCTTGCTGAGCGATACCGAGCTGGACCGCATCGGCCTGGCCATGCGCTCACGGCGCGGCATCACAGGAACGGCCGCATCTCAGGCCTGATCAACCTGCCAACCGCTGATCACGGGCGAGGCTGTCACACCTGCCTTCGGATGCGCGGTTCGCGTGGCTCGTCCAGCGACGATCCAGCTGGCGAGCGTCTCGCCAGGTCCGCAGAATGCTGCGCGCACGGCTGTGTCGGAGACTGAGGCGCCACTCAACGCCTTCGCTCCAAGACCCATCAGGTGCAGCGCATTCATGAAGTTCATCAGCGCCGCACCGACACACAGCCACTGCTCGTGCGGCGGAACATCGGGCACGTCGTCGCGCACCTGCGCGATCAGCGCAACGAGCCCTGGGCCGTTGAAGGCACGAGCGCGGGCGCGTTCGACCTCGTCGTCGCCCTGCCCACGTTGCTGCGCACCTGTCGCAAACAACCCGGACAAGGCCGCACGCTGCTCATCCCCGACAACCACGAAGCGGAAAGGTCGCAGACCGCCATGGTCGGGTGCACGCAGGGTCAGAGTTGCGGCCTGGGCCCATTGCTCAGCCGTTGGCCCGGGTGGCGCCAGATACTTCGGACCCACCGAGTAGCGCAGCGACAGCAGGTGCAGCAGATCGGCCTCGACATTCATCCCGTTCGACCCGCCAGATAAACGGCCGCCTGCACGCGTGAGCTGAGGTTCAACTTGCGCAGGATGTGCTGCACGTGGATCTTCACCGTGGCTTCGGCAATGCTCAGGTCGCGTGCCACTTCCTTGTTGCTGGCTCCCTTGGCTATCAGGCCCAGGATCTCGCGCTCACGCGGCGACAGACTGTGGATGGGGTCGGTGTCGGCGGCCGCCGGTGCCGGCGTGGCAGCGCCTTGTCCGGCCTGGAACGCGTTCACCAGCTTGCTGGTCATTTCAGGGCTGACCACCGACTCGCCGGCCATCGCTCGCCCTATGGCCGAAGCGAGCATCTCGCTGTCCACGGTCTTGAGCAGGTAGCCACAGGCACCGCCACGCAAGGCTGCTGCCAGATCGCGCTCATCTTCGCTGACGGTCAGCATGAGCACCCTGGCGTTTGGCGCCAGCGCCTTGAACCCTGCCAGCGCGTCGATGCCGTTGACCCCGGGCATGTGGTTGTCCAGCAAGATCACGTCAGGTTGCGTCTGCGCTGCCCGCTGGTGCGCCTCATTGGCGTCGCCGGCCTCGGCGACGACCTGGAAGCGGGCATCGCCAGCCAGCAGCGCGATCAGCCCACGACGGAACAACGTGTGGTCGTCGACGACCAGCACGCGGATGGTTGCGGAAGTCGTCATGCGGCCAGTCCAAGGCGTTCGGGCAACTTCAGCACCACGCAGGTGCCCGATCCCGGCACCGAGGCCACCTCCACGGTTGCGCCGATGTTGTGCGCGCGCTCACGCATGATGCGCAAGCCCACATGGGTCTCGTCGGGTCCGGCGCCATCGGGATCAAAGCCACAGCCGTCGTCGCGCACCTCGACGCGCCACTGCGGCGTCTGCTGCACGTCCACCCACACTTCACGTGCCTGGGCATGCTTTCGTACGTTGGACAACGCTTCCTGCACCACGTGCAGCACCTGCACCTGTACGTCGGCTGGCAACGGCATGCCATCACCTTCGATGTCCAGATGCGTCACCAGACCGGTTTGATGCTCGAACTTCTGCAACGTGGTCTTCAAGGCCGGCGCGATGTCTTCGCTGTTGGTGCGCGTACGAAAGTGCACCAGCAACTCCCGCACGTCGCCCAGGCTCTCGTGGACGCCGGCGTCCAGTTCGCCGAGGGTCTTGTCGATGCGCGCAGCGTCGGCGCTCTTGATGTCATGGCGCAGCAGACCAAGCTGGATCTTCAGGAACGCCAGGCTCTGCG
>JAJTDE010000341.1 GCA_021298085.1 Rubrivivax sp.
TCGTGCAGCGCGACCGTGAGGCGGTCTTCAAGCAGACCCTCATCGAGAAGCTCACCCACGAGGTGGCGCTGCTCAAGCGCTTGAAGTTTGCTGCCAGCAGCGAGCGCTTCGCCAGCACCCTGGCGCCCGAGCAGAAGAGCTTGCTCGAAGAGACGCTGGACAGCGACCTGGCCGAGCTGGAGCAGGAGATCGAGCGCCAACGTCCCGCTGCTGACCAGCACAAGACCGAAAAGAAGACACCCAAGCGTGCGCCGCTGCCACCGCACCTGCCGCGCCGCGACGTGCTGCACGAGCCAGCGGCCACCACCTGCCATGCCCCGGGCTGTGGTCAGCCCATGCATCGCTTTGGCGAGGACGTGGCCGAGCGGCTGGATTACCAGCCAGGTGTGTTCGCGCGGCAAGTGGGCCTGCCGCTGCTGCCAGAAGCTGGTGCAGGCGCCGGTCCCGGCGCACGTCATCGACAAGGGCTGAGCCCGGACACCAACAGTCCTGTGGACTGTTGGTGCCTGGCGAAGGGCCAAGCCGCTGGCTTGGCGCGGCCTGCAAGGCATACCGACGGCGGGGCTGCTGGCACACCTGCTGGTGGCCAAGTTCCTGGATCACCTGCCGCTGTACCGGCAGGAAGCGATCGTCGAGCGCGCCGGCCACCTGATTGCCCGCTCGACGCTGGCACAGTGGGTGGGCGAGTGCGGTGCACAGCTGCAGCCGCTGGTTCACAAGAGAAGGGGTCAGGTCTTGAATTACAAGTCTCCTAAGGAGAACTGGTTGTGCGTCCCAGGTCTTTAAGACCAAGACCTGATCCCCATCCCCCGGTGCTTCGACCCTTCCCTGGCGCCCCTCCCCTGACCTAAAGCCCGAAAGGCACGCCCTTTTCGGGCTTCTTTTCTTGGCTTTGCCACCGTCGCCAGTGCGCACAATGGCACGGTTTGCTGGCTAAGCCGTGCCGTCCTTGGCCGCGGCTGTTTCCGATCGCCACTTGCCCACCGCCGCTCACCCGTTGTCGCCTTCCACCTGCTGCACCGTGCCTACCTCGCTGCACCTGCTCCTGCCGCACCCTGCACTGCCAGCAGCTGCCTGTGAAGGCTTGCACGGGTGATGCAGGCAGCCTGGCTTCGCATGCTGCGTTTGTTGTCGGCCTGGCTGGGCGCGGGCCGCCGCAAGCCCGGGCCTGCGGCGGCGGCGCTGGTGCTGCTGCTGGCGCTGGGCGGCTGGGGCCTGCGCTCGGCCATGGCGTTGAACAGCTGGACGATCAACCAGACGTTCATGAACTCCACCGCCAGCGGCTGGACGTTGCTGGGCACGGCCCAGCTCACGGCCCCGGGCATCGACAGCAATGGCGCCGGCTGGCTGCGCCTGACCGGCACCACAAGCAGCGCGCGCGGCGCCGCCTGGCACTCCACCGCGATGCCTGTTGCAGGCGGCCTGTACATCGCCTTCGACTGGACCGCCTGGGGGGGCAGCGGCGCCGACGGCATGGCCCTGGTGTTGTTCGATGGCACCCAAAGCAACCCCAGTATGGGCGCCGCGGGTCGCGGTCTGGGCGCGGCCATGGACAACGTCTGCACCGCCGGCTTCACATCGTCCTACCTGTCGGTGGGCCTGGACGCGTGGGGCGGCTACGCCGACCAGGCGACCGCCTGCCCCCTCAGCGGGCTGAGCGGCGCCTTTCCCAACCGCGTGGGTGTGCGCGGCGCCGGCACGGGCACCTCGGGCTATCCCTACATCACCAGCGCCGCGCTGTCCCCCAGCGTCGGCGTCGGTGCCCGGCCCACCAGCACCAGCGACGGCAACTTCCGCCGCCTGCATGTCTCGCTGACGCCAGACACCTCCAACTGGTGGCTCACGGTGCAGGTCGATGTGGGCAGCACCCGCACCACCCTCATCGACCGCCAGTCGGTGCCCGCGCCGGCGTTCAGCACGCTGCGCGTGGCGCTGACAGCCGCCACAGGAGCCGACACAGGCGGCGCCACCAACAACCACGAAGTGCGCAACTTTGTGGCCGCACCAGGCTCGTACATCGCAGGCCGCGTGTTCGAAGACCCCAACTACGGCGGCGGCGCCGGCCGCAGCTGGGCCACCGCCACCGGCGCCGTGGCACGGCCTAACGCGCGTGTTGAACTCTTCACAGCGGCCGGCAGCCTGCTGGCGTCCACCACCACCGACAGCAACGGCGCCTACCAATTCCTGGTGGCCGCCAACACCAGCTACCAGGTGCGCGTGGTCAACAGCAGCGTCAGCAGCAGCCGCACCGGCTACACCAGCAGCCTGCGGCCCGTGCAGACCTTCCGCACCGACGGCTCGGGAACCACCGCGGCCAACGTCACCGACCGCGTCGGCGGCGAAACCCCCGCGCTGCCCGACGCCGACAACGCCAGCAGCACGCTGGCCGCCATTACCACCGGCAGCGCCGTGCCGCAAAGCGTTGCACCCGTCACCGTGCCACCGCTGGGCATCGACAACGTCGACTTCGGCTTCAACTTCAGCACCGTCGTCAACACCAACGACACGGGCCAGGGCAGCCTGCGCCAGGCCATCACCAACGCCAATACGCTCCGTCGAGCACATCGTCTTCATGCTGCCCAATGGCACCACCGGCTCCGGCGGATCGCTTTCGCTCACCGGCGGCCTGCGCAGCAGCCTGAACGCGTTCACCACCGCGGCCGGCAGTTACAACGTGGCGACCATCGCGCCGGCTTCGGCGCTGCCGACGATCTCCACCACGATGATCGTCGACGCGCGCACGCAGCCCGGCTGGACCAGCGCGCC
>JAJTDE010000191.1 GCA_021298085.1 Rubrivivax sp.
AGGCGTTCCGCCCACTTGGTCGCCCCGGCCAATTCGATTGCGGCCGCGACGCGTTCAATCTCAGCCAGCGATGGCTTCAGCGCGGTCAGGCGCGACAACTCCGCCTGCAGTGCAAGCCAGGTGGTCTGCAGAACCGACTCTTCAGCGGCGGTTCGACCGAGCAACGCAGTGAGGAATGAGCGCAACTCATTGACGACGCAGCCGCTGTGGCCCTCAAGCTTGCGGACCAGTTCCTGCACCCGCTTCATCGCATAGGCCAGGCGCCCCTTGTCGACATGCGCTTGCAGACTGGAGTAAGCCGTTGCCACGAACGGCTCTCCGCCATCCCACATCCGGTCGGCACTCTGCTTACCGAACACTTCTTCCAGTCGTGAGTGCAGCTTCGCGTCAAAGTCGAAGGTCAGATACCGCATCTCCTCGATGCCGGACTGCCACGTCGCGACCTTCTTCAGCGCCGGCTCGACTCCCGGCCCGGGCGCTTCCAGCCCGAACTCGGCCGATAGCGATGACCAGCGCGCGAGCACCTTGCGCGCCTCGCGCCGCCAGGTGAGCAGTTCCTGGACGAGCTCCCACTCCGGCTTGCCAGAAGGAGCCACGCCGCTCACCGTTACTGCAGCCACCAGCTTTCGAGCAACACCGGTGCCAAAGGGCAGCGCGAAAGCGCTCTTGCCGGCTACCAGTCGACCGACTGCATGGCCAAAGTCCTCGTTCACTTCGGCGTCTGCGGGCAAGTCCACGGCCTTGGCCAGTAGCTGGCGACGCTGACGCTCCAGCTTGCGGACATCGGCACAAAGGCTGACAAGCGCCATCAGGACTGGGTCGGTCGGTTGCATGTCCGCGAAGCGCTGGCCGAGCGCCTCAAGCCACGGCTGCCGCGAGGCAGCAACTTTTGCCTTCAGTGTCATCCGGTCTTCGAGGAACTTGACCAGTGCTTGGGCCTTCTCGAAGGTCTCCAGGCGCGAGTCCACCAGGGCAAGGATGGCGCCTTGACTGACGCTGGCATCAATCGACTTGGCTCTGACCAGGTCGCGGTGCAGCCCAAGCATGTCCGCCCACACAGGAAAGCTATCGGGGCACGGCAGCGTGCAGCCGAGGTAAGGCAGGTCCTCGACAACGGTGATTCGGGCGCGACGTAGCGCATTGATGGCTGCGTCGTCGAAAGGCAGAGTCCCGTCGTTGGTCGCAGGCGGCTCGTCGTCGAACCACTGGTGCGCCTCGGCTTGCTCCAGCACTACCTTCGACAGTTCTTCTGGCATCACCTCGCGCCCATGGAAGGGGTAGCTCTGCATGTGCTTGGAGGCGTAAGCCGCAACCGTCCGGTCGACGTGAGCAATCTTGGCGTGTAACTGGTTGAGCTTTTCCTCGGCCGCGGCGATGTTCTGCACAGCCCGTGTTGGGTTCAGTCCGGCGACGCTGGAGGCAATGGTCTGGATGGAGTGCTCGAACTGCTTCATCCCGTCGCGCTCATCGGAGAGAAGTGCAACGCTCAGCGGCCGAATGCGCTCGGGCAGTTTTTCTTGCAGGACTGCAAGCGCCGACTCGCCTTTGGCCGTTACCAAGACACGCTTGCCCTGCGCGAGGTAGTGGCAAATCACGTTGGCGATGGTGTGCGTCTTACCGGTGCCCGGCGGGCCCTGGACGACGACACCGTCGTTGGCGTGCAGCTTCTGGACGATGGAGACCTGCTCGTCGTTATAGGCCATCGGGAAGTACAGCTCCATGGCCTGGGAGCCAGCGTCGCTGGTCGACAGGCCTCGAAACGGCTGCTCCGGGCGGACCTTGACCGTGGAGTCACCGCGCTCGACGAAGCTGCGGATGACGCTTGGGAGCTCCTCAGCCTCCTCGACTTTCTTTTTCAGACGACGGATGTCTTCCAGGAAGATATCGCCAGAGCGCTTGCGGCCGAACAGCACCCAAGTGTTCGCAATCGTCAGCTTGTCGCTTGGGGCCGGCGGCGTGACATCGTCCGTGCGGACCTCGTAGGTGCCCGTCGGGTCGAGGTGACCAACGGCTGCCTTCAGGGTGCCGTCGAAGGTCGAAGCCTCGAACGGATTGACCCGGTTTGCGCCAGTGGCTAAAGCGCTGCGCCAGTACGCCTCCAACTGCGTGACGCCAGGCAGCTCCATTTCCGCGTAGCAGTCGGCCTCTAGGCGAGGCTCGACGTCGCGTGGCCGCACTTCGAGGTCGAAGGTCTTTTCGTTGAGCGAGATCTCGCAGGCCTGCACGAGCAGCGGGTGCTTCAGCGCCATGCCGAACCCATCCTTCTTCCACGCCGCGTAGCCGATGCCCCAGACCAGCTCCAGCGGTGTCTCGGCGCCTTCAGAAGAGATGGCTTGCTGCAGAGAGAACAGCTGGTTGTAACGGGCGATGGTCTTGCGCCGTGGTCGCTCGGCAGCGGCCCACGGCGACCACTGGTACTCGACGTACCAGTCGAAGGCCTCTTGCACCTCGGGATGGTCCTTCAGCTGCGCACGAGCGACCTCGCGCTTGCCCTCGTAGGTGACGGCCTCGCTCCTGAGCTCGGGCGATTTCTCCGGGCTCTTTGGGAGGGTGACCCACGGCTTGAGCTGTTCGTCGAGCTCAGGAGGCGCAATCTCCTGCAGGCGGGGCAGACGCATCCAGACGTCGTCGCCATCAACCTGGAGATTGAACTGAAGCTCCGGCAGGCCCTTGAGCTCGTGCTGGTAGGCGACAAAGAACTCGGTCGGCACCGTGAACGCGGGCTTGGATTTCAGCTTCTCGACCTGTTCAATGTAGTTGAGCAGGTCGAGCACCAGCGGCGCTCCCGCCGCAAGGGTGTCGGTCATTGTTTTGCTCCCTTTACCTTGCTCGTTCTCGCTACCAGCTCTTTAGGGCCGTGTTGTTCGCAGTGGGCGAACAAGAGAGCCTCAAGCATTTTGGCGTTTTGCGCCTCTGTTCAGGCGCACTCAACACTTGCTGCGTTCTGATGCATCGCTTGGTCCTTTCGATCATGTCGCGCGCTGAACGCGCGGAAGCCTGAAACAGCCGTGTACACACATCGTCCGGTGTAGTCATGAAGTGGCTGACTGAACCGCGGCCTTGGCGCGGTTGCACCGAACCCACAAAAGCTACCTCTCCACCCGGTCTGCACAGTGCAGTTCCCATGCCTGCTGGGTACGCAGTCGAACAGTCGCGCTGACGGTGCCAGTATCCGCGGTGATCGACACCTGGTCGGCGTGTCTCAAGATATCCATCGCCAGCTCGTTGGGATCTGTATAGGGCACCGCCAGCTGAAAAGAGCCATCGTCCAGCCACCTCGCTTGCTGATCGGGGTGCCATTGCTCCCGGCTCACCCATTGGGCCGCCTGTGGGCTGAAGGCCAGCGTCACCCAGCTGGGCACTGCGCCTGCATAGATGCCATAGCCGCCATCCATCTCGGACTCCAGCTGCTTGAGGGGTACATCCTTGGCCCGTCCGTCCAGCGCCTCCGCCCTCTCCACCGCATCCAGCGCAAACCGCAACAGCTTCTCCCGCGTGTGGCACCAGGCATCCAGGTACCAGGTGTTGCGGTAGTGAACCAGCCGCTGCGGTGACACATCGCGTTCGCTCACCTCGCCGCGCCCGCGGGTCAGGTAGCGCAGGTGCAGGCGCCGGCGTTTCAGCAGGGCATCCCCCACGCGCTCAAAGCACTGGCTGGGCACCGGGCGCTTGGCGGCGCCGATGATCTTCACGCGCTTCAGCAGCGCCTTGGTCTCTGCCTCGCTGGTGCCCAGCATCTGGTGAATGCGCGCCAGCAGGGGCTGCAGATGCCGGCTGATGACACCGTCGGCATCCAGTTCGGTCAGCAGTTGGTGGGCCATCAACAGTGAAAACAGCTCCTGCTCGCTGAACCACAGGCCGGGCAGCTGGTGCTTCTGGCCGCGGTATTCCCCGCCGAACTTGTAGCCGTTGAGGAAGCGGTCATAGACGATGGGGGCGCCCAGCTGGTCTTTCAGGTAGTCCAGGTCTCGCTTCAGGGTGGCGGGGGAAACCTCCAACGTCTCCAGCAGCGCCTGAAAGCTCACATGTCCACGGTTGCGGATGAGCATTTCAATCTTGTAGACGCGGGCTGTCTTTGTCATGACGCGGCAGGGGTTACTCGCCCACGCAGTAGGCGCACCTACTGTACTGGCGGGTTTGATGGTGTGGAGCTGTCTCAAAACGCAAGAGTTGCACGGTTAGGTGTGCGGGCATGCCGCCAGCTTGGCGGGCTGCAGGCTCAAAGCATGAGCTTGCGGTGATAACCCTTCATCCAAGGGGAGGTTTGTCACCCGCTCACTTCTTGAGCTTTTGGCCGCCGAAGCTGGTGTGCCGGGCCAGAAGCGCCCTTCACCGGAGCCTCACCATGTCACCCTTCCCCAGCCTGCCCACGGAACAAGCCCCCTCCAATACCGCCTTCGAAATCGGGTGGGACTTCGCCCACCACCGCCTGGTGCCGCCGGCTGAACACCTGATGCCCGGCAACCCGGTGCGCAGTGGCTGGGAAGCCGGCAAGGCCGCCTTCGGGCAGCGCACGCTGCGGGTAACCCCGCACATCAGGAAGTGGCTGCAGCTTCGGCTGGGGGCCTGGGTGCGCGGGAAGGCCTTTGAAGGTGTGCAGGTGACGCCGGCGTTTCTGGAAAGGATTGACGTCACACGCTGCCCCATCACCGGCCAGGCGCTCACCCGCGGCACGGGCGCAGACACGGACGCATCGGTTGACCGGGTGAACAACCACGCAGGTTACGCCGCGGGCAACCTGGCGGTGATGAGCGTGCGGGCCAACCAGGCCAAATCGGCCTACGGCTGGGGGGATGCGGCCACCTTTGTTCGGCACATCGAAGCCGGCCAGCTGGGCCAGATTGACGGCCTGAACGCCCGCGAGTGGGCGCGCCTGGCGGCGCTGATGAGCTACTGCACGCCGCTCAGCCATGAGGAAGCCGCCAACCTGCCCTTGCTGGTGCTGCCGCCACCGCGCCTGCGGCTGCTGAACCCGGTGCAGGCGGTGCAGGCAGGTTTGACACTCTGCTTCGCCCAGGTCGGCAAGGCCCCCCGGCTGGACGCGCTGGTGCGCATCTTCCCCTCGGGTATTCAGCGCGAGGTTCGGTACTTCCTGGCAGCACTGCAGGCGCGCCGTGTGGCGGCGGGCCCGGCGGCCACGGCGGGCGCGCTCAGGGCAGCGCTGGAAGCGGCCTGGAGCCAACCCGTGCTGATGCGGCTCTGGCGGCGCGTGGCGCTGCGCTTGAACCAGGCGCACTTCGAAAGCGTGGCCGCCGCCCTGCCCGCCGCAGCGGGCGGGCTGGCCCCGTTCCGCTACCTGAGCTTGGAGCAGGCCACGGAGGGCTGGGCGCTGGAAACAGGCGGCATGGCGGTGCCCGAAGGCTGGCCTGAAGGCCAGGCGTCCAACCCGGTTGGTGGCGCCCTCACCCCACCGGCCTGGCGAACGGGCGAAGGCGGGCCGCGCGGGCGCCGCCGGCCGGAGCGCGGCAACGTCCCACTGGCTCGCTTTTTGAGCGAGTGACCTGTCATCGTCATCCCCATCACCCCCCTCACCCGTTCACGTTGCCCTGGAGAGCGCCCATGAATGCGCACCTGTCTCTTGCCTCCACCGTCGTTCTGACACCCCGCCGTGCCGGCCTGTGCGCCGGCCAGGCCAACACGGTGGAGGTGCTTGTTCGCCTGCAGGCGCCTGATGCGCCGGAAGGCCATGGCGCACAACGCCCGCCGCAGGCACTGGCGCTGGTGGTAGACCGTTCCGGTTCGATGGCGGGCCGGCCGCTGGAAGAGGCCAAACGCTGTGCCGAATACGTGCTGGCCACGCTGCGGCCCACCGACGCCGTGGCACTGGTGAAATTCGACAACCGCGTTCAGCGCCTGTGGCCCGCCGCGCCTCTGGGCGATGGCATGGCCCAGCGCGCTGCCATTGCCGGCATTCAGCCGGGCGGCAACACGAACCTGCACGGCGGCTGGCAAGAGGGCATTGACACGTTGGCCGGCGTGGCCGGCCAGGGGCTGAAGCGGGTGGTTCTGCTGTCAGACGGCCAGGCCAACGAAGGCCTGACCGATACCCAGGCCATTGCGGCGCAATGCGCGGCCTGGTCAGCCCAGGGCGTGACAACCAGCACCTACGGCCTGGGCCGAAACTTCAACGAAGAGCTGATGGTGGCGATGGCCCGCGCCGGCGGCGGCAACCATTACTACGGCGACACCGCCGGCGACCTGCTGGAGCCCTTCCAGCAAGAACTGGAACTGCTGGGCAACCTGTGCCTGCGCGACGTGCGCTTGGCGGCAACGGCACCCGAAGGCTTCACCGTTGAGATGGCGAATCAGCTGGCGGGCACCCGCGAAGGCTGGCGGCTGCCTGACTTGGCCTGGGGTGCAGAAGCCTGGGCCGTGCTGCGGGTGACGGTTCCGGCGGGGGCGTTGCCTTCGGTGGGGCAGCTGTGCAGCGTGCTTCGGGTGGCCATCGTCGGCCAGAGCCTGGATGGTGAGGCGGTGTCGCTGGAACGCACTGGCCTCGCGCTGCCGGTGGTGGCGCGGGCGGAGTTTGGTCAGCTGGCTGACGATGAACTCGTCACGCGGCGCCTGGTGGAACTTGCGGCGGCCGACGCCTTGATGGCCATGCGCAACGCTGCCGCCGCGGGCGACTGGAACCGGGTGGATGCGCTGCAGGAAACAGCAGCCCGGCAGTTTGCCGGCAATGGCTGGGTGGCCGCCGTCCTGGAGGCCATGCAGGCCATCGCCGCCGGGCGCGAACGCGAACACGCCATGAAGGAGATGCTGTATTCGTCCATGAAGCTCAGCAGCCGTCTGGCCGCGAAGGACGAGTGCGACAGCCTGCAGGCGGAAGAGAGCGCGGCCGTGCCGGCCTTCCTGCGCCGCAAGGCTTCGCAGGGCAAGGGTGAGTTCTGAGGGCGCCAGTGGCTCCCACATCAGGCACGCCCGCGCGGGCTTGCGTGCAGGCGCCCCCCGTCAAGCAGCCACCCCAAACAGCGCCCCCGTGCCCGCCGTCACCGCCATGGCCGCCGCCCCCCAGAAGGCGACGCGCCAGGTGCCGTTCCAGACCGGCGCGCCACCCACCCGGGCCGACACGGTCCCCAGCGCGGCGAGGAAGGCCAGCGACGACACGGCCACCCAGGCCATCAACGCAGCCGACACCTGGTCGGCCAAGGGCGGGGCCAGCCCCCTGCTGA
>JAJTDE010000008.1 GCA_021298085.1 Rubrivivax sp.
CCACACTGGCAGCCATCATTGCGTCGCAGGCCGTCATCTCAGGGGCCTACTCGATGACCAAGCAGGCCATCCAGCTGGGCTTCCTGCCGCGCATGACGATCCGCTACACCTCGGCGCGTGAAGTCGGCCAGATCTACATGCCCGCGGTCAACTGGGCGCTGATGGCGGGCGTGATCGCGGCGGTGCTGTTTTTTGGCAGTTCGTCGGCCTTGGCGGGTGCGTACGGCATCGCCGTCACCTTGACGATGATGATCACCACCGTGCTGACCTACTTTGTCGTTCGCAAGGCCTGGCGGCTGCCTGCGCCGCTGGCGGTGGGCGCAACCGCCTTCTTCCTGGTCATCGACGCGCTGCTGGTGGCCGGCTGTGCGGTGAAGTTTCTGGACGGTGGCTGGTTCCCGCTGGCGCTTGGACTGGTGCTGTTTGGCCTGATGAGCACCTGGGCGCGCGGACGCACGCGGGTGATGGAGGCCATTCGACGCGACGGTATCGAGCTGCAGCCCTTCATCGACGCCCTGGACCCGCGTGCGATGAACCGGGCTGAGCGCACCGCGGTCTACGCAGTGGCCGACCCCACCATGGTGCCGCAGGCGCTGCTGCACAACCTCAAGCACAACCAGGTGCTGCATGCCCGCAACGTCATCCTGACCGTGGTGTTCCACGAGGTTCCCTGGGTGCCGATGGAACGGCGCGTTCAGGTGTCACCCCTGGGCCATGGCTTCTGGCGCGTGACGCTCAACTTCGGCTTCATGAACGCACCCGATGTACCCAAGGCGCTGGAGCTCACCCAATCCCACGGCCTGCACATCCCCGTCTTCGAAACCAGCTACTTCCTGAGCCGGGAAGCCGTGGTCCCCAAGCCTGGCGGCGGTGTGGGAGCCTGGCGCGATCGGGTCTTCGCGGCGATGAGTCGCAACGCCGGCGGTGTGGTGGAGTACTTCAGGCTGCCCAGCAACGCGGTGGTCGAATTGGGCACCAGGGTGCAGATCTGAGGAGGCACCCATCTTGTAGCCGGGGCAGCAGGGGCAACGTGCGCCGCGCCGATGCCACGCACAATGCGCCGTGAGCTTGCTTCCACCACGAGCCCCGCGCCATGACCTTGACCACTCCCCCACACCCCCGCGACGCCTTGTTCGAGCCGGGTGAACCCACCGCCATCCCGCTGCCGGTGTGCGACCACTACAGCGGCGTCGAAGCCCGCATGCGCAAGAGCCTGGAACTGCAGGCCGAGCTCGGGCCCGTGTTCGACGTGACACTCGACGGCGAAGACGGCGCACCCGTGGGCGGTGAAATCGAACATGCCCACCTGATGGCCGAGCTGCTCACCAGCCCGGCTAACCGCTTCGGCCGGGTGGGTGTGCGCGTGCAACCGCTCGAGCACCGCTGCTTCGACGACGTCCTCGACACCGTCATCGCCAAGGGCGGTGAGCGACTGGCCTACCTGATGCTGCCCAAGCCCCGTGGGCTGGCCGATGTGGAAAACGCCAGCGCAGCCCTGACCGATGCCTGCCGGCGCCATGGCATTGCGCGGCAGATTCCGCTGCACACCCTGGTTGAAACCCACGGCGCACTGCGCGATGTCCAGGCCATTGCGGCGCACCCGCACATTGAATCCGTGTCCTTCGGTTTGATGGATTTTGTGTCGGCCCACCGCGGCGCCATCCCGCCCTGGGCGATGAGCGCCGACGGCCAGTTTGACCACCCGCTGGTGGTGCGCGCCAAGCTGGAAATCGCCGCTGCCTGCCACAGCGCGGGCAAGACGCCGTCGCACTGCGTGGTGACGGAATTCAAGAATGCCGCCAAGCTGCAGGAGGCGGCCGAGAAGGCCTGTCAGCTGCTGGGCTTCACGCGCATGTGGAGCATCCACCCGTCGCAGATCCAGCCCATCATCGACGCGTTTTCCCCGTCGGTGGCCGAGATCGACAGCGCCATCGAGATCCTGCAGGCCGCGCAGGCCGCCCACTGGGCCCCGATCCGCCACGACGACACGCTGCACGACCGCGCCAGCTACCGCTACTACTGGCACCTGCTGGAGCGCGCCCACCGCAGCGCCACCCCGGGTGTGGCGACGCTACCAGCCGAGGTGCGCCACGCCTGGTTCAGCGAGGCCACGCCCCCGGCCTGAACACGTTCCGGCCCGATGGCCCAGGGCCGTGATCGGGTTTCGACTGGTTGCCTCCGTTGCAGGCAGCCCTTGCGTGACCGGTGGGACGTGGCCGCACAATGGGTCTTCCTTGACAACACCGCAGGAGCTCACCCATGCTGAAAAACCTGGTCCTCTCGTTGGTGGGCGCCGTGGCCATCGTCACCTTCTGTGCAGCGCCCGTGGCCATCGCGCAAACCGTCGCCGCGGCGGCCAAGCCGGCTGCCAAGGCACCCGCTCCTGCAGCCGCTCCTGCAGCCGCTCCTGCACCTGCCAAGGCCAAGGTCTCCACGCCCGTCAAAGTGGCCGCTGCCGGCGCCGCTGCGGCTGCCGTGGTGGCCCTGAGCGCCGGCCAGCTGGACGCCGCGCAGCGCGTCTACACCGGCACCGCGGCCTGCGAGTTTGGCGAATCCGTCAGCCTGACGCCCCAGCAAGGCAAGCCCGGCCACTTCACGCTGACCCACAAGAAGGCGTCCTACACGCTGGTGCCCGAAGAGACCACCACGGGCGCGGTGCGGCTGGAAGACAAGCGTGCCGGCATCGTCTGGCTGCAGATCCCGTCGAAATCGATGCTGATGAATTCCAAGATTGGTCAGCGTGTAGCCGACAACTGCCTGATGGCGGAGCAGAAGAGCTGAGGGGCCGCGGTCTGGAAAAGCGCGATGGCAGTGATCAGCCCCTGCAGGCCACAGTCTCTAAGTCATTGCTTTTATAAGATTCACCGTATATAAACTAATATTCATTTTTATACGGTGAATCGCTCGGTGAGCCACCTTCCGTTGCCTGACAGTGCTGTGCGGCAAGCCATTGACGCCGAGGCTGTCTTCCTGGAGTGGCTGCGCGCAACACAGGCAGCCAAGAAGTTTGCGGGCGGGATGTACTTCAAGCGAGAGGGCTCCTACGAGTACCTGGTGAAGACGTCGCCTGACAACCGACAGAGCCGACTCGGCCCTCGCGACGAGAAGACGGAGGTGACCCTGCGCGCCTTCGCCGAAGGCAAGTTGAAGGCCGAAACGCGGCTCAAGTCCCTGCGAGAGACACTGCGCGAGTGCGAACGGATGAACAAGGCCTTGCGGGTGGGCAGGGTCCCCAACGTGGTCGTGGACGTGCTCAACGAACTGGAGCTCGGCGGGCTGGGCGGCCATTTCACCGTGGTGGGCACGCACGCGCTGTATGCCTACGAGACCGCCGCATCGGTGCGCATCGAGGCAGGTGCGCTGGCCACACAGGATGTCGACCTGCTCTGGGACGCACGCAAGCGAGTCCAGTTTGCCAGCACCATGGCCAAGCTGGACAGTTCGATGCTCAAGTTGCTGCAACGTGCTGACCCTTCTTTCCAGCGCAAGGAAGGGCAGATGGAGTCTGCCGTCAACGACAAGGGCTTCATGGTGGACTTCCTTCGCCGCATGGCCACCGACGAAGACCCGCACCCCTTTCGCTTCACAGACGATGAGGATGACCTTTGGCCCGTCCAGGCTCAGCGTGCCGAGGCCTTCCTTGACGCGCCACGGTATGAGCGTGTGGTGTTCTCGACGACCGGACGAATGGCGCTGATGCGAACCGTGTCGCCGCCGGTCTTCGTGGCGTTCAAGCACTGGATGGCCGAACTTGACAGCCGGCCGCCCGGCAAGCGCCGCCGCGACAGGCTGCAGGCGGACTTGGTTCAACAGCTGCTCGACGAGGGAGCGCTTCCGCCTTGACGTCGAGCTGCCATGTGCCACATGGCTCGGCGAGTCTTATATAAGACATAGAATACGGGTTATCCAGCAGGTTCATGGGCTTTCTCGCGCACAATGCGCGGCGTTGGGCCTCTGGCTCTGCGGAATCGGCCGCCACAAGGCCGCCGCCCCATCACACGCTGTTCCACACACCCACCGGAGACGTTCCCTATGCTCGCCGCCTACCGCCAACACGCCGCCGAAAGAGCCGCCCTCGGCATTCCACCGCTGCCGCTGGACGCCAAGCAGGTGGCTGCGCTGATCGAACTCATCAAGAACCCGCCGGCTGGCGAAGAAGCCTTCCTGGTGGAACTGCTGACCTACCGCGTGCCCCCTGGCGTGGACGACGCGGCCAAGGTCAAGGCCAGCTTCCTGGCCGCCGTGGCCCACGGTGACATCAGCACCGCCCTGATCAGCAAGGGCAAGGCCACCGAGCTGCTGGGCACCATGGTCGGTGGCTACAACGTCCACCCGCTGATCGAACTGCTGGACAGCGCTGACGTCGCCGGCATCGCCGCCGAAGCCCTGAAGAAGACGCTGCTGATGTTCGACTTCTTCAACGATGTCGCCGAAAAGGCCCAGGCGGGCAATGTCCACGCCAAGGCCGTGATGCACAGCTGGGCTGAGGCCGAGTGGTTCACCAGCCGCCCGGAAGTGCCGCGCGGCATCACCGTCACCGTCTTCAAGGTGCCCGGCGAAACCAACACCGACGACCTCTCCCCCGCCCCTGACGCCTGGAGCCGCCCGGACATCCCGCTGCACTACCTGGCCATGCTGAAGAATACGCGCCCCGACGCGGCCTTCAAGCCCGAGGAAGACGGCAAGCGCGGCCCGATGGCCTTCATCGAAGAACTGAAGAAGAAGGGCCACCTGGTGGCCTATGTCGGAGACGTCGTCGGCACGGGCTCCAGCCGCAAGAGCGCCACCAACAGCGTCATCTGGGCCACGGGCCAGGATATCCCCTTTGTGCCCAACAAGCGCTTCGGCGGCGTGACGCTGGGCGGCAAGATCGCCCCCATCTTCTTCAACACGCAGGAAGATTCCGGCTCACTGCCCATCGAGGTGGACGTCAGCCAGCTGGAGATGGGCGACGTCATCGAGGTTCTGCCGTACGACGGCAAGATCGTTCGCAACGGCAGCACGGTGACGGAGTTCAAGCTCAAGAGCGACGTGCTGCTGGATGAAGTGCGTGCCGGCGGCCGCATCAACCTCATCATCGGGCGTTCACTCACGGCCAAGGCCCGCGAATTCCTGGGCCAGCCGGCCAGCACCGTCTTCCGCCTGCCGCAGCCGCCGGTGGCCACACAGGCTGGCTTCACGGCCGCGCAGAAGATGGTCGGGCGCGCCTGTGGTCTGCCCGAAGGCCAGGGCGTGCGCCCCGGCACCTATTGCGAACCCCGCATGACAACCGTCGGCAGCCAGGACACCACCGGCCCGATGACGCGCGACGAGCTGAAGGACCTGGCCTGCCTGGGATTCAGCGCCGACCTGGTCATGCAGAGCTTCTGCCACACCGCGGCCTACCCCAAGCCCGTGGACGTGAAGACCCACCGCGAACTGCCGGGCTTCATCAGCAGCCGCGGCGGCGTCAGCCTGCGCCCGGGCGACGGCGTGATCCACAGCTGGCTGAACCGCCTGCTGCTGCCCGACACCGTGGGCACGGGCGGCGACAGCCACACCCGTTTCCCGATCGGCATCAGCTTCCCGGCCGGCTCCGGCCTGGTGGCCTTCGGTGCGGCCACCGGCGTGATGCCGCTGGACATGCCTGAAAGCGTGCTGGTGCGCTTCAAGGGCCAGATGCAGCCCGGTGTGACGCTGCGCGACCTGGTGCACGCCATCCCCTACGCCGCCATCAAGGCAGGCCTGCTGACGGTGGCCAAGGCCGGCAAGAAGAACATCTTCAGCGGCCGCATCCTGGAAATCGAAGGCCTGCCTGACCTGAAGGTGGAACAGGCGTTTGAACTGAGCGACGCCAGCGCCGAGCGCAGCGCCGCCGGCTGCACCATCAAGCTGAACAAGGAACCCGTCATCGAGTACCTGAACAGCAACGTCGTGCTGATGAAGAACGTGATCGCCGACGGCTACCAGGACAAGCGCACGCTGGAGCGCCGCATCAAGAACGTCGAGGCCTGGCTGGCCAACCCCCAGCTGCTGGAAGCCGACAAGGACGCCGAATACGCCGCGGTCATCGAGATCGACCTGAACGAGCTGAAAGAGCCCGTGGTCTGCTGCCCGAATGACCCGGACGACGCCAAGCTGCTGAGCGAAGTGGCCGGCACCAAGATCGACGAGGCCTTCATCGGCAGCTGCATGACCAATATCGGCCACTTCCGCGCCGCGGCCAAGCTGCTGGGCAACCAGCGCGACATCCCGGTGAAGCTGTGGGTGGCACCGCCCACCAAGATGGACCAGAACGAGCTCATCAAGGAAGGCCACTACGCCACCTTCGGCAACGCCGGTGCCCGCACCGAGATGCCAGGGTGCAGCCTGTGCATGGGCAACCAGGCCCAGGTGAAGGAAGGCGCCACTGTGGTGTCCACCAGCACCCGCAACTTCCCCAACCGCCTGGGCAAGAACACCAACGTGTTCCTGGCCTCGGCCGAGCTGGCGGCGATTGCCTCCAAGCTGGGCAAGCTGCCCACTGTGGCCGAATACGCCGAAGCCATGGGCGTGGTCAACAAGGACGGCGCGTCGATCTACAAGTACATGAACTTTGACCAGATCGAGGAGTACGCGGATACGGCCAAGGGTGTGACGGTCTGACGGTCTGACGGCTGTCGGCCAACGGCAGGGTGGCCTACCCTGCCTCAAAGGCCCGCCTCGGCGGGCCTTTGTGTTTTTGAACTGCTCGGGGCTGAGCTCGCCCAGCAGCATGGCCAGTGCCAGGCGCGGCCAGTCAGCGCGCGCTCCCGAAGGGCCCTCCATGCGGCCAGCGGTCTGCAACTCGGGTGGCAGCGGCTGCTTCAGGCACTGCCCGGCGCGCGGCGATTGCGGCGCTACCTTCACGGCCTCCAGCGCATCGGCCAGGCCCCTGGCCGGCTCGCCGATGTCGGATTGCGATTCGGCGCGTCTGCACAAGGCCTCGGCCAGGTCATCACCCGTCGGGCGGCCGCCCACACGCTCTGGCAGCGCAAAGCTGCCAGAGAAGTTGCTGACGAAGTAGCGCATGGCCCAGCCCGCCCCGGCGTCAGCCAACAGCTTGGGGATGCGGCAGCTGGCGCGCATCACGATGCGGTTGTTGCGTTCATCGTCGTCAAACCGCGGGCTCTCGTCCAGCGTGATGCCCGGGTAGCGCCGCTCGTAGCCGCCCAGCGCGAGGTCGCGGCGCTGGCGGTCGTCCAGCGGCTGCAGCGCGGTGCGCACGTTTTCAGCGACCAGGCCGACAAAGGTCTGCTCCAGCTGCAGCCGGCCTTCACCGTTCCACTGGGTGCTGGTGAAGCGTTCGGCGACGTCGCTCTGGAAGAGCTGCTCGCGCTGGGGCGAGACGATGTCCACCAGGCCCTGTGCGCCCGGCTGCACTGGCAGCACGGCCGCCGCTTCCAGGTGCTGGCCCAGGCGGTCCAGGCGGGACGACTGCACCGTACGGGTCGGGTCCAGCCAGTGGTCGCGGCCATCCATCGTCACGCGCACGACCACGTGCTCAAACGCCGCGGGTGATGGCAGCAGCTGCCGCGCCGTCGAACGCGACTGCAGGCTGACCAGTACGGGGTGGGCCTCGATGCCCACCTCCTGCAGCAGACGCACCAGCAGCAGGCTCTTGTCCTTGCAATCGCCCCAGCGGCGGGCCACCACCTCGGCCGGGGCGGCCGGCCGGTGCGAGCTCTCGGCCGGGGCGGCCGGCCGGTGCGAGCTCTCGCCCAGCGCGACCGCCCACTACCGCACCTCGCCCTGCACCCACTGCAGCGCCTGCGGCACCCGCCGCTGCGCCCAGGCCACGAACTCCGGCCACGTGCTGTATTCGCTGAGCTGCAGCCCGCGGTAGGGCATGGCGTTGGCCGGCAGGTGCTCTTCCAGCACCACCGGGGCGATGTCGCGTTCCTCAAAGCGCCACTGGCGCCCGCCATCGCGGGTACTGATGCGGGGGCACACGGTGCTGGCCGCCAGGCCGCCCACCCAGCGGCGTTGCATCGGGTTGCCCTCAGGCGCGCTGAGGGTGACGCGCCGTATGTCCACCGGCCAGGGCTGCTCCCAACTGGCGCTGCCGACATACCGCTGGCCGAAGATGGGGTTTTCGCCTTCGACGCTGTGGATGAGGTGCAGGGGGTCGCCCACCAGCAGGCTGTCGGCCAGCCGCACCACGATGGGCCGGCCGCTGGAGGCAGCAGGTTTGTCGGGCAGGGGCAGCAGCTCGGCCCAGGCGGGCACCGGGGCGCCACGCACAAAGGCACCGGCGGCCAGGGTGATCTCGCGCAGCGGTTCCTGCGGGTTGCCGGCTTCTGCCGGCGCTGGGGTGGGCAGCCGCGCTGGGGCCTGTGATGGCCCTTGTGACGGCACCTGTGCCAGCACCGCCACGGGTACCGCCCAGGCCAGCACACCACCCATCGCGGCCACCGCCGCCCCATGCAGCGTCGTTGTCTTGATCATGAAGAACGCTCCCGGAACCGTCTGGGCTGGCGGCCTCTGCGCCGCCAAGCCCTCCGGCGGGGTGATCGCAGAGCCCCCTGGCGCACCGTCCCGCCCATGCCGAGGGGTCACCCAGCACGCCACACGCACAATGCGGGGGTGAACAGCTCACCTGGTATTGGCCAGTGAATCCCTTCTGGTACCCCCTGTGCGCCGATGAGGCACTGACGGACAAGCCCCTGGCCGTGCAGCTGCTCGGCCAGGCCCTGGTGCTCTGGCGCGGCGCGGAAAGCCGGCCCGTGCTGCAGCAGGATCGCTGCCCCCACCGGGGCGCGCGGCTGTCACTGGGCCATGTGCAGATTCACACGCAGATTCATGCGCAGGTTCATGCGCAGATTCAGCCCGATGCACAGCCGCAGGCGCAGCAACACACCCTGGCCTGCCCCTACCACGGCTGGCGCTTCAACGCCGAAGGCCGCTGCGTCCATATCCCGGCCCTGCCCGGCTTCGAACCGCCCGCGTCGCACCGGGTGAGCACCTTCCCGGTGGCGCTGGCGCACGGCCTGATCTGGGGCTGCGTGGATACAGCAGCGGGCACACCAGCGAACACCCCGGCGAGCACCCCCGAAGGCGCGCCTCCGGCGCTGCCCACCCTGCCACCGAGACACCTCTTGTTCGGGCCGTTTGACGTCGCAGTGTCGGCGCCGCGTGTGGTGGAAAACTTTCTGGACACGGCGCACTTTGGCTTTGTGCACGACGGCTGGCTGGGCACTGCCAGCCACGCCGAAGTCCCAGCCTACCCGGTCAGCCACACGGCCGACGGCCGGCCGGTGGTGGCGCACTACCCGGCCTGGCAACCCCGGGCCACGGCCAGCGCGGCGCAGGGTGGCTGGGTCAGCTACCGCTACGAGGTGCTCGGGCCCACCAGTGCCTTGCTCAGCAAGCAACCCGACGACGGCAGCCCGGGCGACAGCTTCACCCTGTGGTGCTGCCCGACGGACGACGAACACTGCCGTGTCTGGATGGGCCAGTACACCGCCGACACCACAACCAGCGACGAAGACCTGCGTACCTTCCAGCTGGCCATCTTTGCGCAGGACACGCCCGTGCTGGAATCGCAGCAACCCAAGCGCCTGCCGCTCAGCGGCGGCGAACTGCACTGCGCGGCCGACCGCCTCAGCGTGGCCTACCGGCGCTACCTGCTCGCCGCGGGTGTGCGCTGCGGGGTCTGCTGAGCACGCGCCATGGAGATGAGCTGGTCCACCACGGGCACCCACGGACAGCCGCTGTCCTGGTGGGTGCGGCCAGCCCGCCAGCCGGTGGCCGTGTCGCCCCCAGTGCTGCTGATCCACGGCCTGGCCAGCAACGCCAGCCGCTTCGAGGAGTTTGTCGAGACCACCCGGCTGTCTGAGCACCACCGCCTGATCCGTGTCGACCTGCTTGGCCACGGGCGGGCCCTCAGCCGCGGCCCGGTGGGCCTGCAGGCCTGGTGCGACGACATCGTCGAGGTGCTGCAGGCCGAAGGCGGCCAGCCGGCGCTGTTGGTCGGGCACAGCCTGGGCGCCCAGGTGGCGCTGCAGATGGCCCAGCGGCATCCGCGCTGGGTCAGCGCGCTGGTGCTGATCGACCCGGTCTTCCGCCGCGCGCTGCATGGCCGCTCACGGCGCATCGCGCTGGCGGCGCCGCTGTGGCGGCTGATGGCCGCGGCGGCCCGGGCGCTGAATACCCTGGGGCTGCACCGGGGCCCCCTGCCGCCGCTGGACTTGCGTGCACTGGACCGCCAGGCCCGGGCCGCACTGGCCACCCCCGAGGCCGAGGCCGCGTTCATCGCCCAGTACAGCTCGACACGGGCTGACCTGCGCCACGTGCCCACCGCCGTCTACCTGGAGGACATGGTGGCCATGTGTGAACACGCGCCACTGCCGCGGAACCTGGGCTTGCCGACGCTGGCGCTGATGTCCAGCGGGGCCACCTTTGCCGACGCCGGGCAGATGCAGGAGGCGCTGGCGGGGCCGAATGTCACCGTGGAGGCCATCGATTGCCACCACTGGCCGCTGACCGAACGGCCGGCCGAGGTCTGCGACGCCATCGAGCGCTGGTGCCACACGCATTGGCCACCGCCCAGCCCCGCGGCGCGCGGCTGATGCCGGACGGCGAAGCGCCCGCCTCAGGGCCTGGGCGCCGATAGCGCCAGGCCACGCCGCCACATCGCCGCTCACCACTTGCAGCCACCGTCCTTGCCGAGAGCATCGGCGGCGATGGCCGGTGCGGCCAGCACACCCTTGTCGGCGTGCGCCGTGCGGCAGTCGGCCTTGCCGGCCTTTTCGATGTCGCGGGCAAGGCGCGTCTTGGGGTCGGCCGGGGGCGGCGTCAGGCGCAGTGGCACCGGTGCGGGTGGCAAGGCGCCGGGCCGGCGGGACAGGTCCAGGTTCAGGCGGCCCGGTGCGGCCACTGCGGGGGGCACGGCCGCCGCCGTTCCCCCGACGGGCGCCGACGCGGCCGCCGCCGCGGTGGGCGGCGGCGGCAGGTTGATGATGCCGCGCAGGGCCGGGTCGATGGCCACCGGCGCGCTGCCCACGCTGGGGCCGGGCGTGGTGGCGCTGCCGGCGGTCTCGCCGCGGCCGGGGCTGGGCCGTGCCACGGCGGTGGCCCCAGGGGCGGTGGGGCCAGCGGCAGCGGGCGCCGACAAGGGTGTGGCGTTGGCGGGGGCGCTGGAGGGCGTGCTGGGTGTGGCACTGGCCGTGGCGCTCGGTGCCGCCGCGGGGGCACGGGGTGTTGCGGCTGCGGCCGCTGGCGCCGGGCTGGGGGACGGTGCGGTGGGGGCGGGTGCGGCAGGCGCCGCCAGCACGGCCGGGGGCTGCACCGTCACCGGCGGCAGGGCCAGCTCCGGTGCGGCCGGCTCGGGCACCCGTGCCGGCGTGAGCGGGGCCGCCGTGCGGGGCGGCAAGGCCTGCAGCGCCGCGGGCGGCCTGGGCAGGTTGACGGGCTCGGGCACGGCGGGCGGCGCCGGCAGGCTGGGCACCGGGGGCGCGGGTTCCGCGGGAACCTGCGCCAGCGCCGAGGGCCGGCTGCGCAGCGGCTCGGCCAGGTTGGCGGGTGCCGCAGGAAGGCGCGTGGGCTCAGGCGCCGACACGGCGGCCGACGCCGCCAGCCGAGGCGGGTCCACGCTGGGCTGCGCGGCGGAGGCGGCCGTCAGCGGGCTGCTGGCCATGGCCTGCGATGTGGTGGTCGGCGCCGCTGAAACCTTGCGGGTGGTCTCCGGGACACCTTGGGTGGACTGCTCCGTCCGAGGCAGGCTGGGGGCCTCGGCCTCGACCAGCGCTGGCGGCCGGGCTGCCGGGGAGGCGTCGGGCAGGCTTCGAACCGCATCGCTGGCCGCCAGCTGAGGCGGGGCGGCGGCCGGCGGCACACGCACCGAGCCCGCGCGGAAGGGGGCGGCCTGGGCCGGAAGGGCCAGCACATCGGGCAGGGGTTCGGGCTGGATGTCGGGCGGCGCCATGCGCCAGGGCTGGGGGGGCGGCAGCGGCACGGGCTCGGGCGGCGGTACCTGCAGGTCGTTCAGCTGAGGCGCGGCCGGCAAGCCGCTCTCAAGGCCGCGCAGCAGGGCCCCCTCGAAGGTCATGCCGGCGGGCGCCTGGGTGGCGGGCGCCAGCTCAGGCGCGGCCACCGCGGTCTGGTCCACCGGCGCGGCTGGCGGGGCTTCGACCACCTCGTTGTGGGTGGCGGCGTCCACCGGCTTGGCCGCTGCGGTGGGCGCTGGCGCCGGCCGGTTTGCTGCCGGCGCACCGGTGCCAGAAAGGCCGGGTGCGCTGGTGCTGTCGGGGCTGGTCGCGGAGGGCGCCGACAGCCGGATGCGCAAGGGTTCGGCCAAGGCGTCCGTCGCGGTGGCCGAGACACCCCACCCGCCCCGCCCGCCTTCGGTGCCCACCCACAGCAGCACCAGCACGTGCAGCAGCGCAGCCAGCAACAGGCAGCGCCCCAGGCTGGCAGACCCGGGCGCAGCGGGAGGCCAGCCCATGGCGGGACTGTGCACAACGGAAAGGCTCAGCGCCGACATTCCTCCAGTATGGCGCGCCACCCTCGCCCGCCACCACCACGGGCCATGCCTCAGCGCCCGACGGACCGGGCGTTTCCTAGAATCCGTCGCGTGCACGCCACCGTCTTGAACATTTCGACATATCGGTTCACACCGCTGCAGGGTTTGCCCGCGCTGCGCGAGCGGCTGTACACCCGCGCACAGGCCGCCGGCCTGAAAGGCACGGTGCTGCTGGCCGAAGAAGGCATCAACCTGTTTGTGGCCGGTGAGCCCGGGCCCACCCGGGCCTGGCTGGCGGCGCTGGGCGACGAGACCCCGGCACTCGCCGGGCTGCGCCCCAAGGAAAGCTTCAGTGCGGCCCAGCCGTTCAAGCGGCTGAAGGTCAAGGTCAAGCACGAGATCATCCGCATGAACGCGCCCCAGGTGCGCCCGCAGGCGGGCCGCGCCCCGTCGTTGCCGGCCCGCACCTTGGCGCGCTGGATCGCCCAGGGCCACGACGACGAGGGGCGGCCGCTGCGGCTGCTGGACACCCGCAACGCCTTCGAAGTCGACGTCGGCGCCTTTGAAGGGGCGATCGACTGGCGACTGTCCTCCTTCGGCGATTTCCCCCAGGCATTGGCCCAGCACGCCGATGCGCTGCGCGGCTGCGCCGTGGTGAGCTACTGCACCGGCGGCATCCGCTGCGAAAAGGCCGCGCTGCTGATGCGTGAACACGGCCTGGAACACACCTGGCAGCTCGACGGCGGCATCCTCGACTATTTCCTGCAGACCGATGGCGCTGCACCCGGCTGGCAAGGCCGTTGTTTTGTCTTTGACGAGCGCGAAGCCCTGCAGGCCAACCTGACCCCGGAGCCCTGACCCATGACCACCCCATCACCCCTCGCCCTGCCCGCCTCGAATGCGTCGCCATGGCCACCACTGCCACCGCTGGAAACCCCGGTGGCCTTGCTGGACACCGACACGCTGGACGCCAACCTGCGCCGCATGCAGCAGCGGGTGCAGGCCCTCGGTGTGGCGCTGCGGCCGCACGTGAAAACGGCCAAGTGCGTCCCGGTGGCACGGCGCCAGCAGGCACTGGGGGCGCAGGGCATCACCGTGTCCACGCTGCGCGAGGCCGATGAGTTCCAGGCGGCCGGCTTTGCCGACATCCTCTACGCGGTGGGCATCACCCCGCACAAGGTTCCGCATGCGCTGTCGCTGTGTGAGCGGGGCTGCACGCTGCGGGTGATCGTCGATTCGCTGGCCGCCGCCGACGCCGTGGTGCAGGCCTGGCAGGCGTGGCAAGGCTCACCCGGCGCGGCGCGGGCGGCGGCCACCGGCGGTCGGCTGGGGGTGCTGATCGAGGTCGATGTGGATGGCGAACGCGCGGGCCTGCTGCCCGATGCGCCGGCCCTCTTGACCATCGGTCAGCGGCTGCAGGCCGCCGGCCTGCTGGACGGCGTGATGACCCATGGTGGCGGCTCCTACGGCATGCGCGGCGAGGCCGCGCTGCAGGCCTTTGCCGAACAGGAGCGTTCGCGCTGCGTGGCCGCGGCTGAACGCCTGCGGGCGGCCGGCCTGCCCTGTGCGGTGGTCAGCGTGGGTTCCACACCCACGGCGCTGAGCGCCGCGACGGCGGCCGGTGTCACGGAGGTGCGTGCGGGTATCTATGCCTTCTTCGACCTGGTGATGGCCGGCCTGGGCGTGTGCCGCCCCGAGCACATCGCGCTGAGTGTGCTGACCAGCGTGATCGGCCACCAGCCCGACAAGGGCTGGGTGCTGGTGGACGCCGGCTGGATGGCCCTGAGCCGCGACCGCGGCACCCAGAACCAGGCGGTCGACCAAGGGTATGGCGTGGTCTGCGACGAACACGGCACGCCGGTGGACGGCTGGTGGGTGCAGGCCGCCAACCAGGAACACGGCATCATCACCCGCCGCGATGGCGCGGCCGCCCTGACCACCCACGACGTGACGCAGCGCTTTCCGCTGGGCAGCCGCCTGCGCATCCTGCCCAACCACGCCTGCGCCACGGCGGCGCAGTTCAGCGCCTACCGCTGCATCAGCCAGGGGCAGCTGGGCGAGACCTGGCCGCGGTTTGGCGGCTGGTGACACAGGCCAGCGCCGCCGGTTCACCCAGGTCCCACCAGATGCCGGCCATCAGCGCCAGCGCCTGCCGCGCGACGCTGCCCAGCAGGTGTTCGTTCGGAGCATGCTGGCTGCAGCCCGGGTAGGAGTGCGGCAGCCACAGCGTGGGCAGGCCCAGCAGGTCGCTGAAGAGGTCGTTGGGTAACGAGCCGCCCAGGTTGGGCAGCAGCACCGGGCGTTGGCCCGTGCTCTGCTGAACCGATGACAGCGCCCAGCCCACCCAGGGGTCTTCAGGGTCCAGCCGCGAGGCCTCCAACACGGTACCGCTGAGCGCCACGTCGACATCGGTAAAGCCATGGGCATCCAGGTGGCGGCGCAGGTGCGCCACGGCCTGGGCACTGTCGGTGCCCACCACAAAGCGCAGCTGGCAGTGGGCGTGGGCGTAGCCCGGGATGGCGTTCACCGGGGCGTCCGGGTTGCCCGTCTTGAAGGCCAGCACTTCGAACGCATTCCAGCCAATCACCCGCTCGGCGGGCGTCAGCCCAGGCTCACCCCAGCCGGTGTCGATGGCCGGGTCACCCTCGTCCTGACCCATCTGCAGGCCGGCCAGCGCCTGGCGCACCGCTGCCGACAGCGGCGGCGGGCGCAGGCCGTCCACCAGGATCTGCCCCTGCGGGCCCACCAGGCAGGCCAGCGCATGCGCGAGCCGAACACCCGGGTTGCGCAGCAGGCCGCCCCAGTTGCCCGAGTGGTGCCCGCCGGGCCGCAGCGCCACACGCAGGTCCACGTTGAGCGCCCCGCGCGAGCCCAGGAAGACCGTCGGCGTGGCCGCCGCCACCCGAGGGCCGTCAGAGGCGATGAAGACATCGGCGCGCAGCCGCTCACGCTGCGCCTCGCAGAACTCGCGCAGGCCGGGTGAACCGGTCTCTTCGCCCATCTCAAACAGCAAGGTGATGTCAAAGCCCAGCTGGCCACCACGGGCCGCCAGCACCTGCTCCAGCGCCAGCAGGTTGATCTGGTGCTGGCCCTTGTTGTCGGCCGTGCCGCGGCCATACCAGCGGTCGCCCTCGATGCGCAGGGCCCAGGGGTCACGCCCTTCGGCCCATTGCGGGGCATAACCCCTCACCACATCGCCGTGGCCATAGCTCAGCACGCCGAAGCGGGCAGCGGGCTCGCGCCGGGTGGCCACCAGCAGCGGGGGCTGGCCGGGCAGCGGGTTGTCAAGGACCTCGCCAGTGAAGCCCAAGGTCTCCAACTGAGGCAACAGGTGCGCCTGCAGGTACTCCAGCAGCTGCGGCGCGGCCTGCGGGTTCTGGCTTTCCGATGGGCAGGCCACACGCTGCGCGAGCCGTTGCGCCAACTGGCCGTCGTCGAAGCAGCCGGTGGCCAGCCGCAGGGCGTGATCTCGGTTCATCGTCGGGTGTCAGGGCAGTGGCGGGCCCGCAGTATCTCCGCGGGGCGCGGGGCCGACAATCCGGGGTCACCGGCACTGGCCCCACACGGTGTGTGAGGCCTCTGCCTTCTGTTCCCTCGCCCTGCCCACCACCATGTCCCCGCCACCCACTGACGCGCGCTTCCTCGCCGCCAAGGCCTTGTTCCTGGAAGGTGTCCAGCACCATGAGGCGCAGCGCCATGCCCAGGCCGAGCAGGCCTTTCTGGCGTCGCTGCAACAGCTGCCCGGCCGGGCGTCGACGCTGATGAACCTGGGCGCGGCCCAGCTGGCCATGGGCAAATCCGCCGAGGCACTGGCCTCGCTCGACGCCAGCCTGCAGGCCGAACCGGGTGATGCGCAGGCCTGGTGCCACCGCGCTGAAGCGCTCGCCGCCCTGGGGCGGCTGCCAGAGGCGGCGCAGGACAGCGCCAAGGCCCTGTCGCTGGCACCCGGGCTGGCGGCCGCACGCTGGCAACGCAGCCGGCTGCTGGCCGCACTGGGGCAGGCCCAGGAGGCACTGGGCACCGTGCAGCCGCTGCTGCAGCCCCGCCCCGACGCCGCCCCCGCCTGGCTGCTGGCCGGGCAGATGCGGCAGAGCCTGGGCCAACTGGACAGCGCGCTGCAGCACTACCAGCAGGCCCAGGCCCTCGACCCGCGCCTGCCCAGGCTGCCGGCGGTGCTGGGCCAGGCCTTGGCCCTGTCGGGGCAACGGGCGCAGGCCCGGGCCGTGTGGTCAGACGCGGTGGCCGCGGGCCTGGAGCCCGAGCTCAACCGCTACCTGCTGGCCGGGCACGGCGGCGACGGCAACCACCCCACCCCCGGGCAAAGCCCGGTCGACTACGTGCGCGCCCTGTTCGACCCCTATGCGGAGGGCTTTGAGCAGCACCTCGTCCAGACACTGCAGTACCAAGGCCACACGGCAGTGGTGGATGCCGCCCTGGCGGCGGCCCAGGCCAACGCGCCGCCGCTTGACCACGTGCTGGACCTCGGCTGCGGCACCGGCCTGTGCGGCCGCGCCCTGCGCCGCCACGCGCGGTACATCGAAGGCATCGACCTTTCGCCGACGATGGTGGACGCTGCCCGCGCCAGCGGCGCCTACGACGCCGTGCGCCAGGGCGACATCGTCAAGCTGCTGCAGCAGACCGCCCGCCAGGCCGACCTCGTCGTGGCCGCCGACGTGTTCATCTACATCGGCGCGCTGGAGCCCGTCTTTGACGCCTTGCGTCAAGCCGTGGCACCCGGCGCCCTCGTGGCCTTCAGCGTGGAGACCTTCACCGCGGAGGAACACGCCGCGCACCCCGCCGGCTGGTGCCTGCGCCCCAGCCTGCGCTACGCCCACGCCGAAGCCTACCTGGCCGCGCTGTGCCGCCACCAGGGCTGGCAATGGCGGGCATGGCAACCGGTGGCGCTGCGCCTGGAGCAGGGCCAGCCATTGGCCGGCGCAGTGGTGGTGATACAGGTGCCAGGCTGAACACCGGCCGTGGCCGGCGGCAGCCCTCACCCCTGGCCCGGCACCCTGACCTTCTGCCCCTGCTTGCGCGCCCAGTTCATGGTGGCCATGAACTTGGGCGACTTGGCGGGGTCTTCCAGCGAATCACGCAGCAGGCCCCAGCTGCCCCACTTCGACCACGCCGAGACGGAGTTGAAGTGGCAGAACAGATCGCCGCCCGCGGCGGCCCAGGCGTCCAGGAAGCGCTCGTAGAGCTGGCCCATGCGCGGGTGGGCATTGGCCGCGTGCAGCAGCCGCGTGAGCTTCTCGTTGTTCTCGGCGCCAAAGATGCCCAGCAGGTGCTGGCCACCTTCGTAGGCCACCATCTTCAGGCCGTACTTGTCGGCCAGCGCCTTCTGGCCCTTCATCCAGCCGGTGCATTCCGGCAGGGCGACCTTGTCCAGGTGGTCGAAGAGCTGCTCCAGGCTCCAGGATTCCACCTGCGCTGCCGCCGGCCCCTGGCCTTGGCCCTGACTCTGCGGTGGCAGATTCAGCGACAGGTAGGGTGCAATGGCCACCACGTCGGCCTGCTTGAAGACCTCGGCATGCTTGAGCATGGTCTCGGTGTACCAGGTGCCGGCGGCCTGGGTGGGCAATACGCGCACCAGCCGGTCACGCCCGCCAAAGGCACGTTCCCACAGGCGGAACATGTTCAGCGAACGTTCGGCCACCAGCGCGGCCAGGCTGGTCTTGCCGGCGGAAGCGGCGGCCTGCAGGCCACGAGCCTGCTCGAACGTGCCGTTCCAGAGTTCGTTGCTGAACTCGATGTAGACCTTGCGCTGCGGCGACAGCGTGCGCTTGACCAGGGCCGCAAACTCGCTGATGTAGCTGTCATCGGCCAGGTGCGGCATGCAGAACCACGGGTCGGCGTCTACCCGGTTGCACAGGTCCACCATCAGCTCCACCGGTACACCCTTGTCGGAGAAGCGGGCATCGGTGGGCTTGGGGCGCTGCGCCCAGGATGCCTGCTTGGAATTGTTGGTGTGCTGCCAGTCCATGAAGCGGATGCAGCTGACCCCGCGCCAGCGGTTCAGGAAGTCGTCGTGGAAGGCATTGGCCGGTGTCTCCGGCCCGAAACCCGGCCGCAGGATGCGGATGTTGCGCACCGGGTTGCTCGGGCTGGTCTTCTTCACGCGCAGGAACAATGGCCCCTTGGACGGCGTGACCTCCGCCACCAGGCGGCCCGTGCCGCTGCTGGTGACGCGCCCGGCGCCCCACAGGTCCACCTCGCCGTCACCCTGCCACAGCACGGTGTAGTTGCCGGCGGGGTAGCGGGCGTCGGTGGCCGACATCATCGGGCTGTCGGCTGAGCAGTTGGGCTCCAGTGCCTTGATCCAGCCGGATTCGTCCAGCGCGAGCTTGGGTCCCTTGCCCCAGTCAGACGCACCCGGCGGCTGGCTGACCCAGTCGCGCGACAGCCGGAAGATGTCCACAAAGGGCAGCTCGGTGTTCCAGTCCACCGGGTCGGCCAGGTTGATGCCCAGGCGCGGCTGGCCCGGTTGGGCAGCGGCACTGGCGCCGCGGCTGCAGCCGGCCGTCAGGCCGACGCTCGCGGCCAGCAGCGGCACGCCGGATTTCAGGACATCGCGGCGCCCGTTCGAGACCTTGGGCTGTGTCATCGCAGATTCTCCATGTGGGCCGTAAGGGCCGTACGGGCCGTACAGGCCCTATTGGACGTCCGCCCGCGGGCAGACGCCGGTGACGCGGCTCAAGCGCGGCACACCGTGTTCACACACCGGCAGTGGCAATGCCGGCGTAGGCGTTGTTCATCCACAGCCGCAGGCGCTGGCGCTCCATCAGGCTGAGCGAGGCGCCGTCGATGGCCTGGCTGTTCTTGGCATTGTGGAAGCTGGCGTTGCGGGCGTCGATCTTCTGCACGATGGGGTCATGCAGGTGCTTGATATCCACCACCCGTGCGCCCAGGCCCTTGGCCCGCACCAGCTGGCCGGAGCGGTCGAGGATGCTGAAGTCGTCGCCGCGCAGCTGGTTGCGCACGATGACGTACTGCAGGCGCTGGCCGAAGCGGTCGAGCAAGCGGCGCAGCAGTTCCACCGAATCGCGCCCGGCGTCCATCACGTGCCAGTACTGCACCGCGATGCCGGAGAGGTCGGCCATGTCCAGCACACCGGAATCGTCCATCCAGCGCACGAGCAGGTCGTGGGTTTGCGCGGCCAGGTCCACCAGCACGCGCCGGCCGGGGTACTCAACGGCCGTCTCGACGATGCGGTCCAGGCTTTCGTAGCTGTCGGCAAAGGCGTTGGTCGCGTAGTCCCCATAGAACCGGGACAAGGTGCCATGTGAGCGATCACTGTCAAAGGCCTGGAACGGCACCGCGTGATCGATCAGGTACTGCGCCAGCAGACGCGACAGCATCGACTTGCCCACCCCACCTTTCTCTCCACCCACAAAATGGATGCGTGACAGTCCGCCGACTTCCAGCGTCGGGATGTCAGAGGCTATCGACGCGGCGGGGGTCGGCACGGCATCGGGCATCGGGATGGGGATGTCGGCGCTGTGGCGCAGCGCGCCGTTGTCCGGTGCGCCGTTCGGGTCGTCGGCGGCTGGGTTCATGCAAGGGCTCCAGGGTCAAGAGGGGCGACTGCGCAGGTGGCGCGGGCGGCGAAGGAACGGCCAGACGATGCGCCCGCAACAGCCGTGATTGTGCGGCCTCAGGCGTCTGGTGCCAGGTGTTCGGCCCAATCCACCAGGGCCGACAGCAGCGTCTGCGCCCGCTCGTCACCGCGCTCGTCGGCGGCCTCGTTCAACAGGTCCAGCATCTCCATCCAGGCGGCCAGCGGGGTGTGGCCACCGGCGCCGTCGTGCAGCCGGGCGCTGCGGTGCTGTTCCCAACGCTGCTGTTCGTCCGACGAGAGCGTGTGGAAAAAGTTGCGCGCGCGCCAGCGAAACACCAGTTCTTCCAGGCGCTCGTCGTCAAAGGCCGGCTGCGGCTGGGCCAGCGATTGCGGCACCTGCTCGCGCAGCCGCAGCAGCCGGCGGCGGTCGTCCTGCCCGAGGAAGCCGCCATAGAGGTCTTCGTCCACGTCCACCGGCCCGCTGTCGCGCGTGCTGGCGAACACCGCCGGCCAGACACCGGCCATCGCCCCGGTGATGCGCGCCGCCGCTTCGGCATGGCGGTCACAGAGCCCGCGGTCAATGCCCCAGCGCTCGGCACGCGCGGGTGTCAGCGTGGCCAGGTTGCCAATCACCACCGGGCTCTTGTTGATGTGGATGGTCTTCACCGGCAGGCGCTGCAGGCCTTGTTCGTCCAGGGCCTGGCGGGTGCTGAAGAGCCGTTCGCGCAGCTGCGGGGTGGTCAACGAGACCAGTTCGGCGGGGTCGTGGGAGAGGTCCCAGACGATGACCTCGTTCTTGTTGGTGGGGTGGGTGGCAAAGGGCCAGACCACCGCCATGCAGCCACGCTCGGTGCCGTACATGCCGCTGATGTGCAGGGCCGGCCGGCCCATCACGAGTTCGGTCTGCACCGCCGCCTTGCTGCGCAGTTTCAGGCAGAAATCAAACAGCCGGCGTTTCTTGTCGCGCAGCAGCCGCGCGAGGGCCACCGTCGCGCGGACATCGGACAAGGCGTCATGGGCCGCCAGGTGCTGCAGGCCGTTGGCCGCCGTCAGGGCCTCCAGCTTGAAGGAAGGTCGACCCTCGTGCAGCGGCCACTCGATGCCGTCCGGGCTGAGCGCCCAGGCGCAGCGCACGGTGTCGAGCAAGTCCCAGCGGCCGCATTCGTTTTGCCATTCTCGGCCGTACGGGTCCAGCAGGTTGCGCCAGAAGAGATGCCGTGTGACCTCGTCGTCAAAGCGGATGCTGTTGTAGCCCACGCCCACGGTGCCCGGACGGGCCAGCTGCTCGGCCACCGCGGTGCTGAAGTCGTGCTCTGACACACCTTCGGCCAGGGCCTGCTGCGGCAGGATACCCGTCAACAGGCAGGCCTCAGCCTGGGGAACCATGTCGGTGGGCGGCTGGCAGTACAGCATCACCGGGGGTTCGATCTCGTTCAGCTCGGCGTCGGTGCGCACGCCAGCAAACTGCGCCGGCCGATCGCGCCGCGGGTTGCTGCCGAAGGTCTCGTAGTCGTGCCAGAAGAAGCTGAACGGGGCGGGCATGGGTGGTGCCGGCGCGCCACGGCCCGACAGCGCAGGCCGGGCGCCCGTTCAGTACGTGGCACGCCCGCCGGTGATGTCAAACACGGCGCCGGTGGAAAAGGAGCAATCATCGCTCGACAGCCAGGCGGCCATGGCGGCAATTTCCTCGACCTCGACAAAACGCCCCATCGGGATCTTGGCCAGCATGTAGTCGATGTGTGTCTGGGTCATCTGGTCGAAGATGGCCGTGCGCGCCGCGGCCGGCGTGATGGCGTTCACCAGCACCCCTTGGGTGGCCAGTTCCTTGGCCAGGCTCTTGGTGAGCGCGATCAGGCCGGCCTTGCTGGCGCTGTAGTGCGAGGCGTTGGGGTTGCCTTCCTTGCCCGCCACCGACGCGATGTTGACGATGCGGCCGTAACCCTGCGCCGCCATCATGGGCGCAAGGTGGCGGCAGGTGAGGTAGGGCGCGATCAGGTTGACCTCAATCACGCGGCGCCAGACGGCCGGGTCCAGTTCCCAGGTCTTGGCATTGCCGCCGGTGATGCCGGCGTTGTTCACGAGGATGTCCACGCGGCCACGCCAGGCCTGGGCCCGGTGGGCGGCTGCCGCCACCGCGGTGTCGTCGGTCAGCTCGACCACCGCGGTGTGCACGTGGTCAGCGTGCCCGGCGGACTGCAACTGCTCGGCCGCCTGCTGAAGGCGTTGAGCGTCGATGTCCCAGAGCAGCACGGCCGCACCGCTGGCCAGGAAACGTTCGGCGGTGGCCAGGCCGATGCCCTGGGCGCCACCGGTGATGATGGCCACACGGCCTTTCAGGTCGATCTGGTTCATGGGTTCAGCCCTTTCAAGGCCTGCGGGTTGCGCAGGCGACAGTCGTCGATGTAATCGCGGATGATCTCGGAGAAGTCCTGCGCCGGCTGCAGACCCAGCGCTTCGGCGCGGGTGCTGCGCACCGCCTGCGGCCAGTTGGCCACGATGCCGGCGATGCGTTCATCACGCTGCTGCAACACCCGGGCACGCACCTGCGGGCCGGCCACGGCCTCCAGGGCATCCAGCATCTCGGCCACGCTGACATTCAACCCCGGAAGGGTCAGCGCGCTGCGGCCCACCAGGGCCTCGCGCGAGGCCTGCGCCACGGCGATCAGGCCCTGCACCATGCTGCTGACGGTGGCCACCGGGTGCCTGACGGACAGGTCCACCGGCAGCACCGCCGTCTCACCGGCCAGCGGTTCACGCACGATGCTGCTGAAGAAGGAGCTGGCGGCACCGTTGGGCCGCCCGGGGCGCACCGTCACCGTCACCAGGCGTGCGCAGCGGCCATCGATGAAACCCTTGCGGGTGTAGTCGGCCACCAGGTGCTCGCAGATGAGCTTCTGCGTGCCGTAACTCGTCTGCGGCATGGGCAAGGTGTCGTCGCCCACCACGGCAGGGAAGGGGTAGGCCGGGTCAGGCCCGAAGACAGCGATGGAGCTGGAAAACACCAGGCGGGTGACGTCAGCACCCTGCTGCTGACGGGTACGCAGCGCGTCGAGCAGCGCGCGGGTCGAATCGAGGTTGGAGCGCAGGCCCAGCTCAAAGTCGGCTTCGCACTCACCCGACACGGCCGACGCCAGGTGGAAGACGACGTCGAAGGGCTCGTGCACCAGGGCGTCCACCTGCGACAACAAGGGCCCCACCCGGGCCTGCACACGGCGGTCAGCCAGCAGTGCGTCAGGCGGTGCCACCTGGTCCGTCAGCACCAGCTGCGCCAGGGGCCGCCCCAGCAGTTGGCCCTGCCGTAGCAGCTGTTCGGCCAGGCGTGAACCCACAAAGCCGGCACCGCCGGTGATCAGAACCTTCATCGAATGGCCTCCTTGCGGCGTGCAGGGCGCAGACGTTGGGCGGGAGCGGCCACTGAAGGCAGCTTGCGTCGGGAGGCGAGCACGCCTTCCATGTCGTCGCGCGCACCATCGATCAGCACCTGGGCGGCGCGTTCGGCGCGCACTGGGTCGCGGGCGATGACGGCGTCGAGCACCTCGCGGTGCAGTGGCAGCGAGCTGGCCGGGCCGTTGGCGCGAGAGGTGCTGATCTCGAAGGCTACCCGCAACAAGGCACCCAGCGCCTTGCCCATCTGTTCAACCATGCGGTTGTGGCCCGCGCGCAGCAGGCCCAGGTGAAACTGCAGGTCGTGGGTGACGTAGTCGCCACCCTCCTCGATGGCCAGCCGCATGCCGGCGTAGGCCCGCTCGATCTCGACGATGTCGGCGGGCGTGGCCCGCTCGGCGGCCAGGCGCACACCAGCCGGCTCGAGCACACGGCGCAGCTCCTGCAGGTCGCGCAGGAACTCGCGCGTCAGGCCGGCACGGCTCTGCCAGGCTACGACCATCGGGTCGAACCAGTTCCAGTGCACGGGCTCCAGCACCCGCGTACCCACCTTGGGCCCGGTGGACACCATGCCCTTGGCAACCAGGGTCTTGATGGCCTCGCGCACCACCGTGCGGCTGACGCCGTAGGCTTCACAGAGCACCGGCTCGGGCGGCACAGCACCGCCGGGCGGGTAGTGGCCAGAGACGATGGCCTGGGCGAGCTGGTCCAGCGTCTGGCTCAGGAGGTTGCGCGGGCGGCTCATTGGGCGGGGTTCAACCGGGCGTCGCGCACCCCTCAGGCCCTGACAAAGGCGGTGACCAGGGGCTCCGTGCCCACCTGGCGGCTCCAGTGGCCGTGCACCGACGCGTCAAACGTGGCGCCGTCGGGCAGGGTGTCAGCCGAGAAGAAGTGCTGCCCGGGGCTGAAGACGCGTGACGCGCCATCCTGCAGGCCGATTTCCATCTGCCCACCGAGGATGAACACCCACTGCGGCGTGCCCGTGCAATGAAAGCTGCTGCGAAAGCCGACCGGGCTGTGGCGCAACTGCAGTCCTCCACTGGGCATCAAGGCCGACAACCGGGCTTCCGGCTTGCCCTCGTCCAGCGCGATGGGCTGTTCGCGGAAACGCGCGCGTCCATCGGTGTCGGTGAAGAGGATGACCTGGGTGAATTGGTTCATGGTGTCTTGGGCAAGGGCTGGTACACCATTGTCACGGTCACAGCGTCGCGGTCACGCCGCCATCCACGTACAGGATGTGACCATTCACAAAGGCCGACGCATCACTGGCCAGGAATACGGCTGCCGGCGCCAGTTCCTCCACCTCGCCCCAGCGGCGCGAGGGCGTGCGGTTGACGAGCCACGCCGAAAAGGCCTCGTCCTTGACGAGCTTGTCGGTGAGCTCAGTCTTGAAGTAGCCCGGTCCCAGGCCATTAACATTGATGCCGTGGGGGCCGAGGTCGATGGCCATGCCCTTCGTGAGCATCTTCAGCGCGCCCTTGGTGGCCGCATACGGCGCAATGCCGGGCCGGCCGAGCTCACTCTGCACCGAGCAGATGTTGATGATGCGGCCACGGCGGCGTTGCACCATGTGGCGGGCCACGGCCTGCGCCACCACAAAGGGGCCGTGCAGGTTGGTCTGCAGCAGGTCCTGCCAATCCTGGGCGGCGAACTCGTGGAAGGCGCCGCGGCGCTGGATGCCGGCGTTGTTGACGAGGATGTCGATGGGCCCTATGCCGGTTTCGATGGCGTCCACGGCCGTGGCCACCCGCTGCGCGTCGCACACGTCGAAGGGGCTCAGGTGAACCGTCAGCCCCTCGGCGCGAAGCTGCTCGGCAGCAGTGCCCAGTCGGGTGGCGTCACGGCCATTGAGCACCAGGATGGCGCCGGCCTGCCCGAGGCCACGTGCCAAGGCCAGGCCGATGCCGGCTGAGGAACCGGTGACCAGCGCAAGGCGGCCGTCCAGCCGGAAGGTGTGTTCACCGATCACGGTCTTTCCAAGGCGGCTCTGGCCGCGTCGATCAGGTTGGCCACCGGCATGCGGATGTCCAGCGGCAAGACCTGCTCGTCGGCACCGGGGGGCTCCAGCGTGCTCAGCTGGCTGTCCAGCAGCGAGGCAGGCATGTAGTGGCCCTGGCGGCCCTGCAGCCGCTGCTGCAGCACGGTGTGCGGCCCATGCAGGTAGACAAAGTGAAGGTCGCCGCAGGCGGCACGGAGCCTGTCGCGGTAGGCACGCTTCAACGCGGAACAGGTCACGACAAGACCCTCGCCGCGGTCGGCTGCGCCCGCCAGTTCAGCCGCGATGCGGGAAAGCCACCCTGCGCGGTCAGCGTCGGTCAGCGGAATGCCCTCGGCCATGCGCCGCACGTTCTCGGAAGGGTGCAGTTCGTCGCCTTCCAGGAAGCGCTGCCCCAGCTGAAGGGCCAGGCCCCGGCCCACCGTGGTCTTGCCGCAACCACTGACCCCCATCACAACCACCCGCATCACCCGCATGGCCACGGTGCTCAGGCGATCAGCAGGCGCTGGCCGCTGCTGGCATCAAACACATGCGCCGAGCGCGCATCCATGTTCAGGCGGACGGTGTCACCCGGTGCACACGACACCCGGCCATGCACCACCACGGTGAGGTTCTGTTCGCCGATCTTCAGCAACAGTTCGGTCTCCGCCCCGGTGGGCTCGATGACCACCACCTCGGCGGGAATGCCTGGCTCGCCGTCGCGGGCCAGGCGCAGGTCCGTCGGCCGGATGCCGTAGTGCACCCGCTGGCCCGCCGCTGCTGCCAAGCCCGTCAGCAGGGGCCACGCGTGGCCCAGCGCCGCAACCGCACCATCGGCCACCGTGCCCTCGAACACGTTCATGGCCGGGGAGCCAATGAACTGCGCGACAAACAGGTTGCCCGGCTGGTCGAACAGTTCCAGCGGCGTGCCGATCTGTTCGATGATGCCGTCGTGCATGACCACGATGCGGTCGGCCATGGTCATCGCCTCGATCTGGTCGTGCGTGACATAGACGGTGGTGGTCTTCAGCCGTTGGTGCAGGGCCTTGATCTCGGCCCGCATGGCCACCCGCAGCTTGGCGTCCAGGTTGGACAGCGGCTCGTCAAAGAGGAAGACTTTGGGGTCGCGCACGATGGCGCGCCCCATGGCCACGCGCTGACGCTGGCCACCCGAGAGTTCACGCGGGTAGCGGTCGAGCAGCGCGTCCAGGTTGAGGATGCGGGCGGCGTCGGACACCCGGCGTGCGGTCTCGGCCTTGTCGGCATCGCGCAGGCGCAGTGAGAAGCCCATGTTCTCGCGCACGGTCATGTGCGGGTACAGGGCATAACTCTGGAACACCATGGCGATGTCGCGGTCCTTGCTTTCGAGCTCGTTGACCACCTTGCCGTCGATGATGACGTCGCCGCCGGTGATCTCCTCCAGGCCGGCCAGCATGCGCAGCAGGGTGCTCTTGCCGCAGCCGCTGGGCCCCACCAGCACCACAAATTCGCCATCCTGGATGTCAAACGTGATGCCGTGGATGACCTTGACCTTGCCGCCGTAGGTCTTGTGGACATCGCGAAACGATACCGAAGCCATGGTGCAGTGAACCTTCGATCAGAAAACGGGGTGGCAAGGCGCCGGGCGCGGGATCACGACTTGACGGCACCCGCCGTCAGGCCTGACACCATGTAGCGCTTGAAGGCGTAGTAGATGGCCGCCGGTGGCAGCGCGTACACCAGGCCGGTGGCCATCAGCAGCTCCCAGGGGGAATCGTCGGCCGCCAGGAAGTTGCCCAGCGCCACCGACAGCGGCAGCGTGGTTTCCTTGGACAGCAGCAGGAAGCCGTAGAGGTATTCGTTCCAGGCCAGCAGCAGCGAATAGGTACCCACCGCCACCAGTGATGGCACCATCAGCGGCACGTACACCAGGCGAAACAGCTGCAGTGCCGAGGCACCGTCCATGCGCGCTGCCTCGTCCAGCTCGTAGGGCAGCTTGTCGCTGGCCTGCTTGAGCACCCAGATGCAGTAGGGCGACGCGATGGTCACCATCGCCAGGATCATCGACCAGTGGTTGTTCAACAGGCCATAGATGGCCATCGTCTTGTACATCGGCACGGCCAGGAAGGCAGCCGGAATGAAGTAGGTGAACAGCGCCAGGTTGAGCACCGTACGCCCGCCCCGAACCCGCAGGCGGCTGATGGCAAAGGCCGCACAGGTGGCGATGACCAGTGTCAGCACACCGGTGGCCAGGGCAATGAACAGCGAATTGCCCAGCTGCACCCAGAAGTGGTTCAGGTAGAAGTGCTTCTGCTCCAGCACCGTGCTGAAGTTCTGCAGCGTGGCGTCTTCGGGCCACAGGCGCCCACTGGTGGCCTTGTCACGCGGCGAGATGGCAAACAACACCAGGTGGTAGATGGGCAGCAGCGTCCACAGCAGCACCGGAATGCCCACCAGCAAGAGCTGCGCTTCCTTGGAGACGGCCCGCCAGGACAGCTTCATGCCACGCTCCCGGCGGTGTGTCGAACACGGGGGTTCAGTGTCATGCCGGGCTCACTTGCTCAGACGCTTCATCATCACGAAGACCAGCGGCAACACCAGCGGCAGCGCCACGACGATGGAGGCCATGGCCAGCTCGATCTGGTCCAGGCGCAGGTAGCGAATGCCCAGAGTGGCCAGCACATGGGTCAGGTCAGCCGGGCCACCACCGGTGAGCAGGTAGACGCTGTTGAAGTCTCCCAGCGTCCAGATCATCGACAAGATGACCGAGGTCAGGTAGAGGCCGCGCATCGCCGGCCAGGTGATGAAGCGGAACTTCTGCCAACGCGTGGCACCGTCCACCGACGCGGCTTCATACTGCTCGGTGGGAATGGCCAGGCGGCCGGCCAGGAGGATCAAGGTCCAGAAGGGCAGGCTCTTCCAGATGTGCATCAGCATGGACAGGATGAACGCCAGCGTCGGGTCGTTCAGCCAGTTGGGGCCGTCCAGCCCCGTCCAGCGGAAATAGGTGCTGTTGATCACGCCCCACTCGGGGTTGAGCATGAAGCGCACCGACAGGATGGTGGGGATGGAAGGCACCGCCCAGGGCAGGATGAACACCAGCGCCAGGATCTTGATCCACCAGCGTGACTGCACGAAGAAGCCCGACAGGCCCAGCGCCAGCACCATCTTGACGTTCACCGCAACCACGATGAACACGATGGTGTTGATCAGCGTCCTGAAGAAGATCGGGTCTTCGGCCAGCTGCACATAGTTCTGCGGGTCTCGGGCCAGCCACAGGCCGTAACCCACGGGGTACAGCACAAAGACCACAAACACCAGCAGGTAGGGCAGCACAAACAGCCGGCCCCAGAACTCCCAGCTGCTCAACGGCTTGGCCGCTCCGCGCCCCGGCCGGGCGGGGGCCGGGGCGGGCGGAAGAACAGGGCTGGCTGCGCTCACGGTGTCCGACCCGGCCAGGACGTCAGTTGGAGGCGACCGTCTTGATGCGGGCGATCATCTCGTCCACCGCGCGTTCGGTCGTCCACTTCTCGCTGAGGATGCGGTTCATGGCCTTGGCCCACACGTTCTCGTTGTTGAGCACCGTGAACTTGTAGTTCTTGGTGAATTCGAACGGTGTGGTGCCCGCCGTGAACTGGCCCAGCACCGCCTGACGGTGCGGGTCAGCCTTCCAGAAGGGGCTGGCCTGGCCGGCCTTGGTCACCGGGAACCAGCGGCCCTGGGAGCCTTCCACATACGGCGTCAGGTTGGCATCGTCCAGCATGAAGGCCACAAACTTCTTGGCGGCGTCCTTGTTCTTGGCGGCCTTGAAGATCACGCCCGTCTTGACGGCGGCGCGGTAGGTCATCTTGGTGCCGTCAGGCTTGTTGGGGAAGCCAGCCGTGGCGATGAGCTCGGTGTAGTTCTTCTTGGCCTGGGCGCGCTGGGCCTCGGTCAGCGTGGCGTTGTTCATGTCGTCGAGCCACTTCGCCGCGATGGAGATCGTGGCGTTGTGGGTCATCGCGATGGTCTTGTTGTGGAACGCGACGTTGTTGTCCGGGTCTTTCCAGGCGGTGGACGACGGCGGTGTGCAGCCCTTGCCATACACATAGGTGTAATCGTTCACGGCATTGATCAGGCCCTGGCGCACCGTCGGGTCATCGACCAGCAGCTTGCCGGAATCGTTCACCAGCTTCACGTTGTAGGCGTCCATGAAGGTCAGGAACGAATAGAACGAATCGCTCGAATCCACACCCATGGGGAAGCCGGTGCCAAAGGCCCGATTGCCGGTCTTCTGGCGGTAGCCGGCCTGCACCTTCTCGCACCAGAACTGCCAGTAGCCTTTCCAGTCCTTGGGGATGTCGCTTTCCTTGAAACCCGCGTCAGCCAGCATGTCCTTCCAGTACTGGATGTGCATGGTCTGCTGCTTGACCGGGTAGGCGTAGTAGCTGCGCTTCTGCGTGGCGTTGTTGTAGAGGAAGGTGGTCGACAGCGCCTGCGGCTCGAACTTGCTGCGCAGCGGGTCGATGATGCTGGAGACGTCTTCGAGCTTGTCCTCGTAGGCCCACTTGGCGGTCACCTGAAAGTCAAACACGTCACCATAGGCCACATCGGGCGGGTTGTTCGAGTCGAGCGCGGCCACGGCCTTGGGAATGGATTCCTGCGGGGCGTACAGCGACAAGTCGATCTTGATCTTGGGGTTGCGGGCCTCGAACTTCTTGATGGCGGCAAACAGTGCATCGTCTTCGCCTTTGTAGAAACCCTTGGCCCACCAGACGGTCAGCTTTTCCTGCGACCAGGCCGGTGAGGCGATGAGCATGGCGGCGGCCGAAACGGCGCCAATCAGCCAAGTACTTTTCGAACGCATGGGGCTTTCTCCTGGGGGGGGTGGGTGAAACCCGGCTTTCTGCCACACCTTGGGCTGCCGGTGTTCTCGGTCTATCGTATGATGATTGAGGAAGACGGGTGTCCGTACTTTCCCGCTCAGTGGTGGCGAGCAGCCATCAGCGGCACTCCGGTACCGGGGTCAGCACCGGGCGGCCCGCCAGCTGCGCGGCCACGTTGTTCACCGCCAGGTCGCACATGGCCTGGCGCGTCTCATGGGTGGCGCTGCCGATGTGCGGTGTGAGCACCACATGCGGCATGCCCAGCAGGGCCTCGGGCACCCGCGGCTCGTCGGCAAACACATCCAGCGCGGCGCCACCGAGCGCACCCTCCTGCAGCGCGCTGACCAGCGCCGCTTCATCGACCACCGAACCCCGCGCCACGTTCACCAGCACCCCCTTGGGGCCCAGCGCCTGCAGCACCTCGGCGTTGATCAGGTGGCGAGTGCCGGCACCGCCGGGCGTGATGACCACCAGAAAATCGCTGCGGGCCGCCAGTGCCACCACGCTGGCTTCATAGTCCCAGGGCAGTTCAGGCTTGGCCGACCGCGCGTGGTAGGCGATGGACATCCTGAAGGCCAGCGCCCGCTGGGCAATCGCCTTGCCAATGCGCCCCATGCCCACGATGCCCAGGCGTGCTCCCGTCATCTTGCGTTGCAGCGGCATCGGGCCCTTGAGCCACTCACCGGCGCGCACAAAGCGGTCGGCCGCAGGCAACTGGCGCGCGGCGCACAGCATCAGCCCGATGGCGGTGTCCGCCACTTCGTCGTTGAGCACGTCGGGTGTGTGGGTGACCATCACGCCACGGCGCAGCGCCTCGGCGACATCGACGCCGTCATAGCCGACCCCCATCACCGAGATCAGCTTCAAGGCCGGCAGCTGCGCCATCAGCTCCGCCGAGACACGGGTTTCCCCTTGCGCCGCCACCACCTGGATGTGCGGCGCCAGCGCAACAAAGGCGGCAGGGTCGGTCTCGTGCAGGCGGTCGTGCAGCGTGCAGTGACGGCGCAACGCCTCCTGGTACAGGGGGGCCAGGCGTGCCGCTGCCAGCACCGGCGGCAGAGGGGCGGAATCAGGACCGGAAACAGGAGCGGAAGCGGAATCGGCAGGCTGCGACATAGGGGTTCCACGGCCTCGCGGGCCAATCGTCATACCATAGTATGTGCGTTGACCCTGCCAACCCAACCCCGGGAAAGCCAGCACGCACGCTGGCCTTCCCTGCCAAGGCGCTGACCCAATGAGCCACGACCCTTCCCACCCTGCCCGGCGCAAGGCCGCCCATGAACTGCGCAGTGCACAGTGGTTCGGCCGGCAAGACCGCGACGGCTTTGCCTACCGCAGCTGGCTCAAGGGCAAGGGCATTCCACAGGACCAATTCGAGGGCAAGCCGGTCATCGGCATCTGCAATACCTTCAGCGAGCTCACGCCCTGCAACAGCCATTTCAGGACACTGGCCGAACAGGTCAAGATCGGCGTCTATGAAGCGGGCGGCTTTCCGCTGGAGTTCCCGGTGATGTCGCTGGGTGAGGTGCTGCTGCGCCCCACCGCCATGCTGTACCGCAACCTGGCCAGCATGGACGTGGAGGAGAGCATCCGCGGCAACCCAATGGACGGTGTCGTGCTGCTGATGGGCTGCGACAAGACCACGCCGGCCCTGATGATGGGCGCGGCCAGTTGCGACCTGCCCACCATCGGCGTCAGCGGCGGGCCCATGCTGAACGGCAAGTGGCGCGGCCAGGAACTGGGCAGCGGCACGGGTGTGTGGAGCATGAGCGAGCAGGTGCGCGCCGGCACGCTGAAGCTCCAGGAATTCCTGGAAGCCGAGAGCTGCATGCACCGCAGCCATGGCCACTGCATGACGATGGGCACCGCCAGCACCATGGCCAGCATGGTGGAGGCCCTCGGCGTGGGCCTGCCGGGCAATGCCGCCTACCCGGCGGTGGACGGACGCCGCAATGTGCTGGCGCGCCAGGCAGGCCGCCGCATCGTGGACATGGTCTGGCAAGACCAGAAGCTCTCGAGCATCCTCACCCGCGAGGCCTTTGAGAATGCCATCCGCACGCTGGCTGCCATCGGCGGCAGCACCAACGCCGTGATCCACCTGATCGCCATTGCTCGGCGTGTCGGCATCCCGCTGACGGTGGATGACTTTGAGCGTTGGGGCAGCGACATGCCCTGCCTCGTTAATCTGCAGCCCAGCGGTCAGTACCTGATGGAAGACTTCTGCTACGCGGGCGGCCTGCCGGCCGTCATGAAGGCCATCGAAGGCACGCTGCACCTGGGCGCCAGCACTGCCAGCGGCAAGACCATCGGCGAGAACATCGCCGACGCGCAGAACCACAACCCCGCCGTCATCAAGTCCCTGGCGGAGCCCTTCAAGGAGAAGGCCGGCATCGCCATCCTGCGCGGCAACCTGGCACCCCGTGGCGCAGTCATCAAGCCGTCTGCCGCCACGCCGGCACTGATGGTGCACACCGGGCGGGCCGTGGTGTTTGAAGACAGCGATGACTTCCACCACCGCATCGACGACGAGAACCTGGATGTCGACGAAACCTGCATCCTGGTGCTGAAGAACTGCGGGCCCAAGGGTTACCCCGGCATGGCCGAGGTGGGCAACATGCCGCTGCCGCCCAAGGTGCTGCGCAAGGGCATCACCGACATGGTCCGCATCAGCGACGCCCGCATGAGCGGCACCGCCTACGGCACCGTGGTGCTGCACGCCGTGCCCGAAGCCGCCGCCGGCGGGCCGCTGGCCCTGGTGCACAACGGCGACATGATCACGCTGGATGTGCCTGGCCGCCGGCTGCATCTGCACGTGGATGACGCCGAGCTGGAACGCCGCCGCGCTCAGTGGCAGGCACCCCCACCGGCCATGACCAGCGGCTACTGGAAGCTCTACATCGACCACGTGCTGCAGGCCGACGAAGGCGCCGACCTGGACTTCCTGGTGGGCCAGCGCGGCGCTGCCGTGCCCAAGGACAACCACTGAGCCTGCAGCTCACCCCCTTCACCCGATGTCACCTTTCCTTCTCAGGACACCCCGCCCATGAATTCCATCGCCCTCATCACCGGCGCCGGCTCCGGCATCGGCCGCGCCTGCGCCCTGGCCCTGCTGGCCGAAGGCTGGCACGTGGTGCTGGTGGGCCGTCGCGCCGAGGCCCTGGCGCAGACCCAGGCGCTGGCCGGTGATGCCGCCGAACGCGCCGTGCCCATGCCCTGTGACATCGGCCAGGAAGAGCAGGTCGACGCCCTGTTTGCGGCCGTTGAACAGCGCTTTGGCCGACTGGACCTGCTGTTCAACAATGCCGGCATGGGCTTGGCGTCTCAAACCCCTGACCTGGTGAGCGGTGCCCGCTGGCGCGAGGTGGTCGACGCCAACCTGAACGGCTCGTTCTACTGCCTGTCGCGGGCCTTCAGGCTGATGAAGGCCCAGCGCCCGATGGGCGGGCGCATCATCAACAACGGCTCCATCTCCGCCTACGCCCCGCGTCCCGGCAGCATCGCCTACACCGCCACCAAGCACGCCATCACCGGGCTCACGAAGACCGCAGCACTCGATGGTCGGCCCTTCGACATCGCCGTCGGCCAGATCGACATCGGCAATGCCGCCAGCGACATGACGGCGCGCATGGTAGACGGCGTGCCACAGGCCGATGGCAGCATCCGGCCCGAGCCACGCATGGACATGCAGTCGGTGGTCGACACCTTCATGACCATGGCCCGCCTGCCGCTGTCATCCAACATGCTGTTTGTCAACGTCATGGCCACCAAGATGCCCTTTGTGGGCCGCGGCTGAAGGAGCACAGCACATGCACATCGGTTTTGTCGGCGCATCCGGCCTGATGGGCCACGGCATGGCCCGCAACCTGCTGGCCAAGGGGCACACCCTGAGCCTCACCGTCCACCGCGACCGGGTCCGGGTGCAAGACCTGCTGGATGCCGGCGCGCACCTGGCCGCCCACCCGGCGGAACTGGCGCAACGCTGCGACGTGGTGTTTGTCTGCGTCACGGGCTCTCCGCAGGTGGAAGACGTGGTGCTGGGTGCACAAGGGCTGCTCAGCGCCGTCGGCTCGCCGGGCGACGCCGCCCGCAGCGATGGCGCCGCGCCACTGATGGTGGTGGACTGCTCCACCGCCGAGCCCGACAGCACCGCACGGCTGCGCGCGCGCTGTGCCAGCGTCGGCGTCACCCTGGTGGACGCCCCCTTGTCGCGCACACCCATCGAGGCTGAGGCCGGGCGGCTCAACGTGATGGTGGGCGCCCTGGACGCTGACTTCCAGCGCCTGCAGCCCCTGCTGGCCTGCGTGGCCGAGAACATCTTCCACGTGGGCGGGCCCGGCACGGGCCACACCATCAAGCTGCTGAACAACTTCATCGCCCAGGCCATCTGCACCGCCACGGCCGAAGCCTTTGCCGTAGGGCAGCGAAGCGGGCTGGACCTGCGCCGCCTGGTGGACCTGATCTCGGTGGGGCCGGTCAACAACGGCCTGTTCCAGATGATGGCCAAGACCCTGGACGGTGACCTGGACGCGCTGAAGTTCGAACTGGACAACGCCCGCAAGGACGTCCGCTACTACACGCACCTGGCCGAGAACCTCGGCATCCCCAGCGTGGTGGGCGAAGCGGTGCACCAGAGCCTCAGCCTGGCCAGTGCGCTGGGCTATGGCAAGAAGCGGGTGCCTTCGCTGGTGGAAGCCCAGGAACAACTCACAGGCGCCACGATCGTGCCGCGCTGAGGCGGCAGCAGCCCGCGCAGTGCGCCATCACCAGCGCAACACACGCGGCCCCAGCACCGCCCCCAGCAGCCCGGCGGCCACGATGCCCAGCGTATACCAGGTGGCCACAAAACTCATCGCCACCTCGGTGCAGGTCAGCGCATAGGCCGTGGCACCCACACCCCCCGCCACCAGGCCGGCCGCAAAGCCAGCCAGGCGTTGCCGCGTGGGTGCCAGGCCCTTCAGGGCCCACAGCGCACCGGCCAGCGCCGGCAATGACAGCCCGAAGACCCGGTAAGGGCAGTCGGCGGCACTGTGGCCCAGCCAAAGAGCCAGCCGCTGATCGGGCGCCACCGACACCATCTCCGACAGACCCAGCCCCAGCATCAACGCCACCACCAGCGCCAGCGCGGCGGCGGGCCGCTTCAGCGGCGCCGCAGGCCGGCCGAGCGCGGCGACGGCCGCACAGCCCACCAGGACCAGCGCCGCCGAGTAGCCAAACTTCAGCAGCCAGCCGGGCGTCTGCATCAACGCGATGCCCACCATCGGCGCAAAGGCCAGAGCCAGCGCCACGGCCGAGGCTCCGGCCGTCAGAAGCGCCGGTGCGAGGCGGCGCGCCACCGGTGCACCGCGGACAGGCCCGGCGCCCTGAGCCAGCGCCTGAATGAGTTGTTCCGTCTTCATGGGTTCTCCCTGACCAAGGCCGCCAGACGCTTCAGCCCGCGATGAACCTGCACCTTGAGCGCCGACACCGACACGCCCGTGCGCTGCGAAGCCTCAGCCACCGACAGCCCTTCGATCTTGGTCAGCACGATGGCCTGCTGCTGCGCCGTGGGCAGGCCGTCCAGCAGCACCATCAGGTCGCGGCGCGCAGGCCCCTCCTGCTCGGTGAGCAGGTGCTGCGCGTCGTCGAGGTCGTCGATGGAATCGTGCAGGGCTTCACGGCGCCCGCGCCGGCGATACAGGTCGATCAACTTGTGGCGTGCGATGGCATGCAACCAGGCTGTCACCGGCAGCCGGGTGTCATAGGTGTCGCGCTGCAGATGCAGCACCAGCAGAGTTTCTTGCACCAAGTCTTCCACCTCATCGGGCAGCGCCTGAAGACGCCGGCCGAAATACGCACGCAAGCGCCCTGCCATGAGCTTGAGCGACTTTGCGTAGGACATGTCATCGCCCGCCAATGCCTGCAGCCACAAGGCTTTCAGCTGCAACTCAAAGGCGTCGGAAGGCGAGATATCGGGCATTTCGATGGGTGGGCCGCAAAGGTTACAGCGGCGAAGCAGGAAATTGTGTCATTGCCCTCGCCGGTGCGGCTGCATCTGAAGACGGCGAGACGGTTCGCGCGAGCGCGTCTTCTCAACAGCCGGGCCGCGCGGCGCTGCCCGCCCATGGCGCCACCGACGGGACACCACCACCCCGCGTAGACCCGGGCGGCAGCCGCGCGGCTCCTGTGCGACGATCCTGCCCTGGCCCTGGGCAACGGCCGGGGTGAACACGCAGGAGCTTTTGACATGACACAACGTCTGCAGGGCAAGACCGCCCTGGTGACCGCGGCGGGGCAGGGCATCGGGCGCGCGGTCGCCGTCGCCTTTGCGCTGGAAGGCGCACGCGTCATCGCCACCGACATCGACAACAGCAAGCTCGACACCCTCTGGCAGGAGTACGACTGCGAGGTGCGCACGCTCGACGTGACCGACCCGGCCGACATCCGCAAGGCCGTGGCGCAAATCGGCGAGATCGATGTCCTGTTCAACGCCGCTGGTTATGTGCACAGCGGCACCATCCTCGACGCCACCGAAGACGACTGGGCGATGGCAATGGACCTCAACGTCCGTTCGCAGTTCAGGCTCATCAAGGCCTTCCTGCCCGGCATGATCGAACGCGGCCGCGGGTCCATCATCAACGTGGCGTCGGTGGCCGGCAGCATCAAGGGCGCGCCCAACCGATTCGTCTATGGCACCACCAAGGCCGCCATCATCGGCCTGACCAAGGCCGTCGCGGCCGATTTCATCCAGCAGGGCATCCGCTGCAACGCCATCTGCCCGGGCACGGTGGAATCGCCGTCGCTTCGCCAGCGCATCGCTGCCCAGGCCAGCGCCAGCGGCAAGACCGAAGACGAGGTCGAAGCCGCCTTCATCGCCCGCCAGCCGATGGGGCGCCTGGGCCGCGCCGAGGAAATCGCCGCGCTCGCCGTCTACCTGGCCAGCGACGAAAGCAGCTTCACCACCGGCACGGCCCAGGTCATCGACGGCGGCTGGTCCAACTGAGGCGCTGGCACGCCGCGCCGCCAGGCCAGCCCTCCCAACCCACACCCCACTGGAAACCCATCCCATGAAATTGCTCCGACACGGCCCGCGCGGTCAGGAAAAGCCCGCCGCCCTCGACGCCCAAGGCCAGGTGCGCGACTTGAGCGGCCTGATCGGCGACATCACGCCGCGACACCTCTCACCCGAAGGCCTCGCCGCCCTGCGCGCGATTGACCTGGAGAGCCTGCCCATCGTCCCGCAAGGCCGCCTGGGCGTGCCCTGGACGGACATCGGCAAGTTCATCGCCATCGGCCTGAACTACGCCGACCACGCAGCCGAATCCAACCTGCCCATCCCCAAGGAACCCATCGTCTTCATGAAGGCGACCACCTGCGCCCAGGGCTGCGAAGACCCCGTGGTGCTGCCCCAGGGTTCCGTCAAGACCGACTGGGAGGTGGAGCTGGGTGTGGTGATCGGCAGCCAGGCACGGTATGTCAGCGAAGCTGACGCACTGAAGCACGTGGCCGGCTACTGCGTCATCAACGACATTTCCGAGCGCGAATACCAGATCGAACGCGGCGGCACCTGGGACAAGGGCAAGGGCTGCGACACCTTCGGGCCCATCGGTCCCTGGCTGGTGACGACCGACGAGGTGCCTGACCCGCAGGCGCTGGGCATGTGGCTGGACGTCAACGGCCAGCGCATGCAGACCGGCAGCACCCAGACCATGATCTTCGGCGTGGCCACGCTGGTGGCCTACGTGAGCCGCTTCATGACGCTGATGCCCGGCGACGTCATCACCACCGGCACGCCCCCGGGCGTTGGCATGGGCATCAAGCCCGCCGCGGTGTACCTCAAGCCCGGCGACGTGATGGCGCTGGGCATCGACGGCTTGGGCCGGCAGCAGCAGACGGTGCACGCCTGGGACCCTTCCCTGATCGGCTTCTGACACCCCACCGCAGGACGCCCCGACATGAGCCCGCCCACCCTGCGCATCCATCCCGCCGACAACGTGGTCATCGCGCGCCGTCAGCTGCTGGGCGGCACCTGGCTACCAGACGAGGCCGTCACCACCAGCGGGCTCGTCCCGCCGGGCCACAAGCTGGCCACACGCGCCATCGCCGCGGGCGAGGTGGTGCTGCGCTACAACCAGGTTATCGGAACGGCCACACAGGCCATCGCCCCCGGCCAGCACGTGCACAGCCACAACCTGGCCTTCAGCGACTTTGAGCGCACCCACACCCCGGGTGCTGACGCGCGCCCGACGGTGCCCGCCGCCGAGCCAGCCCAGTTCCTGGGCATCGTGCGCGCCGACGGCCGGGTGGCCACGCGCAACTACATCGGGGTGCTCACCAGCGTGAACTGCTCGGCGACCGCCGCGCGGGCCATTGCCGACCACTTCCGACGCGACATCCGCCCAGAAGCCCTGGCGGATTTTCCAAACGTCGACGGGGTGGTGGCGCTCACCCATGGCATGGGCTGCGCCACCGACAGCGAGGGCGAGGAACTGGCGGTGCTGCGGCGCACGCTGGGCGGCTATGCCCGGCACGCCAACTTCGCGGCGGTGCTGGTGGTGGGCCTGGGCTGCGAGACGAACCAGATCCAGGGGCTGATTGCCCAGGAAGGGCTGGCCGAGGGTGCCCTGCTGAAGACCTTCAACATCCAGGACAGCGGTGGCACGGCGCAGACGGTGGCGCGGGGTGTGGCGCTGATCCGCGACATGCTGCCGGCGGCCAATGCGGTGTCGCGTCAGCCCGTGCCCGCCAGCCACCTCACCGTCGGCCTGCAGTGTGGCGGCAGCGACGGCTACAGCGGCATCAGCGCCAACCCGGCGCTGGGCGCCGCGGTGGACCGCCTGGTGCGCCACGGCGGCACGGCCATCCTCAGCGAGACCCCCGAGATCTACGGCGGCGAACACCTGCTGACCCGCCGCGCCGCCAGCCCCGAGGTGGCCGCCAAGCTGCTCGAACGCATCCGCTGGTGGGAGGCCTACACCGCCCGCAACCACATGCGCATGGACAACAACCCCTCGGCCGGCAACAAGGCCGGTGGGCTGACCACCATCCTCGAGAAAAGCCTGGGCGCCATCGCCAAGAGCGGCACCACGCGCCTGGAAGCCGTCTACGAGTTTGCCCAGGCGGTGCGGGCCAAGGGCTTTGTCTACATGGACACCCCGGGCTACGACCCGGTTTCCGCCACCGGCCAGGTGGCCGGCGGCGCCAACCTGATCTGCTTCACCACCGGCCGCGGCAGCGCCTATGGTTGTGCGCCCTCGCCCAGCCTCAAACTGTCCACCAACACGGCGTTGTGGCTGCGGCAGGCTGACGACATCGACATCAACTGCGGCGGCATCGTCGACGGTGAAGAAACGGTCGACGAGGCTGGTGAGCGCATCTTCCAGCTGATGCTGGCCACGGCCTCCGGCCAGCGCAGCAAGAGCGAGGTGCATGGCTACGGGCAGAACGAGTTTGTGCCCTGGCAGCTGGGTGCGGTGATGTAGCGGCCAATGCCAGCACCGAGGCGAACGCGTCGCCTCGGGCGTGGCCAGCGTGCCCTACCCCAGGGCCGACAAGAACTGCCGCAGCTCCGCCGTCTGGGGCGCGGCAAAGAGCTCCGCTGGCGGGCCCATCTCGTGGATGCGCCCGGCGTGCATGAAGACAACACGGTCGGCCACCTTGCGCGCAAAGTTCATCTCGTGCGTGACCATCAGCAGCGTCATGCCTTCGTCGGCCAGGTTCTCCACCACCTTCAGCACCTCGCCGACCAGTTCCGGGTCCAGTGCGGAGGTGATCTCGTCGCACAGCAGCACGGCCGGCTCCATGGCCAGGGCCCGGGCGATGGCCACGCGCTGCTGCTGGCCGCCCGAGAGCTGGTCAGGCCAGGCGTCAAACTTCTCAGCCAAGCCAACACGGGACAGCAGCTGACGGGCCAGCTGCTCGGCCGCGGCGCCCTTCACGCCCTTGACCAATCCCGGCGCCAGCAGGATGTTGCGGCCCACGGTCAGGTGGGGGAAGAGGTTGAAGCTCTGGAAGATCATGCCCACGCGCTGGCGCAGGGCCCGCATGGCCTTGGCGTCACCGTGCAGCAGCGGCTGCCCCTCCACCTGCAGGCGCCCTTCCTGGAAGGCCTCCAGGCCGTTGATGCAGCGCAGCAAGGTGCTCTTGCCGGAGCCGCTGCGGCCGATGATGGCGATGACCTCACCTCGCTCGACGCGAAGGTCCACCCCCTTGAGCACCTCGAGTTCGCCAAAGCGCTTGCGCAGGCCTTCGACCTGGACGATGGGCGGCTGCGCCGCGGGTGAGGCGACCGCGGGCGGACGGAGTTCAGGCAGGGCCACGGCGCATTTTCCTTTCCAGCGAACGGCTCCAGGCTGACAGCGGCCAGCACAGGGCGAAATACAGCAGGGCCACGCAGGCGTAGACCGTGAAGGGTTGGAAGGTGGCGTTGGTGATCATCGTGCCCGCCTTGGTGAGTTCGATGAAGCCAATGACGCTGGCCAGCGCCGTGCCCTTGATGACCTGCACCAGAAAGCCCACGGTGGGTGGCAAGGCCAGCCGCGCCGCCTGCGGGCCGATGACCCAGCGCAGCTGCTCACGCAGGCTCATCGCCAGGCTGGCCGAGGCTTCCCACTGGCCCTTGGGGATGGCGTTGACACAGCCACGCCAGATCTCGCACAGGAAGGCACTGGTGTAGAGCGTCAGGGCCAGCGCCGCCGCCAGCCAGGCGTCCACCCGCAGGCCCAGCAGCGCCAGCCCAAAGTAGGCCAGGAACAGCTGCATCAGCAGCGGCGTGCCCTGAAACACCTGCACAAACGCCGTCACGCCCCATTGGGCGCCCGGCAGCTTGGCCACACGCGCCAGCAGCAGCGCCATGCCCAGCAGGCCGCCGCCCACAAAGGCCATCAGCGACAGCAGCACCGTCCAGCGCGCCGCGAGCAGCAGGTTGCGCACGATGTCCCAGAGGCTGAAGTCGACCATGTCGTGGGCCTGTGCAGAGGGCCGGGCTCAGCGCCCGAACAGGAAGCGGGGGCCAGCCCACATCAGCAGCTGCCGCAGCCCGATGGCCAGCAGCAGGTACAGCCCGGTGGCGATCAGCGTGGCCTCGAAGGCGCGGAAGTTGCGGCTGTGGATCAGGTTGGCGTAATAGCTCAGTTCAGCCGCAGCGATCTGCCCACAGACAGCGGAGCCCAGCATCACGATGATGATCTGGCTGACCATGGCCGGCCACACCCGCGACAGCGACGGCGGCAGCACCACGCGCAGGAAGACCTGGAAGCGGCTGAGCGACAGCGACAACCCTGCCTCGATCTGACCGCGGGGCGTGGCCTCGACACCAGCGCGGACGATCTCACCCGCATAGGCACCCAGGTTGATCGTCATCGCCAGCACCGACGCCATTTCCGGCGACAGTTTCACCCCCAGACCGGGCAGCCCGAAGAAGATGAAGAACAGCTGCACGATGAACGGCGTGTTGCGGATGAGTTCGACGTAGCTGGCGGCCAGCCAGCCCAGCGGCTTCGGGCCCCAGACACGCGCCCACGCGCAGGCCACGCCCAGCACCATGCCCAGCAGGGCCGAGGTGGCGGTCAAGGCGATGGTGAGCAGCAGGCCGCGCAGCAGCAGCGGCCATTCCACCCAGACGGCGGCAAAGTCGAGTGTGACCATGGTGGGGCGGGGGCAGCGCTTGCCGCTGGACCAGTGAACCGGTCCGGCGGCAGCGCGTGCCGTTCAGACGTTGAAGGCCCGTGCCGGCATCAGTTGGGCAGCTCGCCCGCCGGGCGGCCCAGCCACTTGACGGCCATCTTGTCGAGGTCGCCTGAGGTCTTGGCGCCGGCGATGATCTCGTTGACCTTCAGGCGCAGCTTGTCCTCGCCCTTGCCCACGCCGATGAAGTTCGGCGAATCCTTGATCAGCAGCTTGTATTCGGCGTTCAGCTGCGGGTTGCGCGCCATCATGTTGCCAGCCACCGAAGCACCCGTCGCAATCAGCTGCACCTGGCCGCTGACAAAGGCGGAAACGGTGGCGTTGTTGTCTTCGAAGCGCTTGATGTCAGCCGCGGCCGGGGCCAGCTTGCCCAGCTCCATGTCCTCGATGGCACCACGTGTCACGCCCACCGTCTTGCCGGCCAGATCAGCCCAGCCCTTGATGGGCAGGCTCTTGGCCGCAAAGACCGCCTGGAAAAACGGCGAGTAGGCGGCAGTGAAGTCGATCACCTTCTCGCGCTCGGCGTTCTTGCCCAGCGTGGAGATGACCAGATCGGCCTTCTTGGTCTGCAGGTAGGGAATGCGGTTGGCGCTGGTCACGGGCACCAGCTCCACCTTCACGCCCAGCTTGGCGCCAATGTAGTTGGCCATGTCCACGTCCAGGCCCTGGGGCTTGAGGTCGGTGGTCACAAAGCCATAGGGTGGGAAGTCGGTCGGCACGGCGATGTTGATGACCTTGCGGGCCATGATGTCGTCCAGCGCAGTCTGTGCCTGAACGGCGGTGGAACCCAGGGACAGGCTGCCCAACAACAGGCAGCAGGACAGCCAATGGCGGCGTTGCATGGAGATCTCCTCAAAGAGCGGTGTGTCCGCGTTGTTGAATGCGCACCTTCCCGGTGCGTCGCTCAGGCACCAGCAGGATGCGTGCCAACCCACAGGCTCCGACCGACACCAGCAGGTAGCAACACCACCAAGAGGGACTTTCTGGGGGATGACCATGACTGTCGCTTCACGCCGCCGCGTCGCGGTGGTCTGCAGTGCGATTGCCGGCCTCGTGTGCCGGGCTGCGGCCCGCGGCAAGCCCGCCGGCGGCACCCGCCACCGCCTGCATGCGAATCGCCGAGCAGGCAGGCCCCCAGCGCAAGCGAGAGCTGTGGGGCAAGCTGAAACAGGCCCTGCAGGACCGCCTGGGGCCCGGCGCGTGTGTGCAGGCGCGCAGCCTGACCGGCTTTGCAGAAGGTCTGTACGCCTGGCTGGCGGTGCGCGAGGGCCGCGCCGACCAGTGCTTTGGCATCGCCGAGATGGGTGGCGCGTCGGCCCAGCTCAGCTTCCCGTGCCCGCAGTGCGACCCGCGCGATGACGCCTTGCGCACGGTCACCATTCGCGGCCAGGCCGTACCGTGCTACAGCTGCTCCTTCCTGGGGCTGGGGCAGGACGAGGCCCCCAAGACACGGGGTATGCATGGCCGACAGCTGCTGCGTTGGCGTGGTCCTCCAGCAGCCGGGTTGGCAGAAGGCCAACTGCAGCCAGCGCATCGACCTGGGCGCCGTCAACCACCTGCGCGCCGACGCCGTGAGCCAGTGCTGCGAACGCGAGGGCCAGTGCTTTGACGCACCCACCTCGTGCTTCTGCGCGGTGTACCTGGAGAAGACCCTGGGCAGCCTGGGCATCCCCACCAGCTCGGCACGCGCCGACGTGAGCGGGACGCAGGGGGCCGTGCTCTGCGCCGAGTCGCAGTGCCTCAGCCGTGGCCCGCCGCCGGTGTGCCGCTGGCCATCCACGGGCTGCCTGTAAAACCCTGCGCGCACCCCGTACGTTCACCATTCGTTACAAAAGGCGAGGACAATCGTGGCCGCGGCCGCCGTCGAGTGGCTGCCCAGACGACACAGGTTGGGATCGCCATGAACACTTCCTTGACGCGCAGCGTGCCACATGGTGTGCTGCCCGGCTGCCTCCTCGGGCTGCTGCTGTGCGCGGCACTCGGCGCCAAGGCCGAAACCTTCACGGTGACGTCCTTGCAGGACGCCGGCCCCGGCAGCCTGCGCGAGGCCATCGAGCGCGCCAATGGCAACCCCGGCGAGGACACCATCCGGTTTGCGCTGAGCGGCACGTTGCCGCTGAAAGCACCTCTGCTCATCAAGGATGATCTGCGGCTGGACGGCATGGGCCAGCGTGTGCAGCTCCACGGTGGCGGCAGCGTCACCATGCTGGTGCTGACCGAACCCCTCAAGCGCCTGGAGGTGTCCCGGCTGACCTTCTTGCAGGGCCACGCCAGCGCCAGCACGGGGGGCGCCATCCTGGCGCGCGGGCACCTTGTCGTGCACGAGTCACTGTTCACCGGCAATGTGGCACCGGTGGGCGGCGCCATCTACAGCACCGGCTCCAGCCTCGAAGTCAGCAACTCGACCTTCGCCGACAACCAGGCGCTGTCCTGGGGCGGCGCCATTGCGGTCAGCCCTGCCACGCTGGCCCTCATCACGCACAGCACCTTTGTCAACAACACGGCCGCGCAGTTTGGCGGCGCGCTGTTCCAGAACCCGATCTACGCCGATCAAGGCGCCAGCCTGCCAGGCCTGCTGCCCACGCGCGCCACCGATGCAGCACCTCGTGCCGGCGCTGCAGCATTGGCCGGAGCGATACAGGTGCGCAACTCCATCCTCTCCGGCGTGTCGGCGCAGGGCAACTGCAGCGTGATCAGCAACCGCATCGTCGACGGCGGCGGCAACCTCAGCAGCGACAACAGCTGCCCGTTCAGCGCCGACAAGGGCAGCGCCAGCGGCATCAACCCACGGCTTGGACCGCTCGCAGACCATGGCGGGCCCACGCTGAGCTTTCTGCCCTTGCCCGGCAGCCCGGCGGTGGACGCGGGGGTCAACAGGCTGGCAACTGCCGGCAACGGCAATGGGCTGGGGACCGATCAACGCGGCCAGCGGCGTGTCACCGGGCTTCGGGTGGACCGCGGCGCGGTCGAACTGCAATCCGCCGACCGGCTGGCCCTGGCCGAACCTCAGCCCACGGCCACGGCCACGCCGCCAGACACCATGGCCCCGCTGGGTGCCCTTCCGGCGCTGGGCCTGACCACCCCCTCACCCCGGGCCGAACCCTCCACCGACAAGCCAGCCGCTGCGGCAAGCGACGCGCCAGCAACGCCCCGCAAGAAGCCCGTTCGTCGCAAAGCCGCTGCCGATGGCCCGACTGCCACCGCCTTCCGGCCCGATGCAGCCACACCGCCCAAACCCTGAGAACCCCTGCCTGCAGTGTGGTGCCTGCTGCGCCAGCTTCAGGGTCGACTTCGGGCGCGCGGAATTGCTCAGCGAAGGAGGCCATGTGCCGGATGGCATGGCGGTCGACGTGAGCGGCCACACCTGCCGCATGCGGGGTACCGACCACGCCCTTCCGCGCTGCGCTGCCCTGGTGGGCCAGGTGGGCGTGCAGGCCGCCTGCGGCATCCACGAATGGCGACCGTCGCCGTGCCGTGAGTTCGGCCTGCGGGCGCCGCATGGCCAGGGTGACGATGCCTGTGATGCCGCGCGCCGCCGTCACGGCCTCAGTCCGCTGAGCGGTGGATCACGCAGCGCCCCCGCCGCCCATTGAGCCGGCACCGCTGCGTCCCGACCCGGTGTCTCAGCGGGCTTCGCGCAGCTTGAACCGCTGCAGCTTGCCGGTTTCCGTGCGCGGCAGCGTCTCGCAAAAGCTCACCGCCCGCGGGTACTTGTAGGGCGCAATCGTCTGCTTGACGAAGTCCTGCAGGGTGCGCGCCATGGCCTCGTCGCCGGCATGCCCTGGCTTCAGCACCACAAAGGCCTTGACGATCTGCCCGCGCTCGTCATCGGCCACGCCCACCACGCCGCACTCGGCGACGGCCGGGTGCATCAGCAGCGCGCTTTCCACCTCAGGGCCGGCGATGTTGTAGCCGCCGGAGATGATCATGTCGTCGGTGCGCGCCTGGTAGACAAACTGGCCGTCGTCGTCCTGCCGGTAGGCGTCGCCCGTGAGGTTCCAGCCCCGTTGCACATACTGGGCCTGGCGCGGGTCGTCCAGGTACTTGCAGCCGGTGGGGCCCTGGATGGCCAGGCGCCCGACGGTGCCGCGGGGTACCTCGCGGCCCTCGTCGTCCCACAAGGCCGCGCGGTAGCCCGGCACCGGCACGCCGGTGGCGCCGCCGCGCGCCAGGGTTTCGTCGGCGCTGATGAAGATGTGGAACAGCTCGGTGGAGCCGATACCGTCGATCAGGTTCAGGCCGGTGCTGGCCAGCCACAGCGCCCGTGTCGCCGCCGGCAGCGCCTCACCCGCGCTGACGCATTTGCGCAGAGGTGAGAGGTCATGCTGGGCCGCCTGCCCCGCCATGGCGCGGTAGCTGGTGGGCGCGGTGAACATCACACTGGCGCCATGGCGCGCGGCCTCGGCCAGCAGCACATCCGGGCTGGCCTTCTCAATCAGCACCGCGCAGGCACCGATGTGCAGCGGAAAGCACAGCAGGCCCCCCAGCCCAAAGGTGAAGGCCAGGGGCGGGCTGCCGATGAAGACGTCGTCAGCGCTGGCCTTCAGCACATGGGGCGGCCAGCACAGGCAGGCCGCCAGCATGTCCCTGTGGGTGTGCATCGCGGCCTTGGGCTGGCCGGTGGTGCCGGAGGTGAAGGCCATCAGGCCAATGTCCTCGGGCGCTGAATGCCAGGCGTCGAACGCAGCCGGCTGCTGGGCGGCGGCGGCCTCCAGCGGGGAGCCCTCGCCCCCATTGAACAGCATCACCCGCTGCAGCACGGGGTGGTCGGCCTGCGCCTGCTGCAGCTCGTCGGCCAGGCGCGCATCACACAGGGCCAGGCTGATCTGCGCCTTGTCGATGATCACACCCAGCTCGCGCGCCCGCAGCAGCGGCATCGTGCCCACCGCAATGCCACCGGCCTTGAACACGGCCAGGAAGGCCATCGCCAGCCGTGGGCTGTTGGCACCCCGCAGCAGCACGCGGTTGCCCGGCACCAGCCCCATCTGGCTGACCAGCACGTGTGCCATGCGGTTGACCTGCTCGGCCACTTCGGCGTAGGTCCAGCACCGGCCATCGCTGCCGATCAGGCAGGGACGGTGGCCATGTCCACGTGCGAGCCAGGCGTCGAGCAGTTCGCTGGTGACATTCAGCGCGCTTCGTTTGGCCAGGGCCTGCAGCGCCGGGGTGTCAAACACCAGCTGAGGCAAGGCGTCGGCGTGGGGCATGCGATCGGGGGCAAAGGTGTCGATGGCACTCATGGGCAGCTCGCAGGGAAGCACGCGGGGCAGCGGGGCAAAGCGGGTGCGGGCGGCCGCGCCGATCAAGGCTGGCGCCACGAAAGTACTTTAGATCTAAACTAATTGTGCCGCCCAGCCTCGTTTCCCCCGGGGGTCCTGTCGCAGGACCTTGTCGGTGGCCACCGCGCGAGACTTCCGCATGAATCCTGAGCCCGACGCACGTCCTGACCCGCTGCCGCCGTCGCCTGACGCCGCCTCAACCCCCCGCGGCGAGGCCATCGTGCGCGAAGAAGGCGCCCAGACTGACTTCTCCAACGCCATGAGCTATGGCGATTACCTCTGCCTGGACCAGGTCCTGAGCGCCCAGCACCCGCTGTCACCCGCCCACGACGAGATGCTGTTCATCGTGCAGCACCAGGCCAGCGAGTTGTGGATGAAGCTGATGCTGCACGAGCTGCGCGCGGCCATCAGCCGCATCGCCGCCGACGACCTGCCCAACGCCTTCAAGATGCTGGCCCGCGTGAGCCGCATCCTGGAACAGCTGGTGCATGCCTGGGACGTGCTGGCCACGATGACACCGCCCGAGTACAGCGCCATCCGCCCGTACCTGGGGCCGTCAAGCGGCTTCCAGAGCTGGCAGTACCGCTGCATCGAGTTCAGCCTGGGCAACAAGAATGCCGCGATGCTCAAGCCCCATGCACACAGCCCGGCGCGCCTGGCGGAAGTGCGCGCAGCCCACGAGGCCCCGTCGCTCTACGACGAGGCCCTGCGCCTGCTGGCGCGACGCGGACTGGCCATGCCGCAGAGCCACCTGCAGCGCGACTGGACACAACCCTACGCCGCGAGCGAGGCGGTGGAACAGGCCTGGCTGCAGGTCTACCGGCAACCGCAGCAGCACTTTGACCTCTACCAGCTGGGCGAAGAGCTGACCGACCTGGAAGACGCCTTTCGGCTCTGGCGCTTCCGCCATGTCACGACGGTGGAGCGGGTCATCGGCTTCAAGCGCGGCACTGGCGGAACGGGGGGCGTGAGCTACCTGCGCAAGATGCTCGACACCGTGCTGTTTCCGGAGCTCTGGCGGCTGCGCACGGAGCTGTGACGGCGGCACATCGTTCGGGACGCCACAATCGAGGGTCTACGCACGGAGCAGCCCCATGGATACCCGCACCAACCCCCACCGTCTGCGCATCGACCACCTGCGCGAGGTGATGCACCGCGAAGGCGTCCACGCCGTGCTGGTGCCCAGCGCAGACCCGCACTTGAGCGAATACCTGCCCGGCCGCTGGGCCGGCCGCGAATGGCTGTCGGGCTTCACCGGCTCCATGGGCACGCTGGTGGTGTCACGCGACACCGCCGCGCTGTTCGCCGACAGCCGCTACTGGACGCAGGCCGAGCGTGAGCTCAACGGCAGCGGCATCGAGCTCGTCAAGATCCAGACCGGCGGCTCCACCGCCCACGTCGACTGGCTGGCCCAGCACACGCCGCCGGGCCAGGTGGTGGCGGTTGACGGCCAGGTGCTCGGGCTGGGCGCCGCCCAGCAGCTGAAGGCGGCGCTGGACAAGGCCGGCGTCGAGCTGCGCACCCACAGCGACCTGCTCGCCCTGATGTGGACAGACCGTCCCAGCCTGCCCAAGGCCTCGGTCTACGAACACCGCGCACCGCAGGCTCCGCAGCCCCGCCAGGCCAAGCTGGCACGCGTGCGTGAGGCCATGGCCCAGGCCGGTGCCACGCATCACTTCATCTCCACGGTGGACGACATCGCTTGGGTGACCAACCTGCGCGGCAGCGATGTCGAGTACAACCCGGTCTTCCTGGCCCACCTGCTGATCGACCTGACCAGCGCCACGCTGTTTGTCGGTGAAGGCAAGGTCGACGCGTCGCTGCGTGACGTGCTGGCCGCCGAAGGGCTGACGCTGGCGCCCTATGGCAAGGCCGGCGCGGCGCTGTCGGACCTGCCAGCCAGCAGCACGCTGCTGCTGGACCCCAAACGCGTCACACACGGCTTGCGCGAACAGGTGGCCAGCGGCGTGCGCCTGGTGGAAGCCATCAACCCCAGCACGCTCTTCAAGAGCCGCAAGGGCGCCGAAGAGGCGGCCCACATCCGCGAGGCCATGGCCGAGGATGGCGCCGCGATGTGCGCGTTCTACGCTCGCTTCGAGGCCGCACTGGCCCGCGGCGAGGCCCTCACCGAACTGACCGTCGACGACTGGCTGAGCGAAGCCCGCGCGTCGCGCGCCGGGTTTGTGGGCCTGAGCTTCAGCACCATCGCCGGCTTCAACGCCAACGGGGCCATGCCGCACTACCGGGCCACCGAAGCCAGCCACGCCAGCATCGACGGCGACGGCCTGCTGCTGATCGACAGCGGCGGCCAGTACCTGGGCGGCACCACCGACATCACCCGCGTCTGGCCCATCGGCACCGTGTCGCCGGCGATGAAGCGCGACTACACCCTGGTTCTGAAAGGCACGATGGCGCTCAGCCGGGCCCGTTTCCCCCGCGGCACGCTGAGCCCGATGCTCGACAGCCTGGCACGCGCGCCGCTGTGGGCCGAGGGCCTGGATTACGGCCACGGCACCGGCCATGGCGTGGGCTACTTCCTGAACGTCCATGAGGGCCCGCAGAGCCTCAGCAAGGCCATCCCGACACCCGAGATGGCCATGGAGCCCGGCATGATCACCAGCATCGAACCCGGCCTGTACCGGCCTGGCCAGTGGGGTGTGCGCATCGAAAACCTGGTGATGAACGTGCCGGCCACTACCCGCGAAGCCGGCAGCTTCGGCGAGTTCCTGGAATTCGAGACCCTGACGCTGTGCCCCATCGACACCCGCTGCATCGACCGCAGCCTGCTGCGCGATGACGAAACCGCCTGGCTGAACGCGTACCACGCCGTCGTGCGCGAACGGCTGGCACCCCGCGTCAGCGGCGCTGCGCTGGCCTGGCTGGAAGAACGGACGCAACCCGTCTGAGGGCGCGTTCACGGCAGGTCTGCTGGCGGCTCAGCGGGCGGATGCTGGTGAGAGCAGGCGGCCGGAAGGGCCGCACCGCGGCTGCTCCTGCACGCGCTTGGCGCCGCCGTCACACCGCTTGACGACAGGCGGCGCCCGCTGGTCGCGGCGGTCTGGCCCCCGCAGGGACCATTGCCTAGAGTGGTGCTCCATCGACGCACCTGGAGCCCGCATGCCCTCGCACACCAACCCCTTTCACCCCATCACCCGCGTGGGCCGAGCCCTGACGCTGGCCGCTTCGCTGATCACCGGCGGCCTGCTGCTGGGCGGCTGCTCGGCCATCGCGGTGGCCACCGCCCCCGCCAAGACCGCCAGCAGCACCCGCACAGCGCTGGCCCTGCAGGCCGACGCCGTGTTCTGGCAGACGCTGCACGGCGGGCGCTACGAGGACATCGACCGCGCACTCGAGATCCAGACCGCGGCCTACCTGGAAAACCCCCGCGATGCCCTGACCGCCGCCCACGCCGGCTGGCTGCACTTCTGGCGCCTGGCCGAAAGCAGCCGGCTGGCCAAGGTGCCGGCCAGCATCACGGCCGACGCGGTGATGGCCCGCCGTTACTTCGAGGAAGCCGTGCGTCTGCAGCCCGGTGAGGCGCGCTTTCAGGGCTTTCTGGGCTCAGCACTGCTCACCGAAGGCAGCATCCACCAGGACGAGCGCCTGACACGCCAGGGTTACTTCACGCTGATGGACAGCGTCTCCGCCTGGCCTGAGTTCAACCTGTTCACGGCCGGCTACTCGCTGTCACGGCTGCCGGCCGATTCATCCCGCTACCGGGAAGCGCTGGAGATGCAGTGGCGCACGCTGGACCTCTGCGCCGGCCGCGCCATCGACCGCCAGAACCCTGATTTCAGCCCCTACCTGACGCGCGCCACCACCGAAGGGCCGCAACGCGCCTGCTGGAATTCGTGGATCGCGCCGCACAACTTCGAAGGCTTCTTCATGAACATGGGCGACATGCTGGTGAAGGCCGGTGATGTGGCCACGGCAAAGAAGGTCTACGCCAATGCCCGGCACTCTCCGGCCTACACACGCTGGCCGCACCGCGCGATGCTGGAACAGCGCATCACCGACGCGCCCACCAACGTCGCGGCCTTCAACGCCGCCGTCACGCCCCAGACACCCGACAGCCGGCGCATGATGGTGCAGACCCGGGTGAACTGCATGGCCTGCCACCAGGCGTCGGCCACGCCCTGAGCGGCTGCCACCGGCAGCGCCCGCGCCAACTGCCCTGCGCTGTCAAACCCCCAAGGCCCGCCGCACCGCCTGGTGCAGCCGGGTGGAAGGGTCCACCAGGGCGTCCATCACGCTCAGGTGGTGGCAGCCGGGCACGGCCTCGCAGGCGCTGACCACCCGCAGGCCCCAGGCCTCGCGCAAGGCGCGGCCCTGGCGGTGAAACTCCGGGCTTTCCTGTTCGCCGACAAAGGCCTGCACACTGCCCGCGCGTGGGCGCTTGAGCGGCAGCAGCGCGGGACTCAGCCGCTCGGCCTCGGCGGCGGTCAGGCCCAGGTCACTGGACAGGAACGGCGCGTGCCGCAGGGGCTCCAGCTCAAACAGCCCCGACACCGGCACCGCCACCTTGACCACATCGGCCGGCAAGCCCGGCGCCACCTGCGGCCACTCACAGGCCATCATCATGGCGGCCAGGTGGCCACCGGCCGAATGGCCCGTGACGACGATGCGGTGAGGGTCGCCCCCGTACTCGGCGGCGTGCGCCCAGGCCCAGGCCACCGCCTGCACCATCTGCATGACGATCTGCGCCAGCGTCACCTGCGGGCAGAGGTTGTAGTTGGGCACCAGCACCAGTGCGCCGGCCTCGCAGAAGGGCTGGGCGATGAAGGATTGGTCCTGCTTGTCCAGCGCGCGCCAGTAGCCGCCGTGGATGTGGATCAGCACCGGCGCGGCGGGGCTGCCTGCGGATGGTGCGCTCGGCAAGAAGATGTCCAGGCGCTCGCCGGGGTTGTGATGCCCGGCCTCGGTGTAGGGCACGTCCAGCACCGACCGCAGCTGAGCACGGGCGGCGGCCGAACGGCTGGCCCAGCGCTGCAGGTGCTCGGCGGCATCAGGAATGCCCGCACGGGCGTTGTATTGCTGGTCGTACCACTGGGGTGTCTTGAGCATGGTGCCGGGGGTGCTGAGGCGGTAGAGGGCGGCGTGAGGGCCGCAATGACAGCGCAAGTATCACGCGGCCGGGCCACGCTGACGCGGCACGCAGGCAACAGCGCTGGCTGAACGGTCAGCGGCGACACCGTCTGTCCACGCTGCGCGCCGCTCGTCGCAGCCTGGGCGCCACCCGTCGCACACCGGGTACAGCTCAGCCGCTGGACGACGAAGATACCTCCATCGACACACCACTGACCCCGTCACAGGAGCCCACCATGAACCACGTTGCCACCACCGCCCGCCTGCCCGCCTTCATCCTGGCTGCCGTGATGACCTTCGGCATCATGACCGGCCTGGATGCGCTGGCCATCACCGGCTCATCCAGCGAAGCCTTGCTCGCCCAGCAGGGCCAACTGCTGGTGTCATGCCCGGCGCCCAGCCGTCAGGGCTGACGCCACAACGCATGATCACCATCCTGGTGCTGCACCGCCCGCCCCTCGCCCTGCAGCTTGAGCAGGTGCGCCAGCAGCGAGCGCTGTGCCAGCGGGTGCAGCGCCAACGGCGTATCGTCATACGCCCAGGCCACCAGGGTGGCCAGGCTGTGCGCCGACGCACCACCGGTGGTGCGGTCGGCCTCGGCGAGCGCGCGCAACACACGGTCTTCACGGCGTCCGCGGTGCGCCAGCAGGGCCTCGATGACGGCGTGCGGCTTGGCCACCAGGAAGCCATGGCCGGGCGCCAGCCACTGCAGCGGCATCGACAACAAACCCCGCAGTGAGGCACAGTAGGCCGCCATGTCGCCGTCGGGCGGGTTGATCACCACGGTGCTGCCCTGCATGACGTGGTCGCCCGTGAGCAGCAGGCCGTCTTCCGGCAGCCAGTAGCACAGGTGGTTGGACGCATGCCCGGGGGTGTGCAGAACCTCCAGGGTGGCCGAAGGGCCCAGTACCAGGCGTTCGCCGCCCTGCAGCACGTTGTCTGGGGAAAAGTGCGGGTCCTGGCCCTGCGGGTGAGCGGGCCGCTGGCCCAGCACGGGAGCACCGGTGGCCTCGCGCAGCGCCCTGGCGCCGGGTGAGTGGTCAGCATGCGTGTGCGTCACCAGGATGCGCTCGATGGGGCCGGGGGCGGCCGCCAGCAGGGCCTGGGTGTGCTCGGGCAGGGCCGGGCCGGGGTCGATCACTGTCCAGCGGTTGGTGGCGGGGTCACCCACCAGGTAGCTGTTGGTGCCCGGGCCAGTCATCACGCCGGGGTTGGGCGCGGTGACGCGGATCAGCCGAGGCGTCAGCCTCACCGGGCGGCCGGGCACGATCTGGTTGAGCGCATCTCCGCGGCCAGCAGGGTCCAGATGCCCGATTTCGGCATAACTGGCTTCTTCAGGCAGCACCACGGTGCGCTGCAGGCTGCCGTCCTTGGGGTGGCGCGTGCTGGCCAGGCGGGGCATGGTGAGCGGGATGTCGCGCAGCTGGGCCGCATGGGCCAGCACCGACGCCACCGTGCCATGACGCCCGAGTTCTTCCAGCGTACGCCGGGTCACGGGCAGCAGCTTGAGCCCGCGTTCGCGGGCCAGCGCTTCGCTGGGGGTGAGCCACATCAGCTCCACCGCTTCGCCGCCATCGGCCAGTGCCTGCTGCCCGGGCGGCGCCTCGGCCACGAAGAATCGGGTGTCAAAGCGCTTGGGGTTGCCCGGCGGCGTCAGCCAGTGGCTCCAGTAGTGCCAGCCGCTCAACTGAAGGGTCAGGCCCTGCTGTTCACAGAGTTCGGCCAGGCCGCATTCACCCTGCTGCAGCGGGTCGCGCCAGGCGCTGGCGTCAAAGGGCCGGCCGTTGGCGTGGGCATACAGCAGGCCCACTTCCTCCAGGCACTCGCGCACCGCGGCGACCCAGTAGTCCAGGCCACCGTCGGGCAGGCCCAGCCGCTGGCTGGCGCGGGCGTCGTCCCAGCCTTCGCAGTACCGGTGGGCGTCGCGGTCGCGCGCATCCAGCACGCCACCCGGGAACACCGCCGCACCGCTGCGCATGTCGCCATCGCGCTCGGCACGGCGCAGCATCAGCACTTCCAGGCCCGCGCCATCGGGGCGGTCACGCAGGACGATCACCGAGGCGGCCTTGCGGGCGCCAGCCAGGACGTCAAAGGAGGGTTCAGCGGAGTTCATGCCGTCTCGGTTGCCTCTCTGTTGGAGGGTTGGGCGTTCAGGCCACGACGCCAGCCGCGCGCCAGCGCGCCACCTGATCGGCACTGCAACCCGCGCCCTGCAGGATGGCGTCGGTATCGGCGCCGGGTTCGGGTGGCGGCGTCAGCGGGGCCGCACCCGAGCGTGAGAAGCGCGGGGCGGCCGCCGGCTGCGTGATGCCGTCCAGCGCCACAAAGGCATCGCGCGCCTGCGCATGCGGGTGGCCGTCCACCTCGTCCAGGCTCAGCACCGGGGCCACGCAGGCGTCGCTGCCCTGGAACAGGGTTTCCCACTCAGCGCGGGTGCGCCGCTTCACACAGGCGGTGATCTCGGCACGCAGTTCGGGCCAGGCCTGGGGCTGGTACTGGCGAGTGCACCAGGACGTGTCCAGCCCGCTGAGGCGCACAAACTCGGCAAAGAACTTGGGCTCCAGCGGCGCCACGGACAACCAGCCGCCATCGGCCGTCTCATAACAGGCATAAAAGGGCGCGCCGCCATCCAGCAGGTTGCGCCCGCGTCCGGGCTGCCACTGCCCGGCGGCCTTGAGCCCGAAGAAGATGCCCATCAGCGACGCCGCGCCGTCGACCATCGCCGCGTCCACCACCTGGCCCAGGCCGGAACGCTGGCGCTCGAACAGGGCGGCCATCACGCCAAAGGCCAGGTAGAGCGCGCCGCCGCCATAGTCACCCACCAGGTTCAGCGGCGGCACGGGTGCACCGCCCGCCGGGCCAATGGCGTGCAGGGCGCCCGTCAGCGCGATGTAGTTCAGGTCATGCCCGGCCTGCTGCGACAAGGGGCCCTGCTGGCCAAAACCGGTCATGCGCCCGTAGACCAGGCGCGGGTTGACGCGCTCGGCATCGGCGGGGCCCAGGCCCAGGCGTTCGGCCACACCCGGGCGAAAGCCCTCCAGCAGCACGTCAGCGCCCTGCAGCAAGTGCAGCACCAGGTCACGGCCTTCCGGCTGGCGCGTGTCAACCGCCAGGGAACGCCGGTTGCGCAGGTTGGTCTCGTGGCGGCGCGCCATTTCCAGGCCCAGGCCGCTGGCGGCGATGCGGTCCACCAGGATGACCTCGGCGCCCAGGTCGGACAGCAGCTGCCCGCACAGCGGCACCGGGCCAATGGCGGCCAGCTCGATCACGCGCAGGCCCTGCAGCGGGCCGCCGGCCGCTGCCGTCATGGCTGTGCAGCCTTCGCGCCCGGCAGCCCCAGCAAGGACGGCAACTCGGCCATCGTCTCCACCATCCCATGGGCGGGCAGCAGGCGCGGGTCCTGGCCTTCGTTGTAGCCGTAGGGCACGGCCACCACCGACATGCCCGCGGCCAGCCCGGCCGACACGTCGTTGACCGAATCACCCACCATCAGCATCTGCTCCGGCGGCAGGCCCAGCTGGCTGGCGGCCCACAGCAGGGGTTGGGGGTCGGGCTTGCGGCGCTCGCAGGTGTCGCCACCCACGATGATGTCCAGCAGCGGGGCGATGCCGCGGTGCGCCAGCAGGTGCTGGGCAAAGCGGTGCTGCTTGTTGGTGACCACCCCCATGCGCAGGCCTGCGGCCCGCACCATGGTCAGGCCTTCCAGCACACCGGGATAGACCGTGGGGGCGTAACCCTCGGCCTGCTGCAACTGCTCGTAGTGCTGGAAGAAGCCCTGCAGCACCTGGGCCTGGGCCTCGTCGCCAAGCCCCAGGCCCAGGGCCTCGCTGGCGCGGCGCACCAGGGTGGGGGCACCTCGGCCGATCATGTTGCGCACCTGGGCTGGCGCAGGCGCCGGCAGGCCGCGATCGGCCAGGGCCCGGGCCAGGGCCTGAGCGATGTCGCCGGCAGTGTCCAGCAGCGTGCCGTCCAGGTCAAAGAGCAGTCCAGCGATGCGCTGGCCCCGGAAATGCGCCGGTGTGGTCATGCCGCCTCCAGGTCGGCCCACTGTGGCCAACGTTCGTCATAACGCTGCATCAAGGCGCTGAGTGCCGGGTGCAGGGTCGGCTTGTCCACCAGGGCATTGCGCAGCAGCGCGCCCTCGAAGGCGGCAAACACGTCCTTGCCGGTCTGGCCCACGCGCTGGGCCAGCCGCTCGGACACATGGGCCTTCGTGAGGCGGTAGGACTCGAGGTAGAGCCTCAGCAGCGGGCTCTGGGCCAGTGCACCCGTGAGCTTCAGGAACGCATCCATCTGGGCAAAGGGCAGCTGCGTGAGCTGGCAGGCCCGTGCCAAACCACCAATGCGTTCCATCTCCTCGTAGATGCCCGTCTGCTCAACACCGATCAGGCGGCCCTCGATGTCAAACTGGGGCATCAGCGGGTACAGGCGGCAGATGGTGGGCCGCGTGGCGTGGTCACACGCACAGCCTGGACGGCGGCTGACGATGCTTTCGTGGGTCAGCGTCCGGCCATCGATCTCGAAAGACTGCGACTTGTGTTCGTAGGGCTCAAACTGCCGAGCCCAGCCGCGCTGCTGCAGGTAGGCATATTCACCCGGCAGCAGCGGCAGCTCCTGGAAGGGCGCCTGAGCAATGATGCGGTAGCGGCTCTTGTAGCGCTGAAAGCTGCAGCAGTGGGCATCACCGCAGAGCTTCCAGCAATCCTTCACGTAGACCAGGTCGGTGGCATAGACCGTGTCGAAGATGGCGCTGAGTTCAGGCGTCAGGGGTGACAGCGGGGATGTCAACGGCGGGGTGCTCATGGGCAAGGCCTGGTGCTGCGGGGCCGTGCTCAGACACAGAGCGTGCTGACGGACTTGGTGTTCAGGTAGGCCTCCAGCGCCTCCGGGCCGCCTTCGCTGCCATGGCCGGAGTCCTTGACACCACCAAACGGCATCTCGGGCAGGGCCATCGCGGGCTGGTTGATCCACAACATGCCGGTCTGAAGGTTTTCCGTCAGCTGCTGGGCCGACTTGAGCGAGCTGGTGAAGGCATAGGCCGCCAGGCCATAGGGCAGGCGGTTGGCCTCGGCGATCATCTCGTCCAGGGTGTCAAAGCCGCGCACCGCCGCCACCGGGCCGAACGGTTCCTCGTTGAAGACCAGGCTGCTGGCCGAGGGGTTGACGATGACCGTGGGTGCAAAGAAGTTGCCGGTGCTGCCGATGCGCTCACCGCCAGCGGCGATGTCCGCGCCACCGGCCACCGCATCGGCGGTGATGCGCTCCATCGCGCTGACACGCCGTGCGTTGGCCAGCGGGCCCACCTGCACGCCGTTGTCCAGTCCGTTGCCCACCTTGAGTGCGCGCGTGGCCGCGACCAAGCCGTCGATGAAGGCCTGGCGCACGCTGTTGGCCACCAGGAAGCGGGTCGGCGAGATGCAGACCTGCCCCGCATTGCGGAACTTGCCGCTGGCCATGGCCTTGACCGCACGGCCGATGTCGGCGTCTTCGGCCACGATCACCGGGGCGTGGCCGCCGAGTTCCATCGTGGCGCGTTTCATGTGGGCGCCTGCCAGCGCCGCCAGCTGCTTGCCCACCGGTGTGCTGCCGGTGAAGGTGATCTTGCGGATCACCGGGTGCGGGATCAGGTATTCGCTGATCTCCGACGGTGTGCCATACACCAGGCCGATCACGCCCGGCGGGATGCCGGCGTCGACAAAGCAGCGCAGCAGCTCGGCCGGTGAGGCCGGGGTCTCTTCAGGCGCCTTCACGATGATGGAGCAGCCGGTGGCCAGCGCGGCCGACAGCTTGCGCACGATCTGGTTGACCGGAAAGTTCCAGGGCGTGAACGCCGCCACCGGGCCCACCGGCTCCTTGAAGACCTGCTGCAGCACGCTGGCCGCGCGCGGCTGCACGATGCGGCCGTAGACGCGACGGCCTTCCTCGGCAAAGGTCTCGATGGTGTCGCAGGCAAACAGCGTCTCGCCGCGCGCTTCCGCCAGGGGCTTGCCCTGCTCCAGGGTCATCAGCCGGGCGATGGTGTCGGCCCGCTCGCGCAGCAGCCGCGAGGCTTCACGCATCAGGCGGCTGCGCTCGACGGCGGGTGTCTTGCGCCAGCGCTCGAATCCGGCGGCGGCCGCGGCCAGCGCGTCGTCCAGGTCAGCCTTGCGCGCGTGGGCCACGCTGCCGATCACCTGGCCTGTGGCCGGGTTGTGCACGGGAATCGTCTCGCCACCCAGGGCATCGCGCCAGGTGTTGTTGATCAGCAGCTGGACGTGGGGGTAGGTGGACGTGCTGTCGGTGGCAGGGGTGGCGGTCATGGGGTGTGCCTCGTGGGTCGGTGGGGTGTCGTTCGGCGGTCGCTCGGGCGGCGTTCTGGAAGGCCAGCGGGATGCGTCAGTTGGGCTTCATTGTGCCGGGAGGTGCCGAGGCCGGTTGCGCGGCTTCGGCGCGCAGCGTGGCTTCGTCGGCAGCCAGCTCCAGCAGGCCGGGGGTGACCACCGCAGCGGCGCCGGCGTCGTCGGTCTGGCGCAGCAGGATGTCGGCCAGCGCTTCCATGAACAGGGGGTCTTCAATCTGGTACTGCCCACGCTCCAGCGAAATGACCAGCTGGATCTCGTCACTGGACAGTCGGCGCAGCGAACTCTGTACTTGCTGGGGTGTCGGTGTGATGCCCAGCACCTGGGCCATCTGCTGCCGCGACGGCTGGGAGAACAGGCCAAACGGCGCACCCCGTTCGATCTCACCGCGCTGGATGCGCTGCTCGTGGCGGATGATGGCCGTCAGCACGACCCGGTCCAGCGGGGTCAGGCTGCGCAGGCGCTGGATCACGCCCGAGTTCGACTGCGCATCGGCCACCGCGGCGCGCGTGAAGCGTTCGATCTCGCTGCTGCCGCGCATGACCATGTCGGTCACCGCGGAGAAGAAGATCCGCGGGTTGCGCTCGGTGCTGGCAAAGGCGGCCCGCATGCGCTCCAGGGTCAGCGTGTTGTCCGTGCCAATCAAGCTGCGGATGTTGCTCAGCCACAGGGCCAGGAAATCGTCGCCCAGCGCCGGCAGCACGTCGTTGCGCGAGAAGTTGTACAGCGGGGCGCGGATGCGCTGGAACATCTCGGCCAGCTTGCTCTGGCTGGAACCGGTGAAGACCGAACAGACGCTGTGGCGCTGGCTGTCCAACATCGTGCGCAGGCTGCGCACAAAGGTTTCGTGTTCCGGCTTGGCGGCCAGTGTCTGCACCTCGTCGAAGACCAGCAGCAGCGTCTTGCCCAGGGCCTTGGCGAGCCGCTCGGTGAGGCGGTGCATCAGCAGCAGCGGGTCGCTCGGGGCGTCGTCGGGCTTGGCGGGGCGGCTCAGCTTGGCACTGGCCGAGGCCTTGCCCAGGCCCGGGATGCCGGCGTCCAGGCTGAGCCCGAACTCACCGGCCAGGCGCCGCGCCTCCTGCTTCAGGCTGTGGGCGATGCCCGGTTCGGCGTGCAGCGCCTTCAGCAGCGCCGCCACGACCGACGCTGCAGGCCGGGTGTTGTCTTCCCAAAAGTTGACATACACCGGCGCCATGCCAGCGGCGGTGGCCGCGGGGATGAGGTCACGGGTGACAAACTGGGTCTTGCCATAGCCGCGTGGCGCAAACAGCACCAGCGACGGTGCGCCCACCACCTCAAACATGCGCAGGTACTGCTCAGCCAGGGCTGTGCGAGGGTGGTGCCAATCGATGGGCTTGGGCATTAGCGGAGATTAGCACGCAGCCGCTAATTGCCGCCAGCCCGGGCGTTCGGCGGCTCAGGCCAGGGCGCGGCGCAACGCGGCGGCACACAGGTCCACGGCCGTGCGCGCCTCGGCGATCACCCGTCCCATCGGGAGAAAGCCGTGGATCTGCCGCTCGAAACACACATACTGGGCCGGCACACCGGCGGCTGACAGGGCGTCGGCATACTGCCGACCTTCGTCGCGCAGTGGGTCAAAGCCGGCGGTGAGCACCAGCGCGGCCGGCAGCCCGGCCAGGTTGGGCGCGAGCAGGGGCGACGCACGCCAGTCTGACCATTGGGCCTCCTCGGCGATGTACTGGGCGCGGTACCAGGCAATGCTCTGGGCCGTCAGCAGGTAGCCATCGGCATGGCTGGTGTGTGACGGCGCCACGGCGCGCATGTCGGTGGCCGGGTAGATCAGCAGCTGGAAACGCGGCAACGGTTCACCGGCATCGCGCAGCGCCAGGCAGACCACCGCAGCCAGGTTGCCGCCGGCGCTGTCGCCGCCCACGGCCAGCCGGCCCGCGTCGACGCCCAGCGCATCGGCCTGTGCCCGCACCCAGCGCGTGGCCGCCACGCAGTCCAGCACCGCGGCGGGGAAGCGGTGCTCGGGGCCCATGCGGTAGTCCACCGACACCACCGCACAGCCCGCGCCCAG